>CAYQOV010000013.1:0-51723 GCA_964419245.1 uncultured Bacteroides sp. | reverse complement strand
GGCTGTAAGATGAGTTGTAAGTTCTGTATGACAGGCAAGCAGGGCTTTTCGGCTAATCTGACAGCCAATCAGATCTTAAATCAGATTCATTCGTTGCCTGAAAGAGACAAGCTTACGAATGTAGTGATGATGGGAATGGGTGAACCACTGGATAATTTGGATGAAGTACTGAAGGCTCTTGAGATAATGACCGCTACTTATGGTTACGCTTGGAGTCCGAAGCGAGTGACGCTTTCTACTGTCGGATTGCGTAAAGGCCTGAAGCGTTTCATTGAAGAAAGCGATTGCCATTTGGCTGTGAGTCTTCATTCTCCGTTACCTTTGCAACGTAGAGAATTGATGCCGGCCGAGAAAGCTTTCTCTATCACAGAGATTGTAGATTTGTTACATGACTATGATTTTAGTAAACAACGCCGTTTGTCTTTTGAATACATTGTTTTCAAGGGCGTAAATGATACAGTTCCTTATGCAAAAGAACTGTTGAAGCTTTTGCGTGGTTTGGATTGTCGTGTGAATTTGATCCGATTCCATGCCATTCCAGGTGTAGACCTGGAAGGGGCGGATATGGACACGATGATTCGTTTTCGCGATTATTTAACATCGCATGGCTTGTTTACAACCATACGGGCTTCTCGTGGAGAAGATATATTTGCAGCTTGTGGAATGTTGTCTACTGCCAAACGGGAGGCGGAAAACAAGAATTAATATAAATTATTAACTTTGGCATGGCGGATAAAGGCATTCTTTGTAGTTTTGTGAAATTTAAAAAGGTGAAGATATGAAAAGGTTCTTGTATTACTTTAGTCTGTTTGTGGTATTGGCTGTGTTCTCATCTTGTGGTGGTAAGAAGAGCGGCAAGGGATTGTTGACTCCTACATCCAGTGGTCGGGCATATGAGATTTTGGTTGTGATAGACCAACAAATGTGGGAACGTCCCGCTGGTCGTGCTCTCTACGATGTACTTGATTCAGACGTACCTGGTTTACCTCAATCTGAGCGTTCTTTCAGAATTATGTATACTGATCCAGCTCATTATGATGCAACGCTAAAGCTGATTCGCAATATCATAGTGGTCGATGTTCGTGATATCTATACCCAACCCAAGATGAAGTATGGTAAGGATGTTTATGCTTTTCCACAATCGATATTGACTATCCAAGCACCGGATGAAGAATCTTTTGGCATATATGTGGCTGAGCATCGGGAGGCTATTATAGATTTTTTCACTCGTGCCGAAATGAACCGTCAGATTACAGTTCTGGAGACTAAACATAATAATTTTGTATATAATGAGGTGAAAAAGATGTTTGATTGCGAAGTATGGGTGCCTGGTGAATTGACTTCCCATAAAATAGGGGAAAATTTCCTTTGGGCAGGAACCAATGCTGCAACAGGCGATCAGAACTTCGTGATTTATTCTTTCCCTTATCGCGATAAAGATACTTTTACGAAGGAATATTTTCTGGCAAAGCGCGATTCTGTGATGAAAGTTAACATTCCTGGTGCCCGTGAAGGTATGTATATGGCAACCGATACATTGTTGACGGATGTAAAGCCTATTTCTGTTCAGGATGCTTATGCGCTTGAGGCACGTGGCTTATGGCGTATTAAGGGTGACTTTATGGGAGGCCCCTTTGTTTCCCACATGCGTTTGGATGAAAAGAATCAGCGTATTATTGTTTCTGAAATCTTTGTTTATTCACCAGATAAATTGAAACGAAATTTGGTTCGTCAGATGGAAGCATCCCTTTATACATTACGTTTGCCTGCTAAAGAACAGCAGGCGGAAAAAGGGAAGGAACTTCAGAATGAAAATGCGTCCAATGATACAATTACTAACGAGAAGAAATAAGAATGGAAGATAATAAGATAAGAATCGGCATTACACAGGGTGATATCAATGGAGTTGGCTATGAGGTCATTTTAAAGACATTTGCAGAGCCTGCAATGTTGGAATTGTGTACCCCTATCGTATATGGTTCCCCAAAAGTTGCCGCTTACCATCGCAAATCCCTTGATTTGCCGACTAATTTTAGTATTGTAGAGTCAGCAGAAGATGCAGCTCCAGACCGTTTGAGTATTGTAAATTGCAATGATGATGATGTGAAAGTAGAGTTTGCCAATCCTACTCCTGAAGCTGGTCATGCTGCTTTGGCTGCTTTGGAAAGGGCTGTCGAAGAATATAAAAAAGGGCTGATTGATGTGATTGTGACGGCTCCTATCAATAAACATACAATTCAGTCGAAGGGCTTTCATTTTCCAGGCCATACTGAGTATATTGAACAAACACTTGGCGAGGGTGAGAAGGCGCTTATGATTTTGATGAAGAATGATTTGCGTGTGGCACTTGTTACAGGACATATCCCTGTGAGTAAAATCGCCTCAGTGTTAAATAAGGAATTGATAAAGGAAAAATTACGTATATTCCATCGCTCATTGAAATTGGACTTTGATATTGAGATACCTCGTATTGCTGTTCTTTCACTCAATCCACACGCTGGCGATGAAGGATTGTTAGGTACAGAAGAGCAGGAGATTATTATTCCTGCCATGAAAGAAGCTGGCGAAGAAGGCATCCTTTGTTTTGGTCCTTTCCCTGTCGATGGCTTTATGGGAGCAAGAGGATTCTCGAATTTTGATGGTATACTTGCCATGTACCATGATCAAGGTTTGGCACCTTTTAAGGCACTTGCGATGGATGAAGGTGTGAACTTTACGGCAGGACTTCCTGTCGTGCGTACTTCGCCTGCACATGGTACTGCCTATGATATAGCGGGGAAAGGTGTTGCATCTGAAGATTCATTCCGTCAGGCTATTTATGTAGCGATTGATGTATATCGTAATCGTCAGCGTGACCGACAAGCTCGTTCCAATCCGCTTCGGAAATTGTATTTTGAGAAGCGTGATGACAGTGATAAATTGAAGTTGGATACAACAACAGAGGCAGATTTATAATATGGTGAAGGCAGAGATACAGCAAGTTAAGTTGCGTTTTGGCATCATAGGGAATAATGAAGCCTTGCTGCGGGGAATTGATGTCGCTATGCAGGTGGCACCGACGGACTTGTCTGTACTGATAACTGGAGAGAGTGGTGTAGGAAAAGAAAGCTTTCCACAGATTATACATCAATACAGCCGTCGCAAGCATGGACAGTATATTGCTGTAAACTGTGGTGCTATTCCTGAAGGGACTATTGATTCGGAATTGTTCGGACATGAAAAAGGAGCCTTTACTGGGGCTATTAGTGAACGTAAAGGTTATTTTGGCGAAGCAAATGGCGGTACCATCTTTTTGGATGAAGTAGGTGAATTGCCTTTGCCTACCCAGGCACGTTTGCTTCGCGTGCTTGAAAGCGGAGAATTTATCAAAGTCGGTTCGTCCAAGGTAGAGAAAACGGATGTTCGAATCGTAGCTGCCACCAATGTCAATCTAGTGCAGGCCATTGCCGAAGGACGATTCCGTGAAGACCTGTATTATCGTTTGAATACTGTGCCTATTCAAATACCACCTTTGCGTGAACGAGGAGAAGATGTTATTTTACTTTTCCGTAAGTTCGCTTCTGATTTTGCGGAGAAGTATCATATGCCTCCCTTGCAGCTGACTGAGGATGCGCGTCAGAGGTTGATAGCTTATTCTTGGCCTGGTAATGTGCGGCAGTTGAAGAATATCACAGAACAAATTTCTATCATAGAGACCAATCGGGAAATTAATGCAGATATCTTGAAAAACTATTTGCCTGAGAATAATACACAACGTTTGCCTGCTTTATTAGGAAATAAGGAAAATAAAGGGTTTGGTAGTGAACGCGAAATACTTTACCAAGTCTTGTTTGACATGCGCCAAGATGTGACGGAGTTGAAAAAACTTGTTCATGAGATTATGACTGAACGAGCAGCAGCCGGTGCTGGGAGTGGTATTAAATCGTCTTACTACACATCTTCTTCACAACCTCAACTTGTGACACCTGCGACTGTTGAACCGAATGTAACTACCATTATTCATTCTGCTGTTCAACCTACTACCTCGCTTTCATCTTCTGTGAACGATGATGATATTCAAGATACAGAGGAATATGTGGAAGAATCGTTAGCTTTAGATGATGTGGAAAAGGATATGATTCGTAAGGCTCTTGAGAAGCACCATGGAAAACGAAAAAGTGCGGCTCAAGATTTGAACATATCCGAACGTACTTTATATAGAAAAATAAAGGAATATGGATTGGATTAAAAAGATAGGAATCATCGCTGTTTGTGCTTGTTTGGCTTTTATTGTGTATTCATGCCGCATTTCTTTGGGATTGGCTCCGATTAGTTCCATTGATTATACGAAAGTTAAGACAATTTCTATTTCCGATTTCCCTAATCGGGCAGAGTATGTATATGCACCTTTGGCAGTGGAGTTTAATACGAAATTGAAGGATATGTTTATACAGCAGACCCGTTTACAGATTGTAAAATCTGGAGGTGATTTGGAAATTGATGGTGAAATTACGGGCTATAATCAATATAATGAATCAGTAGATGCTAGTGGCTTTGCTTCAAAAGTGAAAGTTACGTTGACGGTGAATGTGCGATATGTCAACAATACTAATCATGAAGAAGACTTTGAGCAGCAGTTCTCAGCTTTTCAAACTTATGATTCAGGTCAGTTGTTGACCGATGTACAGGATAATCTGATAACGTTGATGGTTAAAGATATTACAGAACAGATCTTTAATGCAACGGTAGCTAATTGGTAAAAAATGACGGCTGTTCAGTTACAACAATGGATTCAGCATCCGGAGAATTTAAATCAGGATTCTTTGTATGAATTGCGAACATTGGTTGCGCGTTATCCTTATTTTCAATCCGTTCGTTTGCTATACTTGAAAAATTTATATTTGCTTCATGATGTGAGTTTTGGAGCAGAATTAAGAAGGGCAGTGCTTTATGTTGCGGACAGGCGAACTTTGTTTTATCTCATTGAAGGTGAAAACTATAAATTGAATTGTAACGAACAGTCTCTTTCTACTTTAGGGAAAGAGGAGCCGGGAATCGACCGTACTTTGTTTCTTATTGATGCTTTTCTTGCTAAAATGCCGGATGTGAAATCTCATACGTCAGAGTTGGATTATTCGATGGATTATACTGCTTATTTGTTGCATGATGATAAAGCAATTGATGTTGTCGAGAATGAAATGCAACCTTTACGTGGTCAGGAATTGATTGATGGCTTTTTGAACAAAATGAGTGCAGATGAAAGGACACTTCTGACTGCTCAAATGGATGATGATAAACCTCAAATGGATGAAGAAACTTTGTTGGAAGATGTGTTGGAAAAAAGTACTTCGCCTTTGATTTCAATGCCGATTTCTGTTAATGAAGATCAAACAGAGGATGAAGAGGAAGAAAAGGGTGAAGATTGTGTGGTAGAAAGAGAGGATGATGGCTATTTTACTGAAACATTGGCTAAAATTTATATAAAACAGCACCGATATGAGAAGGCACTTGAAATAATTAAAAAGTTAAGCTTGAATTATCCAAAAAAAAATGCTTACTTTGCAGACCAAATCCGATTTTTGGAAAAATTGATTATTAACGCTAAATCAAAATAAGTAAAAATGTATTTATTATTAGTTATTTTAATGTTGCTTGCATCTGTGCTGATGTGCTTCATTGTTTTAATTCAAAATTCGAAAGGAGGCGGTTTAGCTTCCGGATTTTCTTCATCCAATCAGATTATGGGTGTACGCAAAACAACAGATTTCTTGGAAAAAACTACGTGGACATTGGCTGCCGTAATGGTTGTTCTTAGTATTGCTACTGCTTATGTGTTGCCGTCTGCTACTGTGCGTGAAGGTGATGTAATTATGGAGCAGGCACAACAACAGGAAGCAACCAATCCGTACAATATGCCTGTAGGTACAGCTGCTCCTCAGACGGAGGCTCCTGCGGCAAATGCTCCTGCAGACTCTGTAAATTGATATAAAATTATAATTTCTGAAATAGCGGGATTGCTGCATAATTATTATGGAGCAGTCTCGTTTTTTTTATTTCTCATAAACTGTTGATATATAATGAATTCTACTTCCCAAATTCATCAAACATTACGTGATTCGGCGGGGATACGCTGGATGGTTCTGTTGTTCTTGGCTTTTGCCATGTTCTGTTCCTATATCTTTATGGATATTCTGTCTCCCATTAAAGACTTGATGCAGTCTACTCGCGGTTGGGATTCTACGGCTTTTGGTACAATGCAAGGTTCTGAAACCTTTTTGAATGTGTTTGTCTTTTTCCTCATCTTTGCAGGTATTATCTTGGACAAGATGGGAGTACGTTTTACTGCTGTCCTTTCTGGAGCAGTGATGCTTGTGGGAGCCGTTATAAATTGGTATGCTGTGACTGAGAGTTTCCAAGGTAGTGGCCTTGAGACTTGGTTCAATAATAATTTGAATTATATTCCAGGTTTTGATGAATTGGGCATCTCTCCTTTTTATGAAGGTATGCCTGCGTCTGCCAAATTTGCGGCTGTAGGTTTTATGATATTTGGTTGTGGAGTTGAAATGGCGGGTATTACTGTATCTCGTGGTATTGTCAAATGGTTTAAAGGACGTGAAATGGCTTTGGCCATGGGATCAGAGATGGCTCTTGCCCGTTTAGGAGTGGCTACCTGCATGATCTTTTCACCAATGTTTGCCAAGTTGGGTGGAGTGATTGATGTTTCTCGTTCGGTTGCTTTTGGTGTAGTGCTGCTGATGATTGCATTGATTATGTTTATAGTCTATTTCTTTATGGATAAGAAATTGGATGCGCAGACAGGTGAGGCTGAAGAAAAGGATGATCCGTTTAAAATAAGTGATTTGGGAAGTATTCTATCAAGTAGCGGTTTTTGGCTGGTTGCTTTGTTGTGTGTATTGTATTATTCTGCTATTTTCCCTTTTCAGAAATATGCAGTTAATATGCTTCAATGTAATTTGGTATTTACAGAAGTGCCAGCTGGCTCTTTCTGGGCCACCAATACAGTGACTGTTATTCAATACTTGATTATGTTAGTAGTGGCTGTTGCTGCTTTTGCTAGTAATTTCTCTAAGCGTGCGTCCATGAAAAATGGTTTATTGGTTGTGGCAGGTATAGCGTTGATTATCTTCTGCTATATGGGTTATATGCGCCAGAGCGCTGAGACTGTGTTTGCGGTATTTCCTTTGCTTGCTGTTGGTATTATGCCAATTTTAGGGAATTATGTTGATCATAAAGGAAAGGCTGCCAGTATGTTGGTAATTGGTTCTTTATTGCTGATTTTCTGTCATTTGACATTTGCATTTGTTTTGCCTACGCTTAAAGGAAGTGCTGTAGGAGGAATTATTGTTGCTTATCTTACTATTTTGGTTCTGGGGGCAAGTTTTTCCTTAGTTCCGGCATCATTGTGGCCAAGTGTGCCTAAGTTGGTTGATGCAAAAATTATTGGTAGCGCATATGCCCTTATTTTTTGGATTCAGAATATTGGGCTCTGGTTATTTCCCCTGTTAATTGGTAAGGTACTTGATAAAACCAATCCTCAACTCGTGGCAGATTTACAGAATGGAGTGATTACGCCTGAGGAAGCAGCTGTTTCTTATGATTATACAGCTCCGCTTGTTATGCTTGCTTGTCTGGGGGTAGCTGCTTTGATTTTGGGGTTTGTTTTGAAGGTTGTAGACCGTAAGAAAGGGCTGGGTCTGGAAGCTCCTAATATCAAAGAATGATATTGTCGGATGTCGGAGAGGAAAGTTAAATATAATCTTTTGGATACGATTCCTGTATGTGCTGGGAATATTTGTACGGAATGGGAGGGTGAGTACGCAGTACTCATCCTTCCTCGTTTTCGTAAAGCGTGGACGCAAAGCTGGCTGTTGTCTAAGTCTTTGTCATCGTATGTGCGCATTCAGCTTGAGGAACATGGAACGGCTGTGTGGAGATTGATTGACGGACAGCGCACTGTTCAGGAAATTATTGAACTGCTTGCGTCACATTTTGGTGAAGATGAGACTTATCCTTCTCGTGTAGCTGCTTATTTTGTGCAGCTACAGAAGGATGGACTTATTTATTTGAGGGCTTTGAGATGAAGATTGATTTAGTTTTCTTCTCTATCTACTTTTAATAAAGCTCCTGTATTGGTGTCGAACAATACTTTGGTTGTGGATTTTTTGTTGAATAATACGGGTGCAAGATATTCCTGTGTGCCGAATTGGGTTACAGGGAGTTCGTTTTCAAATAATTTTTTACCTTGATAAGTTAGTACAACCTTTGCTCTTCCTGGTACATTGTAGATGATGCCTTCTAACTTCTTTTTCCCTTCGGTGGCCGAAAGGTTTGGGACATTCATGTTTTTAATGCTGATATAAATCGGTTCACCTGCTAAGTTGTCATTGTCCACGACACCCAGTTTGCGTGAGAAACGTAGGGCTATCTCATCTTCTTTCTCTTGTGGTACAATACGGACGTTGAATATTTTTGTTTCTTTCTTTTCTTTTCCGGCAAACATTTCTGTCATGGCTTGTTCTTGTAAGTTCAGGTTGTCTAACATGATTTTCAGTTGGTTGCCATCGGTTGGCATATTGTCTGCTTCACCTCGTACTAGAGCGTTCTTACTTTCGCGTATATTATAAATTTCTTTGGCGACTAGTTCGGCCATTTTGGCATTGGAGCTCGCCATCAGGATTTCTTCGGTCAAGAAACTACGCGCATCAACATCTTTGATTGTTTTTCCTTCTTTAGACTTATTTGGGGTATTTTCTTGCTTACCACTAAAAGGTAGATTGATAGAGCGTACGATGCCATTTTCTGTCAGTTCCATTAGGGGGGCTACGGTCTTGTCTTTCATCTTTACGAAATAGACATTGTCTTTGTCGGGTACTCCGACTACGCCTGTTTCTATTTTGTCGATTGTCCAATAGACTTCGGGTTCATCCGATACACCTGAAAGGCGCAGGTAACGGTCAGCATAACGACAGAATTCGCCAGGGGTGTATGTATGTTTAGTGGTATGTACCTTTATTTCAATTTCAGTCTGCGGGAGCATATAAGTGACTCCATAATCTTTGCCTTGTGTCACTCCCACGGTAACTTCTGTTTGTGCTGATGCCAAAAGGCTCATTGTGAGTACAGATGACAGTAAGAATATATTTTTCTTCATGCTTCTTTGGGTGTTAGTTAGTGTTTTCTTTAATTTAACAAAGATAGTTAAGTTATTTTTGCCGTGAATAGATTTTGCCATAATTAACAAAAGAACTGAGCCACGAATTGTGCAAAATTTGGTATTAGAGTTGTTATTCTAATTTGCACAATTCGTGGCTAGAGAGTTAATTAGGTGCTTTTTATGGTAGCTTCAAATTAACTTCGGCAATACCCACCCGGTCGTCGTTTAGTAAAATACGTAGGTCGCTGGCTGTCGTGCCGCGGAAGGTATAGGTATGCGGCTTGTTGTACTCGCTGACGGTACCCGAATAAACGGTCAGGAACTGGCCTCCACCACCCGAGAGCTGAATCTCGAAGTTGGCGGGCAGCTGGTTGTCGCGGCTGAAGGTCAGGGTCACTTCGTCCACTTTCGGGTTACCTTTCAGGGCAACGGTCAGGTAGTCGCCTTTGTTGCCCTGCCAGTAGGTTTCGGGCTTTCCGTCGAGCACGTTCAGCACACTTTCGGGGTTGGTGCTGGCGGTGACGGGACTTTCTTTCTTCTGTGCTTTCAGACGGGCGTTGCGTGTGGCATAGTCTTCCACGCGGAGCACAGCGGTTTGGCGGACGTCTTCGGACGAGGCGGCAGCCATGACGACGAATTCACCCGGCTCTACCACCCATTTCATGTCGGCGTTGAGCAGCTCCAGCTGCTTGCGGTCGAGGTGGAAGGTGACTTGCTTCGTTTCACCCGGCTGGAGATGGACGCGCTCGAAGCCGGCCAGATTCTTTTCGTAGGTCGTGACGCTGCTTACCACGTCGCGCGTGTAGAGCTGTACCACCTCGTCGCCAGCCCGGCTGCCGGTATTGGTCACGTTCAGGGTGACGGTGGCTGTTTCGTTCGGAGTGATGACGACAGGGCTGATTTTCAGGTCGGAGTATTCAAACGTAGTGTAACTCAGACCATAACCGAAGGGGTAGAGAGCTCCGTTGACGCGCGACATGTTGCCTTTCAACCCTGGATTCTTGCCGCCGTCCACTTGCGACGAGGGTTTGCAGGGGAAGTTGAACGGTATCTGTCCCACGCTCTTGGGGAAGGTGACGGTGAGCTTGCCGCCGGGATTGTAGTCGCCGAAGAGCACGTCGGACACGGCTGTACCGCCTTTGGAGCCGGGATACCAGGCCTCGACGATGGCGGGCACGAACTTGTCGGCCCAGTTGATGGAGAGCGGACGCCCGTTGATGAGTACCAGCACGACGGGTTTACCAGTGGCCTGTACGGCCTGGAGCAGCTTCAGCTGGCGGCCGGGCAGGTCGAGACTGCTGCGCGACTTGTTCTCGCCGCAGGTGCGCTGGCCGCCTCCCAGCACCACGACGGCCACGTCGGCACGACGGGCGTTGGCTACGGCACGGTCTATCTCGGCCTGTTCGTCATCGGTCAGCGGGTATTCTATCAGTTCGCTTTCGGGCCAGTGGGCATCCACCAGGTCGCAACCCTTGGTGTAGAGCACTTCGGCCTTGCCTTCCACTTTGGCCTGGATGCCTTCGAGCACCGTCGTCACGTCGACGGCCAGCGGGCCGTAGTGGGTCAGCGCATAACCTTCTTCGTCGGCATTGGGGCCGCAGACGGCGATGGTCTTGATGCGGTCGATGTCGAGGGGCAAAGTCTGCTTGTCGTTCTTCAGCAGGACGATGCTTTCGCGTGAAGCCTGCAGGGCCACGTCTTCGTTCGCAGGATTCTCCACCTCTTCGTCGGCTCCGGCCAGGTCGGTCTGGTAGGGAGCGTCAAAGAGGCCGACGAGAAACTTCACGCGCAGGATGTCGCGCACGCGGTCGTTTATCAGCTCTTCGCTCAGGCCGCCCTCCTTTACAAGTTCGCGGAGCGGCTCCACGAACGATTCGGGCGAGCGGAAGGTGCAGCGCACGTTCAGCCCCGCCTCCACGCTCTGGCGTACGGCGTCCTTCATGTCCTTGGCCGTGCCGTGCTTGGTGTAGAGGTATTCGACGGCGTCGCTGTCCGACACGACATATCCCTTGAAGCCCATCTCGCCACGCAGGCGGGTGGTGAGCCAGTAGAAACTGCCTTGGATGGGAATGCCGTCGTAGTCGTTGTACGAGCTCATCACGCCCAGCAGACCCGTTTCCTGAATGACGCGCTTGAAGGGATAGACGTGTATCATCTCCACTTCGCGCGGCGACATTTGCGGGTCGACGCGCGCCATGCCTTCGCGGGCGCCCTTGTTGTTGCTGTAAGCCACGAAGTGCTTGGCCGTGGCGGCCACCTGATGGTCTTTCTGCAAGCCATGTACCATCTCGATGCCCAGTTCGGCCACAAGGTAGGGCGACTCGCCGTACACCTCTTCATAGCGTCCCCAACGCTGGTCGCGGCCCACGTCGAGGATGGGAGCATAGACATTGGTATAGCCCAGCATGCGGGCTTCGCGTCCCGTTATCTCGCCGATGCGGCGCACGAGGCTCCGGTTCCAGGTGTGTCCGATGCCCAGCTGGGTGGGGAAGTTGGTGGCGCGGTAGCTCTCCACGCCGCGGATGCCTTCGTTGGTGAAATCTACGGGGATGCCCAGGCGCGTCTCTTCGACGAAGAAGCGCTGCACTTCGTTCAAGGCCCAGGCGTGGCGCGAGGCCGGCCACACGTTCTCGTTGTCCGAGGGCGGTAGGCCCCACTGGCGGAAGCCGTTCAGGTGCTCGTCGATGGCGCCGATGCCGTCTTTCCACAACGCCTCTTTCCACTCGGGTGTGGGCAGGTCGTCCTTCAGCACGCGCTGGTAGCCGTAGAGGGTTACCATCTGGCAGGTCTTTTCGTCGAGTGTCATCTGGCCGAGCAGGTCCTCGATGCGTGCGTCGATGGGGGCGTTGGGGTCTTCGTAGACGTCCTTCACGCCGTTCTTGTTGAAGTCTATCCAGCCCTTGCGGTACATTTCCGTCTTGGTAGGCTTATAGGTTTTCGGAGTTGTCTTGGTTGGCTGGGCATAGAGGATGGACAGGCATCCGCCGGCCAGCAGGCTCGTTACAATCAGTTTCTTCATGGATACTCAGATTTTTGTTTTTTGCAAAAGTAGACATTTTCAATTAATGTTTGATGGTAATATTGTCCGTTTCGGTGGATAATATTTTCCAAAAGATACTTACTATGTCCGTTTCCGCGTCTTTTTGTGGCATTGTCGGCTACGCATACCGCAATTTTTTTTGAGCGAGGAGGCGGACAAATGAAAATAAGTTTCTATCTTTGTAGCCACGATTTCTATAAACCGTGCATCAAGACTTCGGGGTTGACTGGATTTGACAGCGGGTAGAAATGGTAGGTAAGCATGCAGTGGGTCGGTAATTTCCACTCTAATCTCAGTTATCAAACTTTTATCTGGCAACGAAAATTATGCTCTCGCTGCTTAATCGAAGCACAGTAGATTAGCTTTATTTCCGCCAAAGTGGTGGAAACGGGATGTCACTCAAAAGCTCTTGTTCCGAAGCGTTTGGTAAAGTGGCACAGCAAAATCGGGAATAGTTCAGGTCTTTCTCCGCGGCCTTTGCGAAGTTTTAGGGGATAAGGTGCAGGTTGGTGGCTCTGGTCTTGCCTGCATTCGAAAATCGAAGGCAGAGATAAGCATGTAGAAAGCTTATGATTTCCTCGTTTGGACGAGGGTTCGATTCCCTCCAGCTCCACTATATCGGAATTCTGATAGCAAGGGCCTTTGAACTTGTAGTTGTTCAAAGGCCCTTTTGATGTTCTTTTGCAGCACAATCCGGACAAATGCCTTTGAGTACATAGTTGATATTATGGAGGCTGAAGCCTTCAGGTAGCTTTACCATCGGTGTGGGAATGTTGGTAAAGCAGAAGGTTCGGTTGCACTTCTCACAATGGAAATGGGTGTGCAGGTCGTTCACTTCGCATGAGCATGACGAGCTGCATACGGCATATTTGAATGAACCTGTTCCGTCGTCGATGCTGTGAATGAGGTGGTGTGATAGGAAGAGGGTAAGGGTTCGAAATATGCTTGAACGATCCACAGTGTCGAGCCTGTCTTCCAGATCGGCCAGCGAAACAGACTGACCGGCATGCATCATGGCTTTCAATACCAGCAAGCGTATGGCGGTTGGTTGTATTTCGCGTTTGGCTAATAACTCCAGATAAGTATTTTCTTCCATATAATCTTTTATTTTATCAATTTCTGTATTCGCATGGCGTTAAGTACAGCCAGCAGGGCTACCCCTACGTCAGCAAATACGGCTTCCCATAAAGTTGCCATTCCAGCTGCTCCCAGTGCTAATACGGCTATTTTAACTCCTAATGCAAGCAGAATGTTCTGCCAGACAATGAGACGTGTTTGTCGTCCAGCTCGGATGGCGGTGGCGATGCGTGAGGGCTGGTCGGTTTGTATCACGACGTCGGCGGTTTCGATGGCAGCGTCGCTTCCCCATTCTCCCATGGCAATGCCTACGTGGCTCAAGGCCAGGGCAGGTGCGTCGTTGATGCCGTCGCCGACAAAAGCTATACGGCAAGTGTTGTCTTGCTTCAAGTTTTCTATATGTTTCACCTTGGCTTCGGGCAGCAAGTCTCCGTAGGCCTGTTCAATACTTAGCTGCTGTGCAAAGGTAGTGACAATGGATTGTTTGTCACCCGAAAGTATCTGAATTTTTTTAATGTTCAACTCCTTTAGTTCGTTGATGGCCTGTCGGGCATCGGCTTTCAAGGTGTCGGTTAGGGTGAGATAGCCGATGTATTGGCCATTGACGGCACATGCTACGATTGTCCCTTTTACTTTCTGTAAGGCTGGCGGATAAGAAATGCCTTCACGTTCCAGCAGGTGAATGTTTCCTACCAATACTGTTTGATTGTCGAGGGTGGCTTGTATGCCGCAACCAGCCATTTCTTCGACATTCGATATGGACAATAGGCTTATATGATGAGTTTGGGCGTAGCGTATCAAGCCTGCTGCTAATGGATGTGTGCTGTCCTGTTCTGCCGAGGCGGCTAACTGGATAAGGCGTTCTTTGCTGATGCTAGGTTGAGGTATGCAAGTTTGCACATCAAATTCGCCTCGGGTCAGGGTGCCGGTTTTGTCGAACACAACAGTATTGATACGGCTGATAGCATCCAGATAGTTTCCTCCTTTGAACAAGATGCCTTGTCGTGACGCGGCTCCGATACCTCCAAAATAACTCAGCGGAATACTGACCACTAGTGCGCAGGGGCACGATACGACCAGAAAGACCAATGCACGGTAGAGCCAATCGCTGAACACATAATCGAAGGTACCGCCGCATAGCGACCAGAGCCAAGGGAGCAGGACGATAAGAACTGCCAGGGCGGTGACGACAGGCGTATAGACGCGGGCAAACTTGCGGATAAACAGTTCGGCGGGTGCTTTCCGCTCCGAGGCATCCTGTACCATACGTAGAATGCGCGATAAGGCACTGTCGGCAAAGGGTCGTGTGACATGGATCTGTACTGTCCGTTCTGTAGAAATCATACCGGCCAGCACTTCTTCATTTTTCTTTATATCGCGGGGTAGACTTTCACCAGTCAGGGCTGCCGTGTTGAAGTTGGCGTTTTCATTACATAAAGTTCCGTCGAGGGGAACACGTCCGCCTGCTTTGACTTCAATCACTTCTCCTGTCTGTACTTCTTGTGGGGAGACCTCTATAGCCTGTCCGTTGCGGATGACAACAGCCTTTTCTGGACGGATATCGAGTAAAGCACGGATGTCTCGACGGGCTTTGTTTACTGCCTTGTCCTGAAAGTGTTCTCCTAACGAGTAGAAAAGCATTACCGCTACGCCTTCGGGGTATTCGCCGATGGCAAAAGCACCGATGGTTGCAATAAACATCAGGGTAAATTCGTTAAAGTATTCTCCTCGAGCCAGTCCTTTCCAAGCCTCCTTCAATACAGGGAGGGCTACAGGCAGGTAGGCAGCCAGATACCAGACGAGGGATATACCTTTCTGTTGAAACAGGGTAACTTCTGTGGCTTGTAATATGATACCTCCAATCAGTAATAGTCCTGATAACATCATCCGACCATATGCTTCTATAAAACCTTTTTGCCTGTAACAGGCGGTATGCACGTGATTGTGTGAACAACATTGGCAACTCATCTTTTTTCTTGTATTGTTTTACCTGCTACAAAGGTAAGGTTTTGAGGATGCAACTTGGTTGCAAACTTGGTAAGATACAAAATAAATTTTATATTTGTCAAAAGATTTATAGAGCTGGTTGGTATAGCTTGAAGGTCTGTCCGTATTTTTGTGAACAATGTAGTTGATAGAGTTGTTTTGATTTGACAATCAAATATTTGTTATGAAACATTTTGTCCTTTTATTGTCTGTTATTAGTTTGCTGGTTGCTTGTGGCAGGCAGCGAGAGGCACAGGTTGTTGGCGATTCGGCAACCTTGGGGGAGAGAATGGTGGAGAAACATGATACATTATCGGCAAGGGAAGAAATAATTTTGCCTGAAGTGTCTTTGTTAAAGGCTTCTGATGTGATATTGACCAAAGAACTGCTTTACGACAAATATACTCTGGACGACGTTTATCCTTATAAAGATACGGTACGTTCTTTCAAGTGGGAGGTGATGCGTAAGTGTCTAGCTTATATTGAAAACATGCAGCAGGATTCTGTTCGCTGGGTCGTGTTGCAGAATTATCGAAATTTGAATAGTGAAGCTCCGCTGGTGCGTCGCTATGTACGTAATGCCTACCATCGTGTAGCCGATACATTGGGTGTGGAGCGTTATCAATCTGTACCTCTTTATCTTTTGACTGATACGTTGACTCCCGAACGTTACGGGCGTGATGGCACCATCGCTTATCTACAATGGCATGAAGGTAGCTTTTGCCGTATTCTGCCGGCTACGTTCGAAGAAGAATGGCTTGTACCTGAACGTTATCTGAAACCCTTGGCGGACACTACAGTTTTTCACCACGTCATCTTTGTCGATCGTCGTGACCAAAACATTGCTACATTGGAGCGGACGGGCAGAGGAGAATGGAAGATACGTAGCATGAACCCTGCCACGACAGGTCGGCATGCGCCACCTTATGCGCAGGAAACTCCTCTTGGCATGTATCTCGTTCAGCAAAAGAAGACGCGTATGGTTTTCCTGAAAGATGGTTCGGCTGAGACGGGGGGATATGCTCCCTATGCCAGTCGTTTCACCAATGGTGCCTACATCCATGGAGTGCCGGTCAATGTGCCGCGTACAGCCATGATAGAGTATAGTTGGTCGCTGGGTACTACGCCTCGTTCACACATGTGTGTACGCAATGCCACATCTCATTCAAAATTCATTTTTGATTGGGCTCCTGTGGAGCAAGCGTTAGTGGTTGTCATTGAATAGAGGAAAGAGTATTTGTCACTTTTAACTATCTGTCTGACAGACGTTCGGACGAAATTCTGTAATTTTGCGCCCGAACGTTTTAGGATTTTCTAGAATGAAGTTACGATATATCCTTTTGTGTTTGTTGTGGTTACTTCCGTGTACAATGTGGCGGGAGGAAGGCGGCGTATCTCAACGTCCGACAGCTTCTCTTGTTTCGGAAGCGGATGCCTGCCGCAGTCTTTACCACGACATGGGACTGGAAGGCGTAGTCAACTGGAAAGCCTTCCGCCAAGCCGTAACAGGTTATCAGCGTATTGAAGGGCGTAAGCGCGACGTACTGACGCTGATAGATTTCTCTTTGCCTTCCACGGCCGAACGCTTTTTTGTGTTCGATATGGCTCGGCGCCGTTTACTTTTCTCTTCTGTTGTAGCCCATGGGAAAAATAGTGGTGAGAACTATGCCACTTCTTTTTCCAATGAATACGGCTCCTATAAAAGTTCCCTTGGCTTCTATCTTACCGGCTCCACTTATCAGGGAAGTAACGGTTATTCTCTCCTTCTTGACGGATTGGAGAAAGGTATCAATGACCGTGCTCGCGAGCGGGCTATCGTAGTACATGGTGCTGCCTATGCCGATCCTTCAGTGGCCAGTCGGGGTGGAAGGCTGGGACGCAGCTTCGGATGCCCTGCTTTGCCGCAGAAATTGTCACGCCCCATTATTGATGCGATCAAGGACGGAAGTGTGATGTATATTTATGCTCCCACGCCTGAATATCTGGCTCAAAGTACAGTGCTGAATGCGAGTGATCTGCCTGATGCTATTTGATATAAATCAATTCGTCTGTTTTCCTTTTTTTGCTAATTTTGCACCCGATTTCAGGAGAATATATACATGGCTAAGTCGGTGGAAATGACGGAGGGACGTACCCTGCCGCAAATTTTTTATTTTGCGTTGCCCCTGCTGATGGGCAATCTGTTGCAGCAGACCTATTCGATGGTTGACGCTGCTATTGTCGGCAAATTCTTGGGCATCAATCCGTTGGCGGCGGTTGGCGCCAGTACTTCGGTCGTTTTCTTGATTTTAGGATTCTGTAATGGCTGTTGCGGAGGCTTTGGCATCCCTGTGGCACAGAAGTTTGGTGCACGCGACTATGTCACCATGCGTCGTTATGTGGCAGTCAGCCTTAAGTTGGCGGCGGTCATGTCCGTGTCGTTGGCGGTGATTACAGCCTTGCTTTGCGGCTGGATTTTACGTCTGATACGCACGCCTGAAAATATTTTTGATGATGCCTATTATTATTTGCTGGTCACCTTTATAGGCATTCCTTGTACTTTTTATTATAATCTTCTCTCCAGTGTCATTCGTGCATTGGGAGACAGCAAGACGCCTTTCTGGTTTCTGTTGTTTTCTACCGTGCTGAATATCTTGCTCGACCTTTTCTGCATTCTTGTGTTGGGGTGGGGAGTCGCTGGTGCTGCTATTGCCACGCTGATAGCCCAAGGGGTGTCGGCAATCTTGTGTTACTTTTACATGATGCGCCATTTCGACATTCTTCGCACGACACCTGCCGAGCGGCGTTTTGACGGTCGTCTGGCGCGTACCATGCTTTCTATCGGTGTACCTATGGGACTTCAGTTTTCTATTACTGCCATTGGCAGCATTATGCTTCAAAGTGCCAACAATGCGTTGGGTACCGCCTGTGTAGCCGCCTATTCGGCTGCCATCCGCATCAAGATGTTCTTTATGTGCCCCTTCGAAAGTCTGGGCATTGCCATGGCTACCTTTGCCGGCCAGAACTATGGTGCCGGCAAACCTGAGCGCATTTGGCTGGGCGTGAAGTCCAGTGCACTGATGATGATGATTTATTGGGCATTTACCTTCTGCGTGCTCATGCCGGGTTCGCGCATGTTTGTACGGCTCTTTGTGGATGCTTCCGAGGTGGAAATCTTGGCCGATGCCGTGTTGTTCATTCATGCCGCCGTTTGTTTCTTTCCTGTGTTGGGATTGCTTTGCATCCTGCGCTACACCATCCAAGGATCTGGCTTCACCAATTTGGCCATGCTTTCGGGTGTGTCCGAGATGATAGCCCGTATTTTGGTCAGTGTCATTGCCGTGCCTGCCTGGGGGTATATTGCCGTTTGCTTCGGCGATCCGACGGCCTGGGTTTTTGCCAATGCCTTCCTTATTCCTGCTTTCATCTATGTTTATCGAAGGATGAAACGGACGGCTTTCACCGTTGTTTCTTGATGATTAAGAAGATTGATTTCACAATAACTTCCTTATATACAGCTGTTTGCGTTGAATGGCGTGTGATGAAGGATCGGACGTGTGAAGCATGATCTTTCATCCTATCTGCCTGTTTGTCTGATAGTTCACAGGTTGTGAAGCTGTGAAGGCTGTTTGAACTGATATATATTTCACGTGTATCGGATTAGTTTAACAAAACTATGTTTTGTATCGGATAAAGCAATGCTTTCGGATGAAGAAAACGGCGCTTTCTTCTGAGCGCTTCATTTGTATTTTGAAGGGTAGATCACGTTTCAGGAGCTAACTACCTACTTTAGCTTGCTAACTATCCACTTTAGCTCGCTCATTGTCTACTTTAGCGATGTAAAACAGCTACTTGAGAAATAGAAAAAGATAAATTGCCCAAGAATACGATTGATATCGTAAACTTGGGCAATTCTGCAAGTTTTATTTGATGAGGGAATTATTTAACCCAGTTGCCTGTCATCCAGTCGCAAGCGGCTTTGATGTCGTCCAATGAAGCATAGCTCAGGTTGGCGTCTACCTTGTTGCCTTCAGCTGCGGCAAAGACATCGTTGGTGTAGATGCCCTTTTCGCTGTCCACATTGTTGGCGATGGTGGTGTTGGTGATGCTGGAAGTGCCGTCGGTCAGTGCCGTTTCCGTTTCCGTGCTTTCTACGGTCAGCGCCTTGCCTTTGCCACAGATTTGGGCGTTGTCCATCGTAACCTGGGTGCCGCGACGCAGGCGTACGCCTTGCTTGGAGCCGCCGTTGCCTACGAGGATGAGATTCTTCAGCGTAGGATGGGCGATGGGGGCAGCGCTGTAGTTGTTTTCGTTGTTGTCGGCTTCGATCAGGCAGTCGCAGTCGTAGCCCAGCGTGGCTTGTGCTTCCTGATAAGCCACGAGGTCGGTAGCCGTACCGTTCCATCCTTCCGTCCAGTCGAACGAGTCGTCGCTGCAGCTGATGACTACCATGTTGCTGACATTGACCGAGCCGCCGAAGAATTCGAAGCCGTCGTCCGAACCTTTGTAGGCTACACAGTGGTCTACTGTTGTTCCGTTGCCTACGCCGTAGAAGCTGATGCCGTTGGCCTCGTGTTCTTCGTCGAACGCGTAGCCGGTGTACTCCAGGCGTACGTATTGCAGCGTGCCAGAGTTGTCCTTGTCGTCGTTGCCGCCATATTCGGCACCGCCTATCTCCGAGCTTCCCTTACCGCCTTCGGCATTGGTGTGGGCACGTCCGCAGATGTGGATACCACCCCAGGCGCCTGCTTCCTCTTTCTCGGATGTCATTACGATAGGGGCGTCTGCCGTACCTTTGGCATTGATTTTGGCTCCCTGCTTGATGAGGATGTAGTCTACGTTGTCGTCGTAGACAGAGATGATTTTCACTCCCGGTTCGATGTTCAGCGTGGCGCCTTCTTCTACGGTATAGGCGCCGCTCAGTTTATAAGTGTTGCCAGATTTCAGGGTAACGTCTTCGGTGACAGTGCCGCTCAGGGTTGTACCATCGGCAATACCGTTGTTGTCACCGTTGTTGGTTGTTTCGTCGTCGCTACATGCTGCGAAGAGTGTCATACCGGCCAAAAGGGCCATTGAAAACAATTTTCTGTTCATAATTTAAAGTTTTAAGTTATTGGGTAATTAATGATTTGGTCTTGAATGTGATTAGAAATTATAGCTGATACCTACTTCGAAGGCTGTTCCTTCCTTGAAGCGTTCCACTTCCACATATTCGCCTGTCTTGGGAACTTCCTGCTTGAAGACGATGGCGCGGTTCAGCAGGTCGCTGACTTGGAGGCGGGCGCTGAAGTGACGGTTGAAGCTGTAGCCGGCATTGAAGTTCAGCGTATGGACAGCCATCTGGTCGATATCGCCCAGCTGCGATACGCCGACGGCATGGATGCGCTTACCCTGCAGGTTGTAGAGGAGCGACAGGTTGAGCTGGCGGTCCTCGTCGAAGCGGGGCGAGTAGGTGAGGTCGGCATTCAGCAGGATGGGCGAGGCGCCTTGCAAGGAGCGGTCCTTGTTGGTGTAGGCACCGCCTTCGGGCAGCTTCACGTTGGTGTACATGTAGGAGACGTTGGATCCCAGGCGCAGGTCGCGTACCAGCTGTTTGCGGAATTCGAGCTCCACGCCCGTCGCCATGCCCTGGTCGGCGTTCTGGAAGGAGTGCATGGTGGCTCCGCCTTGCAGCTTCTGGATACGTTCGATGGGGTTGTCGAGGAATTTGTAATAGACCGTGGCGGAGAGCATGTCGCCGTTGGGGCCGAAGCGTTCGTAGCGCAGGTCGAAGTTGTAGTTGTAGCCGTTCTGCAGTTCCTCGTTACCGCGGATTTGCGCCGAGCCGTAGGATTCCTGATAGAGGAAGGGGGCCATCTCGATGAACGAGGGGCGCGTCACGGTGCGCGAGAGCGACATACGCAGGTTGTTCCGCTCGTTCATGGTGTATTTCAGATTGACGGTGGGGAAGAAGTCGTTCTTGTTCAGGTCGCGGCGGCGCTGGTACTTCTGGTCGCCTTCGATGGCGTATTCCACCCATTGTTTGGTCATTTCGTAGCGCAGTCCGACGTTGACGAGCAGGGAGCTGAGCGGATAGAAATCGGTCTGCGCGTAGGCGGCGTAGATGTCCATACCGGCGCGGTAGGTGTCGTGGGGCTGCATCTTGCGTTCGATGACGATGCTGCCGTTCTCCACGTTCGCCTGGTTGAGGAAGCCGTCGGTGTCGTAGATGTTGTCGATGGCGGGGTTCAGCTTGTTCACGTTGTAGTAGAAACGGGTGCCCATGTAGTCGCGGTCCTTGTTCTTGTAGGCAAGGCCCATCTTGACGAAGTTCTGTCCCGTCCAGTTGTATCGCAGGTCGAGGTTGCCCACCCATTCCTCTTCGTTCAGTTCGCCGAAGTAGCGCATGGTTTCCTGGCGGTTCAGCTTGAAGAGCTGTAGGTTGCCGTCATCGTCCTTGGTGAACATCACCTGGCGGCGGTCGGGCTCTTCGCTACCTGTTTTTCCATAAGAGCCTGCCCAGTTCAGTTCCCATTGGCTGCCCAGTTCATGGTGTCCGTTCAGCTGGTGGTTCTGGAGGGTGTAGATGTGGGTGATGTCGTTGCTTCCCCACAGATTATGCCCTTCGGCGTCCACGCCTTCGCGGCTCTGATAGGAGTCGCTGGCATTGCGGGCATAGAAGAAGGTATAGCCGATGCGGTCGTGCTGGCGCAGGGTGTAGCCCACGGAGGCCAGGGCGGCCATCTTCAGCGTGGCGGTGTATTCGTCATAGGTGAAGTCGTTCTGTATGTTGCCCGTTGCTTCGAGCGTCTTGTAGAAGGCATCGTCCATCCGCTGCGTCTCGTTGCTGAGGCTGAAGGAGCCCAGCAGGCTCAAGGTCTGTCCGCCCACGGCGAAGTTGCGCCCGAAGCCCAGGTTACCGCCGAATTCGGGCAGGGCTGTCCGCCGGTCCACGTCGAAGGTGGTGCGGAAGATGTTGTGCTGCGTCACGTATTCGTCGAAGTCCGTCAGCGGCATGTCGTAGATTTTTTCGTCGAGCGAGGGCGTCTTGAACAGCGTCCCGTCGCGGTCCATCTGGTAGAAGTCGCGTCCCAGGGTATTGAACCGTCCGCCCGCGTTGAAGCTGACGTTCAGGAACCGGTCTGTCACGTTCTCTTTCGTGCTGATGTCGATGTGCGCGCCGCTGTAGTCGGCAAAGGCGCCGGCATCATAGACTTTGCTGACGGTGATGTTCTGCACCGTGCTCGAGGGGAAGAGGTCGAGCGGGATAAGCTTGTTGTCGGGGTTGGGCGAGGCGATGGGCAGTCCGTTCAGGGTGGTGGCGCTGTAGCGGTCGCCCAGTCCGCGCACGATGAGCTGGCCCGACTCGGCGATGCTGATGCCCGTTATCTGCTTCACGCCTTCCTGCACGTTGCCGATGCCCTTCAGACTCATCTCTTTGGCGCCCAGATTCTCGATGGCCAATGTAGCTTTCTTTCGCTCCACTTGCAGGGCGCGTTCGCCTTCCAGATTCTTTTTGGCCACGACAGACACCTCGCCCAAGGTCTGTGCGTCGGTCTCCATCTCGAAGTTCAGCACCGTTTCGCCGTTTACCTTTACCCGGCTGGCGTTGATATCCACATAGCCCACGTAGCGCACCACGAGATTGTACACGCCGTCGGGCACCTGTAGTGTATAGCGTCCGTCCATGTCGGCCACGGCGCCTTGGGTGCTTCCGGCCACCTGCACGGTGGCTCCCGTCAGCGGTTCCCCGGTCTGTTTGTCCGTTATGGTTCCCTTCACGGTGCCTGCCAGGGCGGTCATGGCCGTCAGGGCGAGGAATAAAATAAGGAAGAGGATTTTTCCTAAATCTGCTTTCATACTCATCTTTTATGCGTTTCTTTTTTCCGCTGCAAAGATGAGGAGACGGAGTTACATGCTTGTTACGCGGTGGGTACATGTCTGTTTCGGAAGCGTTACACGGGTGTTACATTCCGCTTCGGGGCATTTCGCGCCTGCGAAATCCGTTTTCTGAAACCGGAAAATACGTTTCGCGCCCGCGACCCCCGTTTCCCGAAGCCGGAAAGTGGATTTCGCGGGCGCGAAGCCGTGTGTCGGTCAGTGCGGCCTTTACATCCCGAAGGCGTAGCGGCCGATGGACTCGTAGGATGCGCTGACGATGCTCAACACCGTGATGCCCAGCGTGCAGATGAGCAGGGCGGCGCGCGTATAGTTGTCGCTGCGGAAGGCGGCGATAGGTTCATCACTCTTGTTGATGTACATGGCCTTGACTACACGCAGGTAATAGTAGAGCGAGATGACCGTGTTGGCCAGGGCGATGAACACCAGCAGGTGGAAGCCGCTGTGGAAGGCCGCCGCGAAGATGAAGAACTTCGAGAAGAAGCCTGCAAACGGCGGAATACCTGCCAGCGAGAACAGGCAGAGCGTCATGAGGAACGCCAGGCGCGGATTGGTCGTGTAGAGGCCGTTGTATTCCGTCAGTGTGAATTTGTGGGCACGCAGGGCCACGATGGTGATGACGGCAAACACACCCAGGTTGGCGAAAAGGTAGATCAGAATGTAGTAAACCAGTGCTGTCATACCCTGTGCGCTGCCGGCGATGACGCCCAGCATGATGTAGCCTGCCTGCGAGATACTCGAAAAGGCCATCAGTCGCTTCAGGTTCTCTTGGCGCAGGGCGAAAAGATTGGCCAGCGTGATGGAGGCAATGATGATCCAATAGAGGAGCGTTTGCCACTGCTCAACCATCGGTGCGAACACTTTGACAAGCATGGCCATCAGCACGAAAGCGGCCGAGCCTTTGGAAATGACACTCAGATAGGCCGTCACCGTCGAAGGAGCACCTTCGTAGACATCGGCTGTCCATAGATGGAAGGGTACAAGTGAGATCTTGAATCCCATACCTGACAGGAAGAACACAAAGGCCATTATTTGCAGGGCACTGCCGTCCAGATGAGCAGGAATGTCTGCAAAATAAAGTGTACCCACTGTGCCATAGATAAGCGAGATGCCGTAGAGCAGCAGGCCGCTGGAGAACAGTGCCATCAGGATGTATTTGGCGCCAGCCTCGGCCGAATGGTGGCGGTACTTGTCGAAAGCCACCAGCGCGGCCATCGGCACGCTGGCCGTCTCCAGGCCGATGAAGAACATCAGGAAGTGTCCGGCGGAAACCATCAGGTACATGCCCAGCAGCGTGGAGAGGGTGAGGAAGTAGAACTCACCTTGCTTGTGGCACGTGTCGGGGCGGCGCATCCATTCGTGCGCCATCAGGAAGACAATCAAGGTTCCGGTGCTCAGGATGGACTTCACGATGTGCTGGATGGGCGAATTGTAGTACATGCCGCCGAAGGCTTCGGCCACGGGACCGGGCACGATGGTCACCAGCGTATGCAGGGCCATGAGAACCACGGGCAGCATAGTGTTCAGCACGGGCCGTCCGTCGCGCTTGTGTGCGTCGGGACTCATGAACAGGTCGGCTATGAAGAGGATGAGGATGACAGCTATCAGCGACAGCTCTTCTTTCATCACGAGAAATTGACTATAATCCATTTTGTTAATTGTTAATTGAAAATTGAAAATTGAGAATTATTGAATGGAGAACTGAAAATGGATTGTTAATTTTCAATTCTCCATTTTCAATTATCCATTTATCAGTGTTACGATGGGCAGCACGCTGTCGCCAATCATTCCACTTATCCACCACGGCGCCATACCCAGGGCGGCTACGCAGACGATGAGGATGATGACCGCCGTGCGTTCGTCCCACGTGGCGTCGGTCAGCGTCAGGTGATGTTCGTTGGTGCAGGTCCCGTAGAGAATCTTGCCCACCAGACGCAGGATGTAGACCGCCGTGATGACGATGCTGCAGCAGGCGATGACGGTCCACGTGCGGTGGAACACGTCGGCATGCTGGAAGGCACCGTTGAAGATGGTCATCTCGGCCACGAAGCCGCTCAAGCCCGGCAGACCCAGGTTGGCCAGACCGGCAATGACGTAGCACACGGCGAGGAAAGGCATAATCTTCATCAGGCCCGACAGCTCGCGGATGTCGCGGGTGTGCGTACGTCCGTAAATCATACCGATGAGGGCAAAGAAGAGGGCCGTCATCAGACCATGGCTCAACATCTGGAGCACGGCACCCGTGCAGGCCGTCTGGTTCATCATCAGGATGGCGAAGAGCACCAGGCCGCAGTGGCTCACCGAGGAGTAAGCGTTGATGTATTTTAAGTCAGTCTGTACGCAGGCCGAGAAGGCACCATAGACAACTGAAATACCTGTCAGTACCAGGAAGATCCAGCCCAGCTCATTGGCAGCTTCGGGCATCAGATACATGGCGATGCGGAAGCAACCATAGCCTCCCAGCTTCATCAGCACGCCCGCGTGGAGCATGGACACCGCCGTCGGCGCCGAAGCATGACCGTCAGGGCTCCACGTATGGAAGGGGAACAGGGCGCCCAGCACGCCGAAGCCCAAGAAGGTGAGTGGGAACCAGATGCGCTGTTGTTCAACAGGTATGTTGTGCAGGGCGGCTATTTCAGTGAGGTTCATCGTAGTGGCGCCGCTACCGTAGTAGATGCCCAGGATGCCTATCAACAGGAAGGCCGAACCACCCATCAGCATCAGCGTCAGCTTCATGGCGGAGTATTCCTTGCGGCCCGAACCCCACACGCCGATGAGCAGATACATCGGTATCAGCGCTACTTCATAGAACATGAACATGGTGAACAGGTCGATGGAAATAAAGAAACCGAACACGCCCAGTGACAGGAACGTGAACCACAGGAAATATTCCTTGGTGAGCGGCTGCAGTCGCCATGAGGCGAAGGTACCTGTAAAGACAATGATGGCCGAAAGCAGCAGCATGGCTACGGATATGCCGTCTACTCCTACCGAGTAGTGGATGTTGAGGGCAGGATACCAGGCTACGTCGGCGCAGAAAAGCATTTCGTTGGTAGCTCCTCCGGCACGAGCGTTGAGATACATCACGGTGAGCACACCTGCCAGCACGAGCAGGGCCGAAGCTCCCGTCACCATCACGGCACGTATCTGACCGATGTTTCGGGCCAGCCATAGGCCGAGAAGCATCAGCAGGGGAATCAGAACGAATAAGGATAAGAAATTCATTTTATTTAATGGATAATTGAAAATTGAAAATTGAAAATGAAAAGTTGAAATCTCCCTTCTCCATTTTCCATTATATAATTAAAATAAGTATCAGGGCCAGTGTTCCCAGCAGGAAGACCAAAGCATATTGCTGGATGCGTCCGCTTTGCAGGCCGCGTATCTCGTCGCTGGTCGCTTCGGCACTCCAGGCCAGGAAGTTGAAGAACCCGTCCACCACGTGGCGGTCCCACCAGGCGATGGGGCGGCTGATGCATCCGAAGATGATCTTGTGCGTGATGAACTGATAAATCTCGTCAATGTAGAAGCGGTGGTAGGCAGCTGTCCACAGACCACGGAAGCGGCGTTGCAGGGCGTCGGCCAGGGGCTGGCGCTCATACAGATACATCGGGGTGGCAATCGCAATGGCCAAGGCAGCCACGGCGATGCTTGTGCCGGCCACGCTTTTGTCAATGTGGATGTCGTAGGCCAGTCCGTTTGACGAAACCAGGTGTCCGAAAGGAATGAAACCAGCCATAAGGGTAATGGCAGCCAGTACCATCAGTGGGAAGGTCATGCTCAACGGACTTTCGTGCGGTGTATGTTCAGCATGAAGCTCCTTGTTCTCTTTACCCCAGAAGATGCCGAAGTAGAGGCGGAACATATAGAATGCCGTCATGGCGGCGATAATCGTCATAATCCATCCCATGCCAGGGCTGAACTGGAAGCAGGCGGTCAGAATCTCGTCCTTCGAGAAGAAGCCCGAGAACGGAGGAATACCCGCTATGGCCAGACAGGCGATGAGGAACGTCCAGTGGGTGATGGGCATATACTTGCGCAGACCTCCCATGGCCGACATTTCGTTGCTGTGGACGGCATGGATGATGCTGCCCGCGCCGAGGAAGAGCAGGGCCTTGAACATGGCGTGGGTGAAGAGGTGGAACATGCCTGCCATGTAACCCAAGCCGCCTTCGTGAGGGTCGGCCGACGTACATACGCCGAGGGCCACCATCATGAAGCCGATCTGCGAAATGGTGGAGAAGGCCAGCACGCGCTTGATGTCGCTCTGCACGCAGGCTACCGAGGCCGCATAGAAAGCGGTGAAGGCACCCACGTAGGCAACGATGTGAAGCGTCTCGGGCGCATAGGCGATGAACAGCGGGAACATACGGGCTACCAGATAGACACCCGCTACCACCATCGTGGCGGCATGGATGAGGGCGCTGACAGGCGTCGGACCCTCCATGGCGTCGGGCAGCCAGATGTGCAGGGGGAACATGGCGCTCTTGCCTGCACCGCCGATGAACATCAGTCCCAGGGCCAGCGGAAGCATGGCACCACCTTTGGCCAGAGCCATCTCAGTGGGCGTGAACGTATAGGTTCCTGCGTAGTAGCCATACACCAGAATACCGACGAGGAAGCCCAGGTCGGCGAAGCGCGTCACGATGAACGCCTTCTTCGAAGCGGCGATGGCGGCAGGTTTGGTATAATAGAATCCGATGAGCAGATAGGACGATACGCCCACCAGCTCCCAGAACAGGTACATCTGGAAGATGTTCGTGGCTACCACCAGCCCCAGCATGGACATGGTGAAGAGCGACAGGAAGGCGTAGTAGCGCTGGAAGCCCCGCTCGCCCTTCATGTAGCCGAAGGAGTAGATGTGCACCATCAGGCTGACGGTGGAGATGACGATGAGCATCACCACCGAGATGGGGTCGAGCAGGATGCCCATGTCGATGCTCAGGTTCTCGCTGAAGGGCAGCCAGCGGAAGTTGTAGGGCATCAGCGTGGCATACGTCCCGTCGGCCAGTCGCGGCGCGCTGAAGTAGCTCCAGGCCGTCAGGTAGGAGAGCACGGCCACTGCGCCCAGCACTACGGTACCAATGAGGCCCGCCGTGCGGTGTGTCATCCATTTGCCCCCGATTCCCAGTGTGAGGAAGGAGAGGAAGGGGAGCAGAAGAATAAGAATTGTCAGTTCCATAAGTTTATTCTGTTATAGTAAATTTTCTTGTTTTCCGGCCGTACGCCGGTGCCTTTGCAATTGCACGCCTGTGTTTTTGTGGAAACACGCTCGTGTTTTTTCAGCTGCACGCCGGTGCGGTTCCGGCTGCACGCTCGTGCAGTTTCAGCTGCACGAGCAGGCTTCTGCCGCTACCACTTCATTTCGTCCAGATTGTTCACCTGGATGCTTCGGATGTTGCGGTAGATGTTGATCATGATGGCGATGGCGATGGCCGTTTCGGCCGCCGAGATGGCGATGGAGAACAGGGAGAAGAAGTAGCCCTCCAGTCCGTCGGGGAAGAGGAAACGGTTGAACACGGCGAAGTTGATGTCCGTAGCGTTCAGTATCAGCTCGATGGAGATCAGGATGGCCAGCGTGTTGCGGCGGGTGAAGAACCCGTAGATGCCCGCAAAGAACATGATGGCCGACACGATCAGGTAATATTCCATGTGTATCATAAGTCGTAATCTTTTTAGTGTTATCTCTTTCGTGCAATGAGCAGCCCGCCCACGATGCAGGCCAGCAGCAGGAGGCTGACAGCCTCGAAGGGCAGCAGGTAGCCGTATTTGTCGCTGCTGAACATCTGTTGGCCGATGGTGCTGAAGCTGACTTCTATCGGTTTCAGGTCGGTCGTGGCCAGGAACTTGTGCTTCAGGGTGATGAAGAGCACGATAATGGCTCCCGCGACGGTGGTGCCCAGCCCGGCCAGGAACTTGCTCCGCTTCAGCTTGACGGCCTTGTCGCCCTCGCCGCTAGTGAGCAGGATGGAGAAGACGTAGAGCACGACGATGCCCCCCGCATATACCATGATCTGCACGGAGCCCAGGAAGGTGTATCCCAGGAGGAAGTAGATGCCGGCCGTGCCGAAGAGTACGAACAGCAGGTAGGTGGCCGAGCGCACCATGCGCGTGGTGGTCACCGTCAGCAGGGAGAAGACGGTGATGAAGGCCGCCAGAAAGTAGAATATAACTGTTTCAAGAGTAATTTCCATTGTTCTTTTAGTGGTTAATGGTTAGTTTTTCTTCTCTTCCACGTGGCTGCCCGGGTGGTTGAGGGTGAGGATGAGTTTCGAGCGGTCGAACACGGCATGTTCGAACTGCTGGTCGAAGGTGATGGCACCGTGCGGGCAGGCGTTGACGCAGAGCTGGCAGAACATGCACGAACCGAGGTTGTACTCATATTTGGCGAGCACTTTTTTCTTCTTGCCGTCCTCTGTCTCGACGGTTTCGCTGGTCACGCGGATGGTGCCGTTGGGGCAGGCCATCTGGCACAGGCCGCAGGCCACGCAGCGGTGCTCGTTCTGCTCGTTGTGGGGCATGACGAGGGTGCCGCGGAAGCGGTCGAACATCTTCAGCTCCTTGCGGTTCTCGGGGTATTGCTCCGTCACCTTGGGCGTGAAGAACTCACGCATGGTGGTCTTCAGTCCGATGGACAAGCTCTTGATGCCCTTAAAGAAGCTGCTGAAATAAGTGTTATTGTTTTCCATTATTGCTGATTGATAATTTTTAAACCTAATACCTGATACCTAATATCTGATACCTTTAAAAATGCAGTCCGTATGCCACCACGATGCTCATGAGCAGCAAGTTGAGCATGGACAGGGGAATGAGGTATTTCCACTCCAGTGTCAGAATCTGGTCGATGCGCAGGCGGGGGAACGTCCATCGCATCCACATCATGAGGAACACCACGAAGAAGGCTTTGCCGAAGAACCAGACGAAGCCGGGGATGTAGTCCATCGCCGTGTTGAAGCCGTCCAGCCCCGCGATGTGCAGCGGCATCCATCCGCCCAGGAAGACGGTGGCGGCAATGGCGGCCACGATGAAGAGGTTCAGATACTCCGCCAGGTAATAGAAACCGAAGTGCATGCCGCTGTATTCCGTGTGGTAACCGGCAGTCAGTTCGCTTTCAGCCTCGGGCAGGTCGAAGGGGCCGCGGTTACATTCGGCGTTTCCGGCGATGAGGTAGATGATGAAGGCGATGACGGCAGGGATGTGTCCTTTGAAGATGAGCCATCCGTCGGCCTGTCCGCCTACGATTTCCGATATCTGGAGCGTACCGGTCAGCACCACCATGGTCAGGATGCTCATACCCACGGACAGTTCGTAGCTGACAATCTGCGCACCGCTTCGCATGGCACCGATGAGCGAGAACTTGTTGTTGGAGCTCCATCCGGCCAGCAGGATACCCACCACGCCGATGCTCGATGCGGCCAGCAGGAAGAAGATGCCCACGTTGAAGTCGAGCACTTCCAATCCCTTGTTCATGGGCAGGCAGGCGAATGTCAGAAAGGAGGCCAGAATCACCATGTAGGGAGCCAGGTTGTAGAGGAAGCGGTCGGCGCCTTTGGGGGTGAAGATTTCCTTGGTGAGCATCTTGAACACGTCGCAGAACACCTGTAGGGAGCCGTACTTGCCCACACGGTTCGGACCGAGGCGGCACTGGAAGAAGGCACACACCTTGCGCTCCATGTAGATGAGGATGATGGCGAGGATGGCATACATCAGCACGATGCACACGCCTATGACGACACACTCGATGAAGACCGCCAGCCCTTCGGGCATCAGGGAGGTCAGCATTTGGTGTATCCAGCTTGTTACAATACTAAAGTCAAACATTTATTTAATTGATGATTGATGATTGATAATTGAGAATGGTCAACAGGCAATCCATTCTCCATTTTCCATTCTCCATTGATTATCTGTCGATGTCGGGCACCACATAGTCCAGCGTACCTCCGATGGCGATGAGGTCGGCAATCTTCGCTCCGCGGCAGATGGTGTTCACAGTGCCCACCAGCGGCAGGCCTGTGGCACGGTAGTGCAGACGGTAGGGAGTCTTGTCGCCACGGCTCTCGAGGTAAACGCCAAACTCACCGCGGCTGCCTTCGACGGCGGTATACCAGCTGCCTTCGGGCACGCGGATGATAGGTTTCATCTTCTCCTGATAGGGGCCTTCGGGGATGTTGTCGATGAGCTGCTCGATGATGTGGAGGCTCTCTTCAATCTCGTTCATACGCACCATGTAGCGGGCAAAGCAGTCGCCTTCGGTGCGGACTATCTCGTTGAACTGCACTTCATTGTAGGCGGCGTAGGGCATGCGCTTGCGCACGTCGCAGGCCCATCCGCTAGCACGGCCGGTACCTCCTGTCGCTCCGAAGGAGATGGCGTCCTCGCGGCTCAGCACGCCGATACCCTTGAGGCGCTGCTGGGCGATGATGTTGCCTGTGAAGATGTCGTGATACTCCTTCAGGTTGTGGCGCATGTAGGGGATGAATTCCTTGACACGCTTCACGAAGTTGGGATGGATGTCGGCCTGCACACCTCCGATGGTGTTGTAGTTCAGGATGAGGCGTCCGCCGCAGGTCTCCTCGAAGATGTCGAGCACCTTCTCGCGGTCGCGGAAACCATAGAGGAAGGCTGTCGTGGCACCCAGGTCCTGGCAGAGGCAGGAGAAGAACAGGATGTGCGAGTCGATGCGCTGCAGCTCGTCCATGATGGTGCGGATGTATTGCACGCGGCGGCTCACCTCCACGCCCATGGCCTTCTCGATGCACATGCACAGCGCGTGGCGGTTCTGCATGGCGCCCAGGTAGTCCAGACGGTCGGTCAGGGCCAGTGTCTGCGGGTAGGTCAGGCTTTCGTTCATCTTCTCGATGCCGCGGTGGATGTATCCGCAGTTCACGTCAATCTTGTGGATGTTCTCGCCCTCGAGCGACACGCGGAAGCGCAGCACGCCGTGCGTGGCGGGGTGTTGGGGCCGATGTTTACCACGTATTCGTCGTCGCCGAAAAGCACCGTCTGTTCTTCGGTCGTCTCGCCGTCTTGTGTGGTATTTATTTCGAGGGTGGTGTCCACGGTCTCTTCGTTGGTCATGCGCAGGGGGTTCTCCTTTTCGGGGTCGTTGTCCTTGCGCAGGGGGTAGCCTACCCAGTCGTTACGGAGAAAGAGGCGTCGCATGTCGGGATGTCCCACAAAGCGGATGCCGAAGAAGTCGTACACTTCGCGTTCAGGAAATTCGGCTCCGCGCCAGATGTCGGTCACCGAAGGCAGTTCGGGCTGTTCGCGGTCGAGGGTCGAGGTCTTCACCACCATGCGCTGGCCGTTCTCGGTCGACTCCAGGTGGTAGACTACGCCAAGGCCTCTCAGCGCGCCTTCCGCGTCCTTTTCGTCGGGTACTCCCCAGTCCATGCCCGTCAGGCTTTCCAGGAAGTCCATTTTCAGTTCGTTCTTCAGGCGCAGCATTTCGTCGTGCAGCTGGCCTGGCTCGATGTATAGTGTCTTTTCTTCCATATTATTCTTCATTCTTCATATCCTCGTTCTTCATTTTTCTGTTCACTCCTCCGAAGAATTTTTCAATCTTCACCTTGCGCTGCAGCTGCATCATGCCATAGAGGAAGGCTTCGGGGCGCGGAGGACAGCCGGGCACGTAGACGTCGACAGGCAGTATCTGGTCCACCCCCTGCACCACGTGGTAGGACTTGCGGAAGGGGCCTCCGCTGACGGCGCATCCGCCCACGGCCACTACGTATTTGGGGTCGGCCATCTGGTCGTACAGACGTCGGAGTACGGGGGCCATCTTGTGGGTGATGGTACCACTCACGAGGATGACGTCGGCCTGTCGGGGGCTGTTGCGGGTCACTTCGAAACCGAAGCGTGCGATGTCGTATCGGGCGGCACACACGGCCATGAACTCGATACCACAGCAGCTGGTGGCGAAGGTCAGCGGCCAAAGGGAGTTGCTGCGGCCCCAGTCGATGAGCTGGTCGAGCGCACCCACCACGACGTTCACGCCGCCGGCGTTCAGTTCTTGAATGATTTTCTCGAGTGTTTCGTTGTCCTGAAATTCTTCGTAGGGGATGGACTTGATGACGGGTTTCTTCGTTACTTCCATTCCAGTGCTCCTTTCCGCCAGGCGTAAGCCAGACCCAGCACTAATACAAAGAAGAAGAAAAGAATGCCTGTCAATGTTTGCGGTCCCAGTTGTTTCACGGTGATAGCCCACGGGAAAAGGAATACCGTTTCTACTTCAAACATTAGAAAAAGAATGGCGAAGAGGTAATAGCCTACGCGGAACTGCATCCATGAACGGCCTCGGGTAGGAATACCGCATTCATAGGGCTCCATCTTCTGCGGATTGTACGAGCGGGGCGCTATCGCATGAGAAATGGCGATGACTACGCCCACGAAAATGACGGCCGTCAACACGACGGTGACTAAGAAGGTAAAATTCATAAATCTGACAAGATTTTAGTGTTTGTTATGGGGAGACGTTTCTTCCCTTTTCATTTTCGGCGTGCAAAATTACACAAGATTTTATCTTTTTGTAACTTCAGCTTGACAAAAAACGACTCCTTTTTGCACTTTTTATCCTATGTCAAACTTAACTAAAGTAATGCTCGATTTTCTTGATCATCATACTCAGGCAGAAAACTACCACATGATCACCCGGCTGTATCAGCGTGTTTCCTGTCACGACGACACCCTCGCCCTGGCGGATGAGGCCGCCGATGGTCACTCCCTTGGGCAGGCCCAGGTCCTTGACGGGATGCTTCGTAATTTTCGAGCCGGCCTTGACGGTAAACTCGGCTACGTCGGCGTTGGCCACGGTGAGGCATTTCACGTTGCTCACGTCGGCGTCGAGCATCATCTGGTAGATGTGGCTGGCGGCTATCATCTTCTTGTTGATCACGGTGCCTATGTCGAGGCTTTCGGCCATGCCGATGTAGTCGATGTTCTCCACTTCGGCCACAGTTTTGCGCACTCCCATACGCTTGGCGGCGAGGCAGGCCAGGATATTCGTTTCCGAATTGCCTGTCAGGGCCACGAAGGCTTCCGTATTTTTCAGTCCTTCTTCTACAAGGAGGTCCATGTCGCGTCCGTCGCCGTTGATAATCATGATGCGATCGTCCAGTATTTCGCTCAGGCGGTTACATCGGTTCAGGTCGTTGTCGATGATTTTCATTTGCATGTAGTCGGGGATGTATTGTGCTGTTCGTGTGGCGATGCGGCTACCTCCCATGATCATGACGTTGCGCACGTCGGGGTAGTCTTCCTTGCCTGCTACTTTGCGTACGTAGGGGATGTATTTGCGGGTAGTGGTGAAGTAAACGATATCATGCAATTTGATGACATCGTCGCCTCGAGGGATAAGGGTTTCGTTGCCTCGTTTGATGGCAACGATGTGGTAGGGAAGGCCTGGCCCTCCCAGTTGGTGTAAGGGAATGTTCAGTATCTCTGCCTTTTCACGCATTTTGGTACCTATCAAGATCAGAGCTCCTCCACAGAATTCCCACCATTGGCGTACCCAGCTCATGCGGATGGAGGCTACGATTTCTTTAGCGGCCAGCATCTCTGGATAAATCAGTGAGTGGACGCCTAACTTTTGGAAGAATTCCTTGTTTTTAGGCAATAAGTATTCGTAGTTGTCTATGCGGGCAACGGTTTTTTGTGCGCCAAGATTAGCTGCTAGCAAGCAAGCTGTGACGTTGCGGCTTTCATCAGGAGTGACGGCGATGAACAAGTCGGCATCTTCTACGCCGGCTTCCTTCAGGCCAGATACGGATGTCGGAGAGTCGTTGAAAGCCATCAGGTCGAAGTTCGATCCGAAGGCGTTGAGGCGTTCTTCGTTTTCGTCCATTAGGATGATGTCTTGCTTCTCGCGCGAGAGCAACTTGGCCAGGTGTGTGCCTACTGCGCCGGCACCAGCTATGATGATTTTCACTTTACAATCAGAATATTAATCGTTAATTATTCATTGTCTATTGTTCATTGATAATTGGTGGCAGATGCCTTCTTCGTCCATGCCGCACAGGTGGTAGAGCTCGGCCACTGTACCATGTTCGATGAACTGGTCGGGCACGCCGATACGGCGCACGTCGGGTTTGTAGCCGTGGTCGGCCATAAACTCCAGTACGGCGCTGCCCATGCCTCCGCTGATGACGCCGTCTTCCACCGTGACGATGCGTTGAAAACGTTGGCCTATCTCGTGAAGCATTTCCTCGTCCAGCGGCTTGAGGAAGCGCAGGTCGTAGTGGGCGATAGACAATCCTTGCTCTTTTTCGGCTCGCGCGATGGCGCGTGCTGCTATGTTGCCGATAGGACCCAGTGTGACGACGGCTATATCCGTGCCATCCTTCAGGCGGCGTCCTTTGCCCACGGGTATCTCTTCCAGCGGGCAGCGCCAGTCGAGCAGCACGCCCCGTCCGCGCGGATAGCGGATGACGAACGGACCCTTGTCGGGCAGCTGGGCGGTGTACATCAGGCGGCGCAGTTCGTGCTCGTCCAGAGGCGAGGCGATGGTCAGGTTGGGGATGGGGCGGAAGTAAGCCAGGTCGAACACGCCGTGGTGTGTGGGGCCGTCTTCGCCCACCAAGCCAGCACGATCCAGACAGAGCACCACGGGCAGGCGCAGCAGGGCGATGTCGTGTATCACGTTGTCGTAGGCACGCTGCATGAAACTCGAGTAGATGTTGCAGAAGGGTTGCAGCCCTTCCTTGGCCATGCCGCCCGAGAAGGTGGCCGCATGTCCCTCGGCGATGCCCACGTCGAAGGTACGGTCGGGCATGGCCTCCATGAGCTTGTTCATGGAGCAGCCGGTGGGCATGGCGGGTGTCACGCCTACGATGCGCGGGTTCTGCCGTGCCAGCTCCACGAGCGTCTCGCCGAAGACGTCCTGGTAGAGGGGCGGCAGGTGGCTGGTGTCGGCCAGGATGCGTTCGCCTGTGTCGGGGTTGAACTTGCCGGGCGCGTGCCACACGCCGGGGTCCTTTTCGGCCGGCTCGAAGCCCTTGCCCTTGGTGGTGTGCAGGTGCAGTATCTTGGGTCCCTTCAGGTCCTTGATGTCGTGGAGCACGCGTGCCAGATTCTTCACGTCGTGTCCGTCGATGGGCCCGAAGTATCGGATGTTCATGCCTTCGAAGATGTTCTGCTGCTGGGCGGCCATGGACTTCAGACTGTTGGAAAAGCGGATGAGGGCCTTGCGCCGCTCTTCGTTGAGGATGCCTATCTTGAAGAGGATGCGCGATATCTTGAAGCGCAGCTGGTTGTAGCGGTTGCTCGTGGTGAGGTTGAAGAGGTACTGCTTCATGCCTCCCACGCTGCGGTCGATGGCCATGTCGTTGTCGTTCAGGATGATGAGCAGGTCGTTCGGCGTAGAAGAGGCATTGTTCAGCCCTTCGAAGGCCAGTCCGCCGCTCATGCTGCCGTCGCCGATGACGGCCACCACCCTGCGGTCTGTTTCGCCCTTCTGCCGGGCGGCCACGCACATGCCCAGGGCGGCCGAAATGGAGTTCGACGCATGTCCGCAGGCAAAGGTGTCGTATTCGCTCTCTTCGGGCGAAGGGAAGGGTTTGATTCCCCTGAAGCGGCGGTTGGTCGAGAAGGCGTCGCGACGTCCCGTCAGTATCTTGTGCCCGTAGGCTTGGTGTCCCACGTCCCACACGATGCGGTCGTAGGGTGTATTATAGACGTAGTGCAAGGCCACGGTGAGCTCTACAGTACCCAGGCTGGCGGCGAAGTGTCCTGGGTTGTGCGACACTTCCTCGATGATGTCCTGTCTCAATTCCTTGCAGACTTCGGGCAGCTGTTCCACCCTCAGTTTCCGTAAGTCTTCGGGAGTGGTGATGCTGTTCAGCAAGCTATATGTAGTCAGGTCCGTATCCATCTTTCTGTTGCTAAGGTATGTTGTAAGTTGCTAAGGTATGTTGTAAATGGAATGCAAAAATAACAAAAAGAAATCGGATGTCGGAAATAATTTGTGGAAAAACGATAGATGGCGAGCAATTCGTCTGTCTCTTTTTATTGTAATATAGATTCCTCCTCGAAGAACGTTTGGTTGTCGGCTATTGCCACGTGCCTATGTTAAAAAAACTAATACATTGATTTGTGGAGTGGAAAACGGTGCTTTCGTGTGAGCAAAACAGTGCTTTCTGTCGACCGGTGCGGGCGTTAGGAAACAGGCTGTGCACATAGCTTGGGGAAAAGTGGGTGACAGGTCTGTTGAATCAGGATGGGAGAGCTTGCATCGGCCGGCATTCCTGGGGTGAAATTCTTCATTCAGATGTGTGTTTTCTTGAAATATAGTCTTATCTTTGCGAAAACTAATTCTTTTTTTCATTATGAGTACAATCTTACAGCTTGCTCCACAGAATGTGTGGAAGCATTTTTATTCACTGACCCAAATACCCCGCCCGTCAGGGCATGTAGAAAAAGTGACCGAATTTCTGGTGAACTTCGGCAAAGGGCTTGGGCTGGAGTCGTTTGTCGATGAAGCTGGCAATGTCGTCATTCGTAAGCCGGCTACTCCGGGCATGGAGAATCGTAAAGGCGTCATCTTGCAGGCCCACATGGACATGGTGCCGCAGAAGAACAATGATACAGTGCATGATTTTACAAAAGACCCGATCGAAACCTATGTGGACGGCGACTGGGTGAAGGCCAAAGGTACGACTTTGGGTGCCGACAATGGCCTGGGTGTAGCGGCCGCCATGGCGGTGCTCGAGGCTCAGGACTTGAAGCACGGTCCCTTGGAAGTGCTCATTACGAAGGATGAAGAGACGGGCATGTATGGCGCTTTCGGCCTTAAGGAAGGTACACTGAAGGGAGATATCCTGCTCAATCTCGACTCGGAGGATGAAGGCGAACTCTACATCGGCTGCGCAGGCGGTATCGACATCACTGCCATGCTGGAGTATAAGGAGGAGGCACCTGCCGAAGGTTTTGTAGCCCGCAAGCTGACTTTGAAAGGGCTTCGTGGCGGACATTCTGGTTTGGAAATCAATCAGGGACGAGGCAACGCCAATAAGTTGCTGGCTCGTGTCGTACACGACCTGTTGGTCGAGTTCGATTGCCAGCTGGCTAGCTTCGAGGGTGGTAACATGCGTAATGCCATCCCACGCGAGGCACATGCCGTTTTGCTGTTCAACCCAGAAGATATGGAGGGGCTGAATGAATACATTCAAGAATATGAAGCTCAAATCAACGATGAGTACACGACCATCGAGAGCAACATCAGCCTGAAGATGGAGGAAACAGACGTACCTGCTGCCGTAGTGCCAGAGGAAATTCAGGACAACATGATCAATGTGCTGATGGCTTGTCAGGACGGCGTGATGCGTATGATTCCGACCGTGCCCGATACAGTAGAAACTTCCTCCAATCTTGCCATCGTCATCATTGCCGGCGGAAAGGCTGAGGTGCGTATCTTGGCGCGCAGCTCGTGTGACACGATGAAAGATTTTCTGGCCGACAGCTTGGCCTCTTGTTTCTCGATGGCTGGTATGAAGGTAGAATTCAGCGGAGCCTATTCTGGCTGGCAACCTAATGTCAATTCTCCTATTTTGCAGGCCATGAAGTTGTCTTATAAAGAACAATTTGGAGTTGAACCTGCTGTAAAGGTCATCCATGCAGGATTGGAATGTGGCATTATTGGCGCTACCTATAAGAATCTCGATATGATTTCCTTTGGCCCAACGCTGCGTTCTCCTCACTCGCCTGACGAGCGTGCTTATATCCCAACGGTAGCGAAGTTCTACGATTTCTTGGTTGCTACGCTGGCCAAGACTCCCGAGAAATAGTCTTTGTATATAATAATAAGGTATAAGGACCGCATTCCTCTGTATAGGGATGCGGTTTTTTTCTGCCAATCTGTCTGCCCCACATGACAAAACATACATTTTGGCAGATTGTGCTATGTGTAATCTTTGGAAAAATTGACGCAGGTCAAGAAATATGCTATAAAACATATTTTTCTTCTCTGAATTACTTGCTGTTCTGAAGAAAGGCACTAATTTTGTGTTGTAAAACATGAAATCAATGAGATTTCGGTAAGTTTTCAATAGGATAACAAAATTGTTTTAGGAGGATAACAAAATGAAAATGTTAAAGAAAATCTTTAAGAATGTCGGAAAGGCCGACAAGAACATTTGGGGTTATGTAATGCTCTAAGCATTTACATTCCCCCAATTGAGAGAGAGAACTGAAAACCGGTTTCAAGTATTAGTAAAGAAAGGGTTTTGATTATGAAAAGATTATTGGTTTATTTGATAAATGCTTTGTCCGTCATGGGCGAAAGCGAAATGCTCTCCATGGGATATGGAAGCGAGAGATAAAGCACATTTAGTTGAAAAGCAAATTAATAATAAGCGGAGACGTACGTTGAGTATATCTCCGCTTTTTTTATTAGTCGTCTGGGATAGATGTTCAGAATGTTTCGCCAGGTTGAGGCCAATAAGGTGAAGGTACATGCATCTTTTGCATGGCTTGGTCAAACTCTTGTACCATTTCAGGGTATTTGTCGGCCAAGTTGGTTGTTTCGGATGGATCTTCCTTTAAATTGTATAACTCTAAAGGCTGGTCGGGTTTGATGGTTACGCATTTCCAGTCGCCTTTGCGTGCAGCACGTTGCTTGCCTGGGAATTCCCAATAAAGCATTCGGTTGTTTGTGTTTATCTGCTGACCATAGAAAAGAGGGAGAATATTCATACCATTGAGGTCCTTGGGCAGATAGGCAGTAGCTTCAGTCAAAGCGGCAAGTGTTGGCATCATGTCTGGGAAATAGATCATGTTTTCGAGTTTCTGTACAGGGACCTTGCCGGGCTGGTTAACAATGAAGGGGACGCGTATTCCGCCTTCATAGAGCATTCCTTTCCGCCCTCTAAAACCAGCATTGCAGTTCAACACTTCGAGAGGGGCTTGAATAGCAGCTCCATTATCTGATGCAAAGATAATCAGCGTGTTTTCTCGTAAATTGAGTTGCTCCAGCTCGTCTAGCAAGCGGCCGATGGCAGCATCCATGTGTGTGATGAGGGAAGCGTACCGTTTGGTGTCTGGTGTCCATGTCTCTTGCCCTTCATACCATGCCGTTTGGTCTATGTTATAGGGCTCATGAGGTGCATCGTAGGCAAGGTATAGAAAGAAGGGATTGTTTTTATTTCTGCGAATGAAAGCAATGGCATCATTGGTGCTCAAGTCGTTATTGTGTATGCCATGTTTCCCGTTTGCATTTTCAGGGATATTGATAAGTGAGTCGCCATGGAAACGATAGTAGGGATAATAGTAGGGCGAATTGCTATGGACGGTAGAAATGGTCCATCCGTAGAATTCGTCAAAGCCTCGATGGTTGGGAGACGCACCTTTGTCGTAGCCGTCCAAGTGCCATTTATTAACCAGGCATGTACGATAACCTGCTGCGCTGAGCACGGTGGCGATTGTCGTGTCTTGGGGTAGCAGATTGGCTCGTCGTACGATCGTGGAGTCTCCGCCAGGATTCACTTTGATGCCGGCAATGCCTCCAGCAGTACACATATTATCGCGTATACGGGTATTTCCTGTATTTTTTCCTGTCATCAATGCGCATCTTGATGGTGAACTAATGCCACTTCCTGCATAACACTGTTCAAAGCGTGTACCAGTTTCAGCCAGCTTGTCTATGTTGGGCGTCTGTACGTATTTGTTGCCATAGCAGGATAGGTCGCCGTATCCCATGTCGTCGGCCAGGATGAAGATGATGTTTGGCCTGTCGGGTGTTGCCTGTTTATCCTTCTCATGCGTGGAAAGGCAGGATGTGAGAGCAATGCCGACAGTACATAGACTGCCGGCAAAAATAAGACTTTTCATATTTAAAATTGATGATGGTTTTAATATAATTCATTTTGTGTCCAGTTGGTCGAGAGTTGGATCTGATCATATGGTATTCCGAATAATACAGGAGCAGATGAGCCTGTCCATTTCCATGTGCCAGGAGTTCCATTCGTATCTGAGGAATTGCTTACAGTCATTCCATTGTCGCTCGATTGAAGAGTGGGATTGAGTCCTTGCGTGCGATGGGCAAAATGTGCTTCCATAACATCTGTAATTCTACCTTTCCGAACAAGATCATACCATCTATGTCCTTCAAAACACAACTCTAACATCCTTTCGTTTTCAATGGCTAGATCCATTTCTTCTTGTGTGGTCGCTGTTGTGTTGGCTAATCCTGCTCGTGTTCTTACTTGGTTTAAGTAATTGGCTGCTAATTCGACAGACCCTGTTTCATTCAAGCATTCAGCGTACATTAGTAATACATCCGCATATCGATATATAATGTTATCGTTGCCGCTGGCACAAGTAGTAAGTCCTTCATTCTTGAAATCGAAGTATTTTAGTGTAACAGGAAGATAGGTATATCCTTCTGTTGTTACATCCACTTCAGGGCTGGCGTTGGAAATATATTCATCTGAGTATATTCCGTTGTAAACCAATTTTTGGAAACGTTGATCGTTTTCATTTGTTCTGAACATATTATAGAGTTCCCAAGTCATTAACATACAACTGGTCCCTTGTGAAGTAGTAATGGTAGAACTGCTTCCATCAGGGTATGTATAAGCTGGTTGGGTAGATGGAGTAGCTGCGGGAATGCAACGTCCCATTAGAGGATTTGCTACTACGGTTGCTCCATTGTTGTATTGGGAGGCAAAAATTATTTCTTTTCCCATTGGATTATCTGATGCGTAAATTTGTAGAACATCATTCTCTAAGCCAAGTTTTTCATTGTTTTTATTTGCATAATTTATTACATATTCCAAAGAAGATTTTGCAGAAGTAAAATCTTGTAATGTCATAAATACTTCTGCTTGCATCGTATACGCTGCAATTTTGGTAGCTCTTCCTTGCATTGTAGCATTTGTATAGTATTCGGGGAGGTTATTAATTGCGATTTCAATGTCATCTTTTATCAATTGATAAACCTCGTTTTCACTGCTCCTGTCATAATTATAAAGCGATGAATAGTCCTCAATAGGAGTTGTTGTAATGGGAACTGGCCCAAATAATCTAACTAACGTAAAATATGCATATGCTCTAAGGAAACGGGCTTCACCCTCATATTGTTTTCTGTTTCCTTCAGATGCATTGTCTATTTTTTGAATAACATTGTTACAGCGGTTAATAGTGTTGAAGCAATGTTCCCATATTTGACTTGTAATGCCTAATGTGGCATCCCATGTGCTTTCATTAAGACTGATATGATCTACGGAATTATTCTTTTTGTAATCATACCCTTCGTCAGTAGCTAGACTATTTACATAATTTACATTCAATGTGATATCTTGTAGGTGATAGTATCCATTGAAAAGAATGTTTTGTATTTCTGTATCATTCTTTAAGTAGGTTTCCATTTGCATGGAATCTGTAGGAAAACGATCAAAAAAGCTGTCGCTACATGCTGTAAAACTTAACGACGTTGCAGAAATCATAGCCCATGAAAAGAGCTTATATAAATTTTTCATGTTTTAATGCGATTAAAAATTAAAATTAAGTCCAAAAGTAAATGTACGTGATATAGGATATCCACCAAAATCTACACCGTTATTTGTTGCAGAATTCCCTTCGTAATTCGCTTCAACAGAATAGCCTGGATATTTATCGATTGTCCATAGATTTTGAATATTGGCACTGATACGTAAACCTTCTATCCCCATAGTTTTGCAGAATTTTTTAGGTAAAGTATATCCAAGTGAAATATTTCGGATACGGAGAAAATCTGCATCGTAAAGGTATCTGGTAGATGGTCCGATATTGCTTCCCAAGTTATTTGTACCTGCTTTATGAGACAATCCATTTCCTGTTTCTGTTGGTGATTTCCAGCGTCCGAGTCCTGATTCTTTTAATACATTATCATCATAACGGTTTAGCGAAAAGGCACGTGCTGCAGCATAGATCACATTGCCTCCTACTTGTCCGTCAAGAGTGATACCTAAATCTATATTTTTATATGTAAAGGTGTTATTCCATCCAAAAGTAAAATCTGGTTGGTAGTTTCCAACTAATTGGTAGTCATTAACATCAATCTTTCCATCTTTGTTATAATCTTCGAAAATTAAGTCTCCGATGTCTTGTGTACCGTTTGTCGCATAATTAGCAAGATCTTCTTCTGTATTGAATGTACCGATAACTTTCAGCATGTACATATCACCCATTGGACGTCCTACGTAGTTTCTGATTACATTTCCCCATTTGGTTCCTGCGCTTTCGTTTGCTAACTGTTTTTGATTGTTAGCTAATGACAAAATCTTGTTGTTATTCTTTGACCAGCTGAGTGTTGTATCCCATGAAAAATCTTTTTTGGTTACATTGGCTGAAACTTGTATTTCAACACCTTTATTTTCAATTTGGCCAGAGTTCATATATACACTTCCAGATATTCCATTGAAATTGGGAATGTTGGCGGGCATCACGATATCACTGGTCCTTTTATATAAGTCTATTACAACATTGAGGAAATTAAAAATTCCGAAGTCAAATCCTAAATCAATTTGCTTGTTCTTTTCCCATCCTAATTGGCGGTTTGAATAACCGCTTGGATAATAAGTCGGAATAGCTGTAGTTCCGAATACAACATTCTGATCAGAACTGATGGACGAAATCCATGCATAGTCGTTACCTATTTGATCATTTCCTGTTATACCATAGCTAGCGCGGATTTTGGCAATGTTAAGCCAATCAATACCTTTCATGAATTCTTCTTCAGTGATATTCCAAGCTAGTGAACCCGAATAGAACCATCCTGCACGCTTGGCTGGACCGAATTTACTAGAGCGGTCACGGCGGACAGATCCAGAAAAGACGTATTTATAATTATAATCGTAAATTAATCGGGCAAACATGGCATCAAATACATAATTGGAATAGTTAGATGAGCCTGTCCATAGATTTGCACCGTTTACATTGGTGATGGATGTGTTTGTGTAAGCTATGGGATTGTCAGAGTCTGTACGATCATCTTGCTGAACTTCAAAATCACTGTTGTACTCAAAATCATAACCTAACATCGCGTTGAGATGGTGTTTTTCATTGAAAGTTACATCATAAGTAGCTGTAGTAGACCAATAGGTATTATAACCAAAGCCAGACAGGCGGTAGCCATCTATTGATGTTAAGTCTGGTGTAGATTTGTTGCCAGTATAACTACCTCCTAATAGGTAAGCGGATTGATAATAATCTTGTTTAGCAGAATTTGTTGTGAAATTGACAGAAGTGCGTAAGGTTAAGCCCTTGATCGGTTTCACTTCTAAGAAGGCATTAGCCATGGTACGAATTGCCCATGTATCATTTCTATTTTCCAATAAATTAGCTACAGGATTTCGAAGTTGGTTGTTCAATCCTAGATCTGAATAATATTGAGCAATTTGTGTATAGTCACCATTTGCTTGATAGACAGGAAGGATAGGAGGCATTGTCAACGCTTGGGCTATTACACCTGTCACATCTTCGGTGTTACCACCAGTAGGCTGTTGAGCACGTTTTTTACTGTATGTTGTATTGAATGATGCTCCGAGTTTTACTTTTTTCGATAAGTTAGCTTCAAATCCTCCTTTTATACCAGTTCTTCTGTAATAGGAGTTGAGCAAGATACCATCTTCATTTTGATAGTTGGTGGAGAAATTGTATTTTAAATTTTCGGTTCCTCCTGTTACAGTTAATGTACCTCTGTAATTCAAAGCATTGCGGAAAATAGCATCTTGCCAGTTTGTATTTACATAATTTCCGCTTTCTCTCATCTCGAGTAATTGTGGATATTCATCGATTGTACCATTATTGGTTCGTGCTTCAATAATCATGTCTAGGTAATCATCTGCTTCGAGTACATCTACATAATTCTGAGCTTCGCTCCATCCTACTTGGGTGGAGAAGTTTACTTTAGCTTTTCCACTTTGTCCTTGTTTGGTTGTTACAATGATGACTCCGTTTCCTGCTTTTGAACCATAAATGGCTGACGAAGCTGCATCCTTTAATATTTGAATATCTGCTATGTCAGAAGGGTTAATGTTGTTGAAGAGGTCTGCATCAGTTGTGGGGTATCCATCAATTACAAATAAGGGGTCGTTTCCACTATTGATGGAGCCTGCTCCACGAATACGAATAGCAGGAGCCGCACCAGGTTCACCACTTACTTGTTGCAAGGAGATACCTGAAGACATACCAACAAGACTTTGGGATATATTTGAAGTAGGCATATCTGATATTTTTCCACCTTTTACAGTGGAGATGGAAGTTGAGACGGAGCGTTTCTGAATAGCGCCATATCCTACTACTACTACTTCTTCCAATGCGTTGGTATCTTCTTCTAATACGATGTTGAACGTTGTTTTTCCATCGACAGTTATTTCTTGTGTGGTATAGCCAATGTAGGAAATAACCAATGTACCCTTAGAGGCTATTTTTAGAATGAAGTTTCCATTGATATCTGTTACTGTACCATTGGATGTATTTCCTTTTTCTACAACTGTAGCCCCAATAACAGGAGTACCTGTTTGGTCTAATATAACTCCTTTAACCTCAATGATTTCTGATTGATGGATATCTTGTGGATACATTTCGGTTGTTATCTCGGTAGGGAGATAGTTTTTCATTTCTGCTTGTCCCAATATAGGGAGTAGCGATAAAGAACATAATGTTATTCTTATCAGTTTAGTCTTCATGGTAAATGTTTTTTGATAAATATTAGTATAAGGAAACTAGTTTCTGGCCTAAATATACAATAACTATTATTCATTTCAGCGTTCAGGATGCATAAAAAACGATTTTGAGACGCAAAAAGAACAAAAGAAAAAGTGCCTCAGTCAAAATACATAGTCTTTAGAGGATGCATTAGAAAGTGTATGAAATCTAAATTCGTAAGGGGACCTGTCTGAATATTTTGGATTGTCTGTGAGTTTTTGTGGTGTTTGTGATATGAATGCTTGATAGATTCATCTTTAAATGAAGATTTAGGGATTTTCTACCAATATTATATGAGTCTATCTATTTAATATACCTAATTTTAGTGATTGTACTATCCATGCCGATGCGCTATCTTTGCAACATCAGATTTGAATGAATTAGTTAGTCATAATTACGTAACCACTTTTATTAAGGTAAATAAATCCCCGCTTCCCGATGTGATATCGTGGAGCGGGATTTTTTTAGAGCTATTACAAATTAACGCAGATTGATACAGGCAATTATAGATATCTGTATCAATCTGCGTAATTTATGATGAAGGAATACTTTTAAAGTTTCTCCTTGATGTCGCTCAACTCCACCAGCTTGTTGACGATGGCATAGATGGTGAGGCCGGCGGGCGAGTGTATCTGCAGCTTGCGCGCGATGTTGCGGCGGTGGGTGATGACGGTGTGGATGCTCAGGAAGAGCTTGTCGGCAATAGCTTTGTTCGTCATGCCCTTCACAACGCAGGTCACGATTTCCTTTTCGCGCTGGCTCAGCGTGTCCGATTCGTTGTCCTTCTCCTCCTCTTCTTCCTCGTCGTTATGGAGCAGGCCGTTCAGCTTGGCGGCGATGATGTCGAGGTCGTCGCAGATGGAGAAGCGCTCGTCGTACTCCTTCAGCACGTTGTTGTTCGTCACCGACGAAATGAGGGCGATGTACTTCACACCCGTCAGGCGGGGGTGTTCGGCCTTGAAGGCAGGTAGGTTGAACCATCCGTCGAATGAAGGATTGATGATGACCATGTCCGGCTGGTGCAGGTGGGCGTAGTGGCTCAGCGCTTCGACAGAGTTTACCTCGATGGGATGGATGTCGAGGTTGGGGATGCGTTTCAATACGGACGATACGCCACTGCGGATGATGATGGACGCTTCGGCCACGACTATCTTCAACGACTGGTTATTGGTGCTCATCTTTCAGTCTCCTTTCCATCTGCGCCACGGCGGGTACAAACATATAGTCCTCCACCTGGCAGTGCGACGCCAGGTCCTGCTCACAATTGAAGATATCGAACAGGACGGCGTTCAGCAGGTTGTTGTTCTCCTTTTCGGGGTAATACTTGATGATGATGTTCTTCAGTTCCGTCAGTTTGCGGTCTATCTGGTTGTGGTGGCTGGCGAAGGTGGCGATGTCATAGGTGTCGGACAGGCAACCTCGTAACAGCCCGTCCACGTAGGTGAAGACGGCCTGGTTCTCGTACTCCATGTGGCGGCGCACCTCCTTGGCATATTCGTCGAAGAACTTCAGGATGAGGAAGGCCACATCGTTGGTACCCGAACAGTCGATGGCCTCGATGAGCTTGCGTCGGATGGCGGGCAGGTTGAAGTCGAGGAAGTACGTGTGTGCCCGCTTCAGGTAGTCCATCAGGGCGGTGAGCGAGAAGTCGTCCTCCTCGCCGCTGTACGTGTAGGGTTCGTGGCTGATGAAGTTGGCTACGGCCAGAAAGGTCTTGTAGTCCACCCCCTGCGCCTGGCAGACGTCCTTCACCGAACGGTCGCCGAAGCCCAGCGACAGGCCGAAGCGGCTCATCACCATCAGTAGGGAGTAATTGTCGCAGATGAGGTCGCTCATCTTGTCCGTAGCGCGGTATTTATGAGGTTCGTTCATGGGCGTAAATGCTTGTTATTGTTATAACTGCCTTTGGATAGCGGTTGTTCTTTACTCGGCCGCAAATTAACGATTTTTTGGTGGATGGCGCAATCCCCATTTGTAGGTATTTCGTTCTTGGATGGAAAGCAATGCTTTCGTCCTCGCAAAACGGTGCTTTCGTCCTTGGAAAGCACTGTTTTCTTTCCTTTCCTCAAGTAAACTAAATCTTTTAGTTCTTATTAACGAGAAAAATTAGTTTATAAACTAAATTCTTTCGTTATTTGCAGAAAACAAAAGGTAATTATGAAAGGACTGACCGCAAAAGAAGAAGAAATCATGGGCTTTTTCTGGGAGAAGGGCCCGCTGTTCGTAAAAGAGATGCTGGCTTTCTACGACGAGCCGAAGCCGCATTTCAATACATTGTCCACCATTGTGCGCGGGCTCGAAGAGAAAGGTTACCTGTCGCACAAGGCCTATGGCAACACCTATCAGTATTATGCCACCGTCAGCCGCGACGACTTCAGCCGCCGCACCTTGCGGAGCGTCATCAGCAAGTATTTCAATAACTCCTACTTGGGCGCCGTCTCTTCGCTGGTGAAGGAGGAGGACATCTCCCTGAAGGAGCTCAAGGAACTGATACAGAAGGTCGAGGAGGGACAGTTATGAGGAAACGCTTGCTCTTGATGATGGGGTTGCTTTGTGGCTTCGTCCTGTTTTCCTGGGGGCAGTCGGACGGCAAAAAGGAGCCAAAACTGCTGGTGGACGGCTGTTTCTTCACCGAATCGCCTTCGGAGCTACAGGGAGCTACTTACAAAATGGCCATATTGAAAAGCGACGACGGACGAACGATGATGCTGGTGACGGGTATTAAATTGAGCGAAGAATCGAAGAAATATGCCGTTCCCCTGTTGGAAGTGAAGGATGCCAACTATTGGCTGGAGAAGGCGAAAGAGAACAAAAAGTTCCTGTCAATAAACGATTACGTTCCCAAGATGGCCTTGAACGAGGGCGAGCGCATCAAGCCCTTCAGTGTGCAGGCCACGGATGGCACCCGCTGGACCGATGGCAATACGCAGGGACGTCCGCTGGTGTTGAACTTCTGGTACACAGGTTGCGGCCCTTGCATCCGCGAGATGCCCGAGTTGAACGGGTGGATGGATGCCTGTCCCGACGTGAACTATCTGGCCGTCACCTGGAATACGCCCGAACAGATACAGAAGATTGTAGAGCGTCGTGGCTTTCGCTTCCATCAAGTGGCAGGCGACTCCGTGTTGTGGAAGATGTTCGGCGTGCAGCAGACGCCCACAACGGTGGTACTCGACAAGCAAGGCGTGGTGCGCAAGCTCGTGATAGGCACCAGCCAGCAGAAGCGCGGTGAACTGCTGGAGGCTATCCGGCAGGTGTCGGGCGAGAAACAATGATCAGTTGGATAATTTAGAATAGAATCCGTATGAAAAAGATATTATTGATAATGTTGTCCGTGCTGTGCTGGTCAAGTGGGTACGCACAATTGAAGGTGGTGGAGAAACCTTACTTCCTGGGCGGGGAGACAAGGCTGGAAGTGAGCCGTGTATCTCTCTATGATGATCGTACGGTGGTCGACGTGGACTATTATGCCGGAGCCATGGGAGATGAAATCAGGTTATCCCCTTCGGCCACTTTGTCGGCCGGAGGCAAGCAATATGCCTTGAAGAAGGCTGAAGGTATTTCGACCACGGAGGATTTGGAGGTAGCCCCTAACGGGAAAGTCAGCATGCAGTGGACATTCGAGCCCCTTCCGCTCGATGTCGCCACATTCGATTTTCAGGAAAATGTGGACCGTGGTTGGAAGCTGAATCAGATACATTTGGACGGCAAAAAGCCCGAAATCGTTGTGCCCGAACGTTTGATCAGTCATCGGCCAGACTACGACCGCCCTCTGCCGGCGGCCGAGCCTGCCTTTGGAAAGTTCCGCATCACCGTCCGTTTCCTGGGCAAGGTGTCTCCGGGCAGCATCCGTTATGGTTTGAGCGAATGGGGCGCGCAGTCGTTCCTGCCTGTTACAATCGAAGATAAGGACGGCGTTTGTGTGATAGACGACTACCTGGCCCATCCGGGGTTGAAGTCATTCTACGTGGGCAGGCGGAAGTTCTCGGTCTTCGTTGTGCCAAGTGGTGAGGTGACGATGACCATTAACTATTATGCCATGCAGATGGCGGGTACGCATCTCTTTGGCGAAGAATACAAGGACGTGCAGAAAGTGTGGTTCGAAGGCGATTACGACGGACTGAACACAGCCTTGGCCAATGGCCCTTACAGCCTGGATGCGACCGACGAACTGGACAATATCGGTACTTTGTCGGTCGATGAACTGAAAGAGAAGGTATTGGCTTATTACGCACGGGTGAATCAGTGGCTGGAGAGCGATGCTTCGCTCAGTGCCCCTGTGAAGAGGCTGTTGCACTTGGAATTGCAGGCTCTTACATTCAGCAACGTTTCCTCTGCCAAGTACATCATAGGTTATGCTCTACGGGCTAAAGGACAGAAGCGGGGCAACCTGGTAGAAGGGCCTGGCTTCCGCGACGAAATCATGGCGCTTGACTCCCTCCGCTCACCGGCCATGATGATGACTACGCGCTATTCGAGCATTGTATCGGCCTTGAGTGAGGCTCACGACCTTGCCGCAGACCATCCCTGGTGCAAGGATATGGAAAGCACGGCCTTGAACGAGATGGCGCGCCGCTACCTGGGACGTATGGCTCCGCTGCCCGATACGTTGCTGGCCAAGGTGGACAGCCTGCAGACGCCTGCCATCCGCGAATATGTCCTGACCAAACACCACGAATACGCAGAGGCATTGAAAAAGTCTGCCAATGAAGGCGACGGTTACACCATTGCTACGCTGGACGCTTCCGTCAGGGGCGACAGCCTGTTGCCGGCCATTGCTGCCCGTCACAAGGGACGTGTGGTGTTGATAGACTTTTGGGCCACGTGGTGCGGCCCGTGCCGTCAGGCCATGAAGAGCATGAAGCCGATGAAGGAGGAACTGAAGGGTAAGGAGGTGGATTTTGTGTTCGTGACCGACGAAACCTCTCCGCAGGTGTTATGGAAGAAGATGATTCCCGACATTCACGGCGAGCATTATTATCTGACCAACGCACAGAATGCCGACTTGTTGAAGAAATATCAGTTCACAGGCATCCCCGCCTACCTGATACTGGACAGGGAAGGCCGCGTGGTGTACCAACATGTAGGTTTTCCTGGCACGGAGGTTATGAAGCAGGAGTTGGAGAAAGCATTGGAAACGTTTTAAGTTGACAAATGAATATGGGAACCTTTTTAGTTTATATACTCAAGTCTGCCGCCTGCTTGGCGGTGTTCTATCTGTTCTACAAGTTGCTGATGAGCCGCGACACGTTTCATCGCTTCAACCGCTTTGCCCTGCTGGGGTTGCTGGTGCTCTCGTCCCTACTGCCGCTGGTGGAAGTCAGCGTGAATCGTCCCGCTCCTGTACACGAGACGATGCTTACGTTGGAACAGCTCCTCCTGCTGGCCGATGTGCAGGCGGAGGGTGAGATCGTGTCCCAACCCACTACGGCCCTGTGGGTACGCGTGGCTCTGCTGGTCTATCTGGCGGGCATTGTCTTCTTTGCCGTGCGTAACCTCTGGTCGCTGGGTCGGCTGGGTGTCTTGCTTCGTCGTGGCCGTCTGGAGCGGCTGGCTGACTGGTTGCCGGGCAGGGTGGAGAATGTAAGGCTGGTGGTGCACAATCGTGACATCGCCCCTTTCAGCTGGATGCGCTACATTGTCCTCTCGCGCAAGGACCTAGAGGAGAACGGTCGCGAGATACTCATCCACGAGCTGGCACATATCCGCAACCACCACTCATGGGACCTGCTGTTGGCCGACCTCTGCATTTTCGTGCAGTGGTTCAACCCCGCCGCATGGCTCTTGAAGCAAGAATTGCAGACCATCCACGAGTACGAGGCCGACGATACCGTGTTGCGCGAGGGCGTGGACGCAAAGAAATATCAGATGTTGTTAATAAAAAAAGCTGTCGGCACAAGGCTCTACTCTATGGCCAACAGCTTTAATC
>CAYQOV010000012.1:0-57517 GCA_964419245.1 uncultured Bacteroides sp. | reverse complement strand
GGCTGGTATGCTGACGGCCCAAGCTTTGCTTTCGACTATTACAGTAGCTATGTATTCCATCCCATGTATCTGGAAACTCTTCAGGCCATGAAAGACGTCAAGGCTTATACACGCATACATTATTCCAAGTATTATGACCGTGCCTTGCACCGTGCCCAGAAGTACAGCCTGATACTGGAACGCTTCATCTCACCTGAAGGAACCTTCCCTGTCTTCGGACGATCCATCCCCTACCGCATGGCTACCATGCAACCCCTCGCTTTGATGGCCTGGTATCAGGAACTGCCGGCTGGTGTGACCAACGCTCAGGTACGTTGCGCCCTCACTGCCGTCATGAGACGTATGTTTGCCAGCGGCAACAATTTCAACGAAGGTGGTTATTTGACCATTGGATTCAGCGGACGTCAGCCCAATATTGCAGACTGGTATACCAACAATGGCAGCCTGTACATGACTTCCCTGGCTTTCTTGCCCTTGGGGCTGCCCGCCAGTCATCCATTCTGGACCGATGCACCCCAAGACTGGACCAGCAAACGAACTTGGGGCGAACAACCGTTCCCCAAAGATCACCACTGGAAAGATGAAATCCGTACGTGGGATTTATTCTAATTTCCACATAACCTTTTCAGGCACGAATCACACGAATGCCACGGAGAAAAACAAATATCTGTGAAGATCCGTATCATTCGTGCCTGAAATATAATATATCAACCCCGACTTTTCTGTTTGACGTATTCAGAAGGAGCCATTCCATACTCATCCTTGAAACACTGCCTAAAATAAGCTACACTACTAAAACCAGCCAAATCAGAGATCTCTGCAATACTGTATTCACCACCCATCAGAAGATCCACACTCTTCTTTAACTTCACTTTTCTCACAAATTCGTTGACCGACATATCTGTCAGACACTTTATTTTTCGATAAAGTGTAGAATGACTCATACACATTTTGTCGGCAATGAAACCCACATCAATTTTTTCCATACTGAGATTTTCCTCAATGATACGGCCTACCTTATCCAAGAACTCGCGATCAAGCTTATTCAATGTATGATTTCCCTCGCCTAAATCCTTTAAAGCCTCTTGTGTGGACGAACCTACTGATGAAACGGTCTTCGCTGCAATCAGACCGGCCAATTTTCTTCTGCCGGCTAGCAGATTCTCTATTCTCCGACTCAAAAGACGGGCACTGAAAGGCTTGGCAATAAACGAGTCGGCTCCAACGGCATATCCTTCTTCTCGATCCTGAATACTATCTTTGGCCGTCAGTAAAATTACAGGAATATGACTAGTACGCATATCCTGCTTCACACGTTTACAGAAAGCAATACCGTCCATAATGGGCATCATAATGTCACTGACAATAACACTAGGTATGCGAACTTTTGCAATATCCCATCCATCCTTTCCATTGGAAGCGGTAAGTACCTCATACATATCTTCAAACGAACTTCGGATATACTCACGAATATCATTGTTATCTTCTACGACAAGCAGAACAGGACGTACATCTTCTCCCTCAGCCAACGAATCCTTGGCAGCTGTCTCAGCCACAGATGTTTTAACTCCACTAACCACCTCCTGTTTATGCTGCGCATGAGGATACGTATTGTTAGTCAAAAGAGTGAGAGTAAAGCAACTACCCTCGTTCAGTTCACTTTCTACCATAATCTTTGCCTCATGCAAATCAGCCAGTGATTTCACCAAGGCCAACCCAATACCCGTACCCGAAGCCTGATGCTTGCCTTCCGCCTGGTAATAACGATCGAAAATATGAGGGATTGACTCCGGATCAATACCGAATCCTGTATCTTTTACCTTGATTTCAGTATATTTCTGCCCGGCTTTCTCACGGTTACCAAGAGACAAAGTTATAACACCCTCAGGCGTATACTTCATCGCATTAGACATCAGATTATTAAGAATAATCCTAACTATTTCAGGATCAAAATAGAGTTCCGTCTCTTCCGTTTCAATCTTCACCTCAATGTCCACCCTACTGTTCTGATTCAGTTCCTTGAAACCCAAACCGATTTCCCTTACCAATTTTCCTAGATTAGCTTTCTCTATCAGCAACTTCCGATTCTGCGTTTCTGTCTTCCGAAACTCCAGTATCTGGTTGATCAATGCCAACAGCCTGTTGGCATTGCTGTGTATGATACTGATACGTTCTGCGTGTTTCTGTGACAACGACTTATCCGACAAAAGATCTTCCAACGGTCCGATGATAAGCGTAAGTGGCGTACGCAATTCGTGTGTGATATTGGTATAGAAACGAAGCCTTTCCGCATTGAGTTTCTCACCATTCTCCAATTGCTGATGTTCAAGACTTAATTTATTCTCCAAATCCAGTTTATGTTTATAAAAACGCAAGACAAAAAAGAGAACCAGACATGCCACAGCCACATAGAACAATTTGGCATACCACGCCAACCACAAAGGCGGTTCGATTACCAACGTCAGTGAAGCGATGTCGGTGTCCGTCCAACTTTGATTTCTCATCCTGGCATTCACTTTGAATGTATAACTTCCATATGGCAGGTTCCTGAATGTTACCTGATTCTCTCCATGCGTATTGTACCAAGAATCATTCAACCCCTCCATCTGATAGATATACTCCACCTGCCCTGCTTGTGAGAAATCAGTCACATTAAAGCCTATTCTCAAATTATTATTCCGGTAAGAAAGCTTGATTTTATTCTTATTTATAGGCACCATTACTTCGGCATACTCCGGCCGTAAGTCACCCGTCATACTCCGGCACTCGGTAAAGACCACCGGAGCTACCTTACCACTCTCATCAAGAGCAGCGGGATGAAAATAACAGACACCGTTCTGTGAGCCAAAGTAAATAGTGCCATCGTCCGTCCGACAGACCGAACCGTCCATAAAATCGCCACGGGGGACACCATCATGGTGATTATAATTTCGAAATACGTCGGCTGCTTTCTCATAGCACGAAATGCCATTATTTGTACTGAACCAGATATTACCTTTCCCATCCTCCTGTATAGCTCTGACATAACTGTTCTCTATGCCGTCTTTCTTCGAAAATGTACGGAATCCATTGGGGTTGTCAGTCCGTTCAAAAAAAACAAGACCATTCCTTGTAGCCGCCCAGATTTCGCCACGGCTACTCATAGCCAAATGGGAAACAGCATTCGAAGCCATTCCATTGTCTGTAGTCAAGCTATAGACTAAATTATTATGGCGGTTCAATATCTGAATACCTTTACCAAAAGTACCAATCCACAGCTTTCCCTGCTTATCACGCAGAATACTATGAACCATATTATCAGACAACTGATTATTGATACTGTCTTCACAATTAAAGTGTCCGTCCGCGTAGCTGTAGATGCCACTCTCCGTGCCAATCCACATTTTACCATCCGTATCTTCATAGAAACATCTGACATCGAGGTTAGGATATCCGTCGCTGATCCGCTCCATCCGTCCCGTCTTATGACGGTACACCGTCACCCCATCCAAATACATTCCCAGCCACAAATTACCGGAGCGGTCGGCATAGATGACATTCACATGCGTATTCTTCACAGCCTGTGGCCTTAGCAAATCTTTCATTTTCCCCTTGTCGAATACTGCCACCTCATTTTCTCCGCCCAGCCACAAACGTCCGTCCGTATCAACATTGATGCCCCAAACCTGCTTGTTTGTGTATTCACCATAGCGTTTCATCTGATAAGGCAGCGTTTTGAACAAAGGCTGCAAATGGCTGATGACATCCACACCCCCCCGATAATTACCAATCCAGATGTTACCGAAAGAATCTTCAAACAAACACCGCGCATTGGGTGAAGACAAGCCATGTATATCGTTTGTCACTACAAGATTGCGGAATTGCACCTGTTCGGGACGGATAAAAGAATTTTGGCGTAAATCGAGAATACTTACTCCGCCCATATTGGTACAAACCCAAATGTCTCCATCGCGTGTCTGGCTAATATCGTACACCTGATTGGACAATAGAGAACGGGGATTGTCAGGCTGATTACGGAAGGTCGTAAACTCCTTCGTAACCGGATTGAACAAAGAAAGGCCGTTCTCCGTACCGCCCCATATCCGTTCCGAGCTATCCATCAGAATGGCATGAACCGTATTACTCGGAATACTCTTGGGATCATCAGGAGAATGGCGGAAATTCTCGCAAGTACGTGTCTTCAAGTCGATGATACTGAGACCGTCATTCACGTGTCCCACATAGAGATGACCTTTCCCGTCATCGCACGAAGTCCAGTTACGGCCCGTAAATCCCTTGACATTGGACGTGCTGTAACACTCTATCTTCTTCGTCTTCCGGTCGTAATGATCGATGCCCAAATGATAATGAGTAATCCAGACACCACCGTCCGCCGCCATTTTCAGGTCGGTCACGTCGTTTGTAATCAGTCCGCCATATACGTCTAAAGTCTCAAACGTCTGGCTGCCTACATCAAAGATACTGATACCATCGCGCTGCGTTCCTATCCAGATCGTATTGTCTTGCGGCACGGAAAGCAATGCGTTATGTTCATTGCCGCTAATCTGTGAATTGTTTCGGTTATAAACAGTGAAGTAACGTCCGTCGAACTTGTTGAGTCCGGACTCTGTTGCAATCCATACACAGCCCTGGTTATCTTGCGTAATATCTACCACATAATTGTTCGACAACCCTTGTTCCACACCCATCCGTTTCAAAATCAAATCGTCCTGAAGTGCACGTACATTCAAAGGGAAACACCACAATAATACTATGAGCGATATAAGGTAACCGGTTTTTATCATCATCACACTAAACAGATTAATTGTACCCAGCAAAACTAATGAAATAAGCCGAATGAAACAAATTTTGCAAGAATTTTTCTACCTATTTTTATCAAAAAAGCATTAAAATTTCCACGCAATGGTATTTATGCAAAAAACTTCACAAACTTCATCCACTTTACTACCAATTCTATTGTATATGAAGAAGTTTCACCCGTGAAGCTTCACCGTAACAGACTATGTATAAGCAAATTACTATGAAAGCATCCATCAGAAGCATGAAACGTCGGTTTCACAACAATCCTTTGGAATCCAATAATTTATAAAACTGTGAAAGCGTGAAAGTTTTTTTCTGAAAGAAAGACTTCAACAGAGATTTGCAGCTAATCTGAATAATCTTTCACTTTCATCAAGCCCCAATCAATGACCGGAAACGAAAAACAGCCACTCCTATAGCGTAACTATGAACTTTAGCGACGTAACTATGGACTTTAGAAAGACAACAATCAATTTTTAAATAGCATTTTGACGAAAAAAACGATGTTTTATAACGAGAAATTAGATGTTCACATCTTATAAAACACAGATTCTGATGCATGATAATCATCTAAACGTTTTCTTTTTCACCCCTCTCAAATGTTAAAAACTACCAATAAAAACAAATCATTTAAGATAGAATAAAACGTCATTTGACATCTTTGAACAATTTTTCTATCTTATCTGCTTATTTCTTATAATCCATCTTTCTTTTTAATCTTCTACTTTTGACAGCAATTTAATTCTCACACAATTTTTAATTAAAACAAATTAATGATGAAATCTAATTCTTGCAAAAACAATCGACGAGCTATGATGGCTCTGCTTCTTTGCACAGGATTCATTGCCATGCATCCCGTGGCAATGTCAGCCAAAGAAGATGTTTCATCACTGAACGTGGTGCAACAGCAAAAGTTCGTAACTGGTGTAATCAAAGATGCAACAGGTGAACCCGTAATCGGAGCTAATGTGCGCGAACAAAGCAATCCGACAAACGGAACCATTACTGATTTGGATGGAAAATTCAGTTTGTCCGTTGCCAAAGCAACCAAGCTGGAAATTTCCTTTATTGGTTATAAAACAGTGGTTGTAGATGCCGTGGGAAAGTCAATCGATGTAGTACTGGAAGACGACACTGAAATGCTTCAAGAAGTTGTGGTAGTCGGTTACGGTACAATGCGTAAGAAAGACCTGACCGGTTCGGTTGTACAGATTAATGCAAACAAGGTAGCCGACCAGAACCCGACTTCTGTCCAGGACGTATTGCGTGGTACACCAGGCTTGCAGATTGGTTACGATGCATCAGCCAAAGGTAGTGATGCTTCTATCCAGTTGCGTGGTCAGAACTCTTTGGGAACCAATGCAAGCCCAATGATCGTATTGGACGGTATGGCTTTCTACGGTGAACTTTCTGAAATCAACCCCGATGACATCGCCCAAATCGACGTATTGAAAGATGCTTCTTCTGCAGCCATCTATGGTGCCAAAGCTGCAGCCGGTGTTATCATCATTACCACCAAAAAAGGTAAACAAGGCAAGCCAGTCATTAATGTAAGCGCTAACCTTTCGGTAGCCAACAAGTCGGACTATCGTGACTACTACGACGCTGAAGGATACCTGAAGTTCCATCAAGACTGGCGTAAGATGTTCTATACTTACGGACAAGGTGAAGACGGGTTGTACGGATACTACCAAGCCAAGGACAACAATGGAAACCTGTTGTATCCAGAAGGTTACTATGATGATCCCCGTACCATGACGGAAGCTGAACAACAAGCTTGGATGACCAACGTAGGAGCCAGTGGTATCGGCCCCAGTGAAGGAGAATCGGCTCTTAGCCTATTTGCACGCCGCTTGGAATTCTATAATTCTCCGATGATGATGCAGAATTTCTTGAACGGCCGCATGGTAGACTGGAACGACGCTACGTTCCGTACCGGTTTCAACCAGGACTATAACGCCAGCATTTCGGGAGCTACCGAACGTGTGAACTACTACTTCTCACTGGGCTATATCAACAACGAAGGTGCCGTACAGGGAAATGAATATAACGCTTTCCGCTCTAACATGAAGATCAACGCCAAGATTACCGATTGGTTGGAAGTAGGTGCCAATGTTAACTTCCAGGACCGTTCGGACGGCGACATCCAGGTATCTCTGGGTAGTAACTATTGGGACAACAACATGCTCCGTAACTCACCCTATGCTTCCATGTATGACGAAAATGGTAACTATGAACAATACCCAATGTCTGGTCTGCCTACCAACGGTGGTTACAACTATTACTTCGACCGTCAGTACTACGACTTGGAAAAAGGCTACACCGTACTGAATACCATCTTCAATGCAAAAATCACCCTGCCTGCAGGCTTTACTTACCAATTCAACATCGCTCCCCGTTACCAGTGGTACTACAACCGCTACTGGATGTCGGCCGACCTGCCTGACGCTTCTGCATCCAGCCGAGGTGTTGACCGTGGATGGAGTAAAAATTTCGACTGGAACTTGAACAACACAATCACATGGGACAAGATATTCGGTGAACATCATTTCACCGCCACGTTAGTACAAGAAGCGGAAGAACATCGCTACTGGAGCGACGTCATCAATGCACGCAATATCACGCCGAGTGATGCTTTGGGCTTCCACTATACACAAGGTGCTGATAAGACACAGAGTAGCTTCAGTACCAACGATACCCACTACACAGCTGCTTCTTACCTGGGACGTCTGTTCTACAGCTTCAAGGATCGCTACATGTTCACCGGTACCTTCCGTCGCGACGGTTACTCCGGTTTCGGTGTCAACAATCCTTGGGGTAACTTCGGTTCAGTGGGTGTCAGCTGGGTTTTCTCAGAAGAAGACTTTATGGCTAGCACACATGATTGGATGGATATGGCTAAGTTACGTCTGTCTTGGGGTACCAACGGTAACCGCGAATTCGGTGATGTCTATTCCACTTTGGCCAATCTTTCACTGGCAGGTGGTAACATGGTTTACTACCAGAACGGCAATTCCAATGTTGTCAACCCGCTTTACATGAGTCGTCTGGCAGCTCCTAACCTCGAATGGGAAAAGACGCAGGCATGGAACGTCGGTTTAGACTTCTCGTTCTTGAATGGTAGATTGAATGCTAACATGGATTATTACTTCAAGAAGACCACAGACATGATCATGAGCCAGCGTCTGCCGAACTTCTCAGGCTTCAGCTCCATCATGGCTAACTTAGGTGAAGTACAGAACCAAGGTTTCGAAATTGCTTTGAATTCTACCAACATTCAGAACAAGAACTTCACTTGGAATACTTCTGCAGGTTTCTCCATCAACAAGAATAAAATCAACCACATCTATTATGACTACGACGAGAATGGTGTAGAAAAGGATGATACTTCCAACGGTTGGTTCATCGGTCAGCCTATCGGTACTATCTGGTACTACGAAACCGACGGCGTATGGCAGAATACTCCTGAAGACATTGCAGCAGCTGCTTTGGTAGGTCAGAAACCGGGTGATCCGAAAGTGGTGAACCACTATACCGAAGACGACCAGATTCTGGAAGACGGGACTCGTGTGCCTGTCTATAACGACAACGATAAAGTTTACCAAGGCACCACTGCTCCTCCTATCTACTGGAACCTGCGCAATGACTTCACACTGTGGAAAGACTTGACTCTCTCCATCTCATTCTACTCTTACATGGGCCACAAGAGCCAGGCCGGTTACTGGTTGAATCAAGAAAACGGCGGTTCTCAAGTAACCAACGGTTTCAACGTAGCTGCCCGCGAATATTGGACTCCCGATAATCCGACCAACGACTACTGCCGTATTGAAGCTGTAGGTCCTAACACGGGCCTGTCAGGAGGTGTTGATAAAGTTTACAACCGCAGCTTCGTTCGTCTGGACGACATTACTATCGGTTACAACCTGCCTCAGAAGTGGACCAAGAAATTTATGGTAGATCGCATCCGCCTGACTGCAAGCTGCAAGAATGTATGTACCATCGACAGCTGGGAGTATGGCGATCCTGAAACCGGCGGATTGGCTACACGCACCTTCAACTTTGGTATCAACGTAACACTCTAAATACTGAAAAAACATTATGAAAACGATCAATACAATATTTACAAAAGGATGTATGGTGTTGGCTTCGGCTGCCCTACTGACTACCGGCTGTACGGACGATTTCCTGAAGCAAGACCCGTTATCATTCTACAACCCACAAAACACCTATACCACCGAATCTGGTCTGAAATCAGCTTTGGCTATGTGCGACTACGGACTGAAAGAAATGTTGATGGACGGTAACGGAAACTGCCTTCCTATGGCTTCACTCTATTTCATGACAGATATAGGCCTATATGGAAAAACTGACGCCAACCCTATGCAGGCAGACTTTGCCAATATCATTACGCCAACCTCCGGTATGGCAGGAGGTGGTGACGGAAATGCCATGCAACGTTTCTGGGATCGTACATGGAATAGCGTGACTTTTGCCAACACCATCATTTCCAATGTAGACAAAGTACCAGGACTGGACCAAACCCTTCACGACGAATATTTGGGGCGTGCCTACTTCCACCGTGCCTACGCTTACTATCACGGAGTACTACTGTTCGGCGACATTCCTTTGATCACAAAACTGATTGAAGTACCCAAGCAAAACTATAAGTCAACCAGCAAGGAAGCTATATTTGAAATGCTGGTACACGATTTGGAGTTTGCAGTAGAACATGTTCCTTCACAAAAAGATATCAACTACATTGGTACCGTCAATCAAGAAGCCTGCATGCAATTGCTCATCAAATGCTACTTAGTAGTAGGTGAATACCAGAAAGCCGAACAAATGGCTACCGACCTAATCAACAACCACGGTCTGGCTTTGATGGAGACAACATTCGGAACCAACGTTCCTTCAGGTAATCCAGAAACTTGGCCGGTAGAGCGTAATGTGATGTGGGATCTACACCGCGGAGTCAACATCACTGATGCTGCCAACAAGGAAACCATCATGCCTATCTTGAATTATTATACAGAAGGCTTCATTTCCTATCCACAGATGCGAGCCATGTGTGTACACTGGAGTAATGGTGACATAGTAGATCCGCATAACATCGGTGCCCCGACTTATAACTATGCTCGAAGTGATGCCAAGTACAATCCGGAATTAGACTGGGTACGTGCCTTGGGCCGCGGTATCGGTTGCTTCCGTACCTCCTACCACTACAACCAAACCATTTGGAACTATGACGGTGAAACTGACTGGCAAGACCTGCGCCACAACCGTGAAAAGGGTAACTGGGTAGAAATGACTGACCTGAAATATAACAACCCTGATTCGGAATTTTATGGTCAGCACATGATGCTCTATGCACCGGAAAATTATGGATGGCATCAAAAAGAAGATGGTACTTGGGGGTGGCTGATTGAAGAAGGTGCTTTACTTTGCAAGGACACTATCCGCAGCTGGTATCCCACTCCTTTGTATAAGGTATATATCCTTGACCAAAGTGCTGAAGAAAACATGGGTGCTAACCAATTCAATGGTGCTACAAAGGGTAATGCCACTTCTAACGGTAATCTGTATCTGTTCCGTTTGGCAGAAACTTATTTGCTCCGTGCCGAAGCCAAATTCTATCAAGGTAACGCAGCCGGTGCTGCTGAAGACGTCAATGTAATCCGTCGTCGTGCCAATGCCAAGAAAATGTTTACGACTGTCACCATCGGCGACATTGCCGACGAACGTGCCCGTGAACTTTACTTGGAAGAATGGCGCCAACCTGAATTGACCCGTATTTCCTGGTGTTTGGCTAAGAGCGGTCAGCCCGATGAATGGGGTGAAACCTATGACTTGGCTACTTGGGACAAACAAAGCGGTACCGACCTGAACGGCGGTAGCTATTGGTTCAAACGTTGCACACGCTACAGTTTGTTCAACCACGGACCTATTACATCCAAAGCTACCATCAACTATCAGGTTGACAAACGTAATTTGTTCTGGCCGGTACCCAACTCAGCTATCACAGCCAATACCGGTGCCCAACTTCGCCAGAATTACGGATACGACGGTTATGATGACAGTGTATTCATGTTTACAAACTGGGAAGAAGCTGCAGCTGATGAAGAGACGGCTCAATAACTGGAATTATTTTTCTAATTTGTAGTAATAAAAGGGGGGAGGCAATATATACCTCACCCCTTTTTCTTCTAAAGACATTCATCATGAAACGATTCTATATCCTATTAAATATATGTTTCCTTCTTTTTTCAACTTCTTGCACTCAGAAAGAACCAGCCAAACCAATCTGCTCCGGCGAAATCTGGCCAGACGACAAAGGCATACATATCAACGCACACGGAGGAGGCATGCTCTATCACGAAGGAACCTATTACTGGTACGGAGAGAACAAATCGGACTCGACCAGCAAAGCGATGGTAGGCATCATGTGCTATTCGTCAAAAAACCTCACCGACTGGAAAAACGAAGGTGCCGTACTGCCTGTGGAACTGAATGACACAACTAGTGACATCATACAAGGTTGCGTCATGGAGCGTCCAAAAGTGATCTACAACGAAAAGACGAAGAAGTTCGTCATGTGGTTCCATCTGGAACTGAAAGGAAAAGGATATGCAGCCGCCCGTTCGGCCGTGGCCGTGAGCGACTCGCCGACAGGCCCGTTCCACTTCCTCCGCTCGGGACGCATCAATCCGGGTATCCTTCCTTTTGACATGACGGCTGAACAGCGTGCCGTGCTGGACACACTCCAACAGGAACACTTCAAGGAATGGTGGACACCAGCCTGGTACGAAGCCATTGACAAAGGTCTTTTCCTGAAACGCGACCTACAGGGAGGACAGATGGCACGCGACATGCAGCTCTTCGTGGACGACGACGGCAAAGCCTACCATATCTATTCGTCGGAAGACAACCTGACCCTGCAGATTGCCGAACTGAGCGAAGACTACCTGAGCCACACGGGTAAATATGTGCGCCTGGCACCAGCCGGACACAACGAAGCTCCCGCCATCTTCAAGAAAGACGGCATTTATTGGATGATCACTTCGGGATGCACAGGCTGGGATCCCAACGAGGCACGCATGTTCTCCGCCCCCAGCATCTGGGGACCATGGACCAAACACCCCAATCCATGCATCGGACCGAACGCAGAACTGACCTTCGGCGGCCAGAGTACATTTGTACTGAAAGTACCCGACAAGAAAGATGCCTATCTGTTCATGGCCGACATCTGGAGGCCCAAAAAACCGAGCGACGCACGCTACATCTGGCTGCCGATACAGTTCAAGGACGGTATCCCCTATATCGAATGGATGGATAGCTGGACATTGGATTTCTTCCAATAGTCAGGACTCAAAAAATCTGAGAATCCGCCCTATCCTTTCCGGATAGGGGTGGATTTTTCCTTTTATACAGGCACATATCGTTCATTGCATGATAATCTACCCATTTTTGAATGATTTGCCTACCTTGCAACGAGTGTTTATTTGTAAATTTGCAAAAACAAAAATTTACGTACATATAACATTCAAACATGAAAAACAGAATTCTAGCTTTCCTTTTATGCTTGCCGGCCCTGACTTCTGCCTTCGCAGAGAAAATTGAAGAAAAAGACCTGGCAGCCTATCTTTTTGTCTATTTCACCGGCAACCACATCAGCCAGGAAGCCGTATGTTATGCCGTCAGCATGGACGGATATTCCTATTGGGCGCTGAACGACAACAAGCCGGTCATCGACTCGAAAGTTATCAGCTCTACCGGAGGCGTTCGCGACCCGCACATCTTACGCTGCGAAGACGGAAAGACTTTCTATATGGTAGTAACAGACATGGTGTCGGACAACGGATGGGACTCCAATCGCGCCATGGTATTGCTGAAATCGACCGACCTGGTGAACTGGTCGCATGCGGTCATCAACATGCAGAAGCGTTATGAGGGACAGGAAAAGCTGAAACGCGTATGGGCTCCCCAAACCATTTACGACCCCGAAGCGGGAAAATACATGGTCTATTGGTCGATGAAATACGGTGACGGGCCGGATGTCATCTACTACGCATACGCCAACGAAGAATTTACTGACCTGGAAGGCGAACCGAAACCATTGTTCGTTCCTGCCGACAAGAAATCGTGCATCGACGGCGACATCGTATATAAAGATAGTATCTATCACCTGTTCTACAAGACGGAAGGACATGGTAACGGCATCCGTGTAGCCACCACAACGTCATTGACCTCCGGCCAATGGAAGGAGAACCTCGAGTACAAGCAACAAACCAAGGAAGCGGTGGAAGGCGCCGGAACCTTCAAACTGATAGGCGAGGACAAATACATCCTGATGTATGACGTTTATATGAAAGGCGCCTACCAGTTTACGGAGACCACCGACCTGGAACACTTCAAGGTCATCGACCACGACGTCAAGATGAACTTCCACCCGCGTCACGGCACCATCATCCCCATCACCCGAAGCGAGCTGAAACGCATCACCGACCAGTGGGGCAAGCCGGACGAATTGGGTGAACTCCCTAACAACCCTGTCCTCCCCGGCTTTCACGCCGACCCTGAAATCATCTACTCCAACCAGACAGGCAAATATTATATTTATTCCACAACCGACGGGCAACCAGGATGGGGCGGATGGTACTACACCGCCTATTCATCCAGCGACCTGAAAGACTGGACCTATGAGGGCATTGTCCTCGACCTGAAATCCGACCAGGTATCGTGGGCCGACGGCAACGCCTGGGCGCCCGCCATTGAGGAAAAGAAGACCAAGGACGGCTACCGTTACTACCTGTATTTCAGCGGCAATCCGAAGAGCGGAGACAGCAAACAAATCGGTGTTGCTACGGCCGACTCTCCTACCGGTCCCTTCACCGACCTGGGACATCCGATGATTACCGAATCGCCTGTAGGCAGAGGGCAGCAGATTGACGTGGATGTCTTTACCGACCCTGTTTCGGGCAAGTCCTACCTCTACTGGGGCAACGGATACATGGCCGGAGCGGAACTGAACAAGGATATGGTCTCCATCAAGAAGAAAACGCTGACAGTGATGACGCCCGAAGGCGGCACGTTGCAGGACTATGCCTACCGCGAAGCACCCTACGTGTTCTATCGGAACGGACTGTACTACTTCATGTGGTCGGTGGACGACACCGGCTCGCCCAACTACCACGTAGCCTACGGCACGGCCAAGTCGCCCTTAGGACCTATCCAGGTAGCTGCCGACCCTATCGTCACCCTTCAGGACTCTGAGAAGGAAATCTACGGCCCGGCCCACAACTCGGTCATCTGCAAGCCCGGCACGGACGAGTGGTACATCGTTTACCACCGCATCAACAAGCACTACCTCGACAAGAGCCTCTCGCCCGGCACGCACCGCGAAGTGTGCATCGACCGTCTGGAGTTCAACGCCGACGGTACCATCCGACGGGTGGAACTGACCCGATAAACGTTTCCTGCATACAGACGACAAACATTTAACATATCATTAATCATCCGAAAAAAACAAGAAGAAAGACATGAGAAGAGTAGCAAGCATCGCCCTCTCCCTTCTGCTGGCTGCAGGCCTGACAGGCGGCCTTTCGTCGTGTTCGCAGAAGACGACAGGCACGTTCGAGGCAGGAAAGGGCACGTTTCTCCTGAACGGAGACTCCATGGTGGTGAAAGCCGCCGAAATCCACTATCCGCGCATCCCCGAACCCTACTGGGAGCAGCGCATCGAGTCGTGCAAGGCACTGGGCATGAACACCATCTGCCTCTACGTCTTCTGGAACCTGCACGAACAGGAAGAAGGCAAGTTCGACTTCACGGGCAACAAGGACATCGCCAAGTTCTGCCGCCTGGCACAGAAGCACGGCATGTACGTCATCGTGCGCCCCGGCCCCTACGTATGCGCCGAATGGGAAATGGGCGGCCTGCCCTGGTGGCTGCTGAAGAAGCAGGACGTACAACTCCGCTCGCTCGACCCCTACTACATGGAGCGCGTAGGCATCTTCATGAAAGAGGTGGGCAAGCAGCTGGCCGACCTGCAGATTACCCGCGGCGGAAACATCATCATGGTGCAGGTGGAGAATGAATTCGGTTCCTACGGCACCGACAAGCCGTATGTATCGGCCATCCGCGACCTGGTGCGCGAAGCAGGCTTTACGGACGTGCCTCTCTTCCAGTGCGACTGGAGCTCGAACTTCACCAACAATGCGCTGGACGACCTGCTCTGGACGGTGAACTTCGGCACCGGCGCCAACATCGAAGAGCAGTTCAAGAAACTGAAGGAACTGCGCCCCGAAACACCGTTGATGTGCAGCGAGTTCTGGAGCGGATGGTTCGACCACTGGGGACGCAAGCACGAGACGCGCGACGCCGCCACCATGGTGAGCGGCATCAAGGACATGCTCGACCGCAACATCTCCTTCAGCCTCTACATGACCCACGGAGGTACGACCTTCGGCTGGTGGGGCGGCGCCAACAACCCTGCCTACTCGGCCATGTGCAGCTCCTACGACTACGACGCGCCCATCAGCGAGGCAGGCTGGCTCACGCCGAAATACTACCAGCTGCGCGACCTGCTGAAACAATACCTGCCCGCCGGACAGACACTGCCCGAGCCGCCCGAAGCCTTCCCCGTCATCGAGGTACCGGCCATCACCGAATGGGAGGTAGCCCCCCTCTTCGACAACCTGCCCGAACCCAAGCAGACGGAGAGCGTGAAGCCCATGGAGCAGTTCGACCAGGGCTGGGGAAGCATCCTCTACCGCACGACATTGAAGGAAGACATCGCAGGTACCCTCCACCTGGACGAGATGCACGACTGGGCACAGGTCTTCGCCGACGGACAGCTGCTGGGCCGCCTCGACCGTCGCCAGGGCGAGTTCACCCTTCCGCTGAAGTCGCCCCTGAAGAAGGGCACCCGCCTGGACATCCTCGTGGAAGCCATGGGCCGCGTGAACTTCGACAAGTCCATCCACGACCGCAAGGGCATCACCGAGAAGGTGGAAGTCATCGCCGACGGAAAGGCCACCGAGCTGAAAGACTGGTCTGTATATAACCTGCCGCCCTTCTACGAATTCGTCAGCGACAAGAACTATCAGAAGGGACAGGCCGTGGACGGCCCCGCCTACTACCGCGCCACCTTCCGCCTGGACAAGACGGGCGACACCTTCCTCGACATGCAGACGTGGGGTAAGGGCATGGTTTGGGTGAACGGACACGCCATGGGCCGCTTCTGGGAAATCGGACCCCAGCAGACGCTCTACATGCCCGGATGCTGGCTCAAGGAAGGCGAGAACGAAATCATCGTCCTCGACCTGAAAGGCCCCGCCGAAACGAAAGTGGCCGGCCTTGAGAAGCCCATCCTCGACATGCTCCGCACACAGGTTCCCGAAACACACCGCAAAGAGGGCCAGACGCTGAAGCTCAACGCCGAAACACCCGTCCACAAAGGCACCTTCAAGCCGGGCAACGGCTGGCAGGAAGTGAAGTTTGCCGCTCCTGTCCAAGGACGCTACTTCTGCCTGAACGCCACGTCCAACTACGATGGAAACAACATCGCCTCCATCGCCGAATTCGACGTGCTGGATGCCAACGGCAAGCCCGTATCGCGCGAAAACTGGAATATTGTCTATGCCGATAGCGAGGAGACACGTAGCGGCAACCGCACGGCCGACAAGATATTCGACCTGCAGGAGAGCACCTTCTGGCAGACGGTAGACAACACCGCATTCCCCCATCAGGTAGTTATTGATTTAGGTAAGGAGTACAACGTAAGTGGTTTCCGCATGCTGCCCCGCGCCGAGAAGGGTGCACCGGGCCTCATCAAAGACTATGCAATATATGTAAAGACCAACGATTTCAAATACTAATTGACTTAACTACAACTATAAACTGGAAGGGTAAGAGGATGTGCCATGCGCTGCGTGACGCATCCTCTCTTTTTATCCCCGCAACACGTACCCTTTTTTCATGAGCGACTCAATCTTTACCGACGGGTCGTTCTTCAACGCCTTACGCAGGTAGGTGATCTGTACGTTCAGGGCCAGGGAGTTGGCATAGGAAACCGTTCCCCACACGGCTTCGAGCAGGCGGTCGCGGGAGACGGCCTGATTGACATTGAGGGCCAGCAGGCGGAGAATGTCCGCCTGGCGCGAAGTGACGAGCACCTTGCTGCTGGCCGTGCGGAGCTCGTTGGTGTTGTAGCTGAACACGGTGTTGCCGAAGCGGTAGGTCTCCTCCTCCACCGTCTCCTCCAGCTGGAGGGCGAAGCGCTCGCGGATGCGGGCAATGAGTTCTTCGGGGTAGAAGGGCTTGGCCAGGTAGTCGTTGGCCCGGAGGCTGAAGCCCTGCAGGCGGTCGGCCTTGTCGCTGCGGTCGGAGAGGAAGAAGATGAGGACGTGCTTGTCCGCCTCGCGGATGCGGGCCGCCACTTCGAAGCCGTTCAGTCCGGGCATGTTGATGTCGAGCAGCACCAGGTCGGGCCTGACCAGGGGGAACTGCTCCACGGCCATGCGGCCGTTTCCCACGTAGGTGACTTCATAACCTTCCTGCTCCAAGAAGCGCTTCAGGAGCAGGGAGTATTTCAGGTCGTCGTCGGCAAAAAGAATCTTCAAGGGTTTCATAATCATCCATTCATTGAGGTATAGTGACGGTCACCGTTGTCCCCTGCCCCGGCTGGCTGCGGAGGCCGACGGTGCCGCCATGCGCTTCCACGAGCAGCTTCACGTAGCTCAGCCCCAGGCCGATGCCGGGCACGGAGCGGTCGGGCAGGCTGGCGCTGCGGTAGAACTTGTCGAACACACGGGCCTGCTCGGCGGGCGGGATGCCGATGCCGGTGTCGGCCACCGTGAGGGTGAAGCGACGCCCGTCCGACGTGCCGCTGACGGTGATGCGGACAGAGTCGCCCGAATACTTCACGGCATTCTCCAGCAGGTTGCTCAGGATGTTGCAGAGGTGCATGGGGTCGGCCGTCACGGGAAGCGAGGGCGGGAAGTGGGTCTCGAACGTCACGAGCTTGTGGTCGGGGATGTGCAGCTGGCGGAGGGTCTTCTCGGCCATCGGGCGGAAGTCGAAGGTGCGGAGGCTGAGCGGCGTGCGCTCGTCGTCGGCCCGCGTCATGTCGCGCAGCTTCTGGAGGTAAGCCGAGAGGTTGTCCACCTCGACGATGGAGTCGTCCACCACCGCATCGGTGGCCTTCGTGTCGGCACGGAGGGAGGGGGCGGACAGATAGGCCAGGCACATCTTCAACGTCTGTACGGGGCGCTTCAGCTCGTGTATCATGGTGCTCACGAAGCTGCGTCGCATCTCGTCCACCCGCCGCTGCTTCAGGATGGTCTTGATCTGGAAGAGCAGGCAGACGGCCAGCAAGGCTATCATCAGCAGGCTGCCCGCCAGCTGGCCGCCCATGCGGAGCAGCAGCATGTGGCGGGGGATGCGGACATCGACTTCGACCAGCTGGCGCTTCAGGGGATTGTAGGGATAGACTACCTGCGCCAGCGGCCGGAGCAGGGAGCCGCCGGAGTGCAGGGTGGCTTCCCACTGGTAGAGGCTGTCGGCGGCGGTGGTGGTCAGGCGGGTGGTGAAGGTGACGTCCGGCAGGGTGGCGGCTACGATGGAGTCGAACGGATGGAGGTCGAACGGATGGGACAACTCCAGACGCATCAGGTCGGCCAGATACATCATGTTGAGGCGTTCGTACTGCCGCTTGTCGCCCATCAGGACGACCGAGTCGGTGCAGAGCACGGTACTGTCGGCCAGCAGGCGGGATACATTCACACCTGCCGCCCCTGTCTGTGCCGGGGCGAAGTCCGTCAGCGTGTCCTGCGTCTCCGCTCCCAGGCGCTGCACCAGGTAGATGCGCGTACTCTCCTGCCCCGTCAGCGAGTCGGTACGGTCGTCCCAGTTGACGTTGGTGTTGTACCACTGCACGGCCTTCTGTTCGCCCAGGGGGCGGGGCTCCTGCCAGCGCAGGGTGTTGTAGCTCACCACGGCTTCGGATACCTGCCGCAGCACTTCGCGCCCGTAGGCCTCGTTGGTATATTGATAGTGACTCCACAGCCAGTAGCCCTGCCCCGCCCCGATGAGGAGCATGGAGGTCAGGGAGAGCAGCCAGATAATCTTGATGCGTCGTTCCATCGTTCACTTGTTTTTTCCGCAGGCAAAGATAAGCCTTTCGCCCGCATACAAGGTTCGCGCGAGGCCGATATTTCCGCCGCCGTAATATTTCCGTAATAACTTCCTGCGCCCGCTTCCGCCCCTTCCGCCTATCTTCGTGGCAGGAAAACGAACCGAATGTTTCACCCTCTAAACCATTACAGACATGAAAACCAGACACATCCTTCTCCTCGCCCTGAGCCTCGCCGCCACGGCTGCCCAGGCACAGATGAACATCAAGATTTCCACCGGGCAAACCTTCCGCAAGGACACCATCGACCACAAGGTGCTGACCGTGCAATACGGGCTGGATGCCCTGACCGACCTCAGCAAGCCCGACGCACGGATGCAGGAAACCCTGCGGCTGGACATCGGGCGGCAGGCGTCGCGCTTCTACAGCTACACGGCCTTCGTGGCCGACTCCGTACTGGCCGCCGACATGGCCAACGGCGCTTCCTCCGAGCTGATAGCCCAGCACGCCAACCAGTACCAGAGCCAGTGGAGCGAACAGACTTTCAAGAACTATCCCGCCGGACGGGTGACGACGCTGGACGAGCTGGCGGGCGACATCTGCCGCCTGCGTTGCGAGGAACCCGCGGAAAAACCTCAATGGACGCTGACGCAGGACACACTGACCCTCCTGGGCTACCGCTGCACCCGCGCCACGACGCAGTTCAAGGGGCGGCAATGGTCGGCCTGGTACACAACGGACATCCCCGTGAGCGAAGGCCCGTGGAAGCTCTGCGGCCTGCCGGGCCTGATTCTGAAGGCCGAAGACGACGAAGGGCATTACCGCTTCACGGCCGACGGCCTGGAGCAGAGCCACGGCACGGAGCCCATCCTCTTCGGCGGCAAGGACTACCAGCCCGTCGACCGTAAGCAATACGACAGGATGCAGAAGCGCTTCGCCGCCGACCCCGTGGGCTTCATCACCGGCATCATGCCCAACGTGAAGATTACCGTCCAGGACAATCACGGCAACAAAACCAAGAACCCCAAGGACACACCCTACAATCCCATCGAACGTTAAAGGCGGCACCAAATGAAGACTCTCTTATTCTCTCTCACTCTGACACTGGCGTTCGGCCTGGCGCGGCCTTTGCGTGCACAAGACGTGCTCCAAGGCCGCGTGACCGACGCCGAAACCTCCCGCCCGCTCGAGGCGGTGATGGTGAGCGTGCTGCGCGACAGCATGACCATCGACTATACCCTGACCGACGCCGACGGCCGCTATTCCCTGCCCTGGCGCCACAAGGGTACCCTGCAAGTCAGCGCCTCGATGCTGGGCTACGGACAACAGACGCGCGACGTCGGCAAAGGCGGCCGGCTGGACTTCGCCCTGCGCACCGAGAGCATCGTGCTCCGCGAGGTGGAGATACGCCCCGGACGCATCAGCAGCCGGCGCGACACCGTGCGCTACAACCTGGCCGACTTCATCACGGAGAAGGACACCCGCGTCCGCGACGTACTGAAACGCCTGCCGGGCATCGACGTGGAGGAAAATGGCACCGTGACCTACAAGGGCAAGCCCATCGACCACTTCCTCGTAGAGGGCATGGACGTGACGGGCGGACGCTACAACCAGGTGAACAACAACCTGGACGCACGGGCGGTGAAGTCGGCCGAGCTGATGGAGAACTACCAGTCCGTCCGCGCCCTGAAGGGGAAGATAGACTCCGAACAGGTGGCCCTGAACCTGCGGCTGGACGAGAAGGCGCGCGACCAGTGGTTCCCCTACCTCGAAGCAGGAACCGGCCTGAGTGAAGACACAGACGGACACCTCGCTCCACTGTGGGAAGGCACCCTGAGCGCCCTGCAACTGGGACGCGGACGGCAGAGCATCTTCGCCCTGAAGACCAACAACACGGGGCGCGACCTGAGCAACGAACAAACCCTACTGGCCACCAATGTACCCGAAGCCGCCTCACTCCCCTCCCTGCTCGACCTACCGGCCTTCAGCGCCCCGCTGGACACACGCCGCACGTTGTTCAACGAGACCTGGACGGCCAACGCCAACCGCATATACCGCCACGACGACGAACGCACCCTGCGCGTGCAGACCGACTATACCCACGACTTCGTTCATCAGGAGCGGGGCAACACACAGACGTACTACCAGGCAACCGATACCGTCCGCCTGTCGGAAGAGGCCGACTACCGCCTGCGCACCGACGCCCTGCACGCGGCCCTGGCCTACGAGGACAACAGCCCCACGCACTACCTGACCGAACGCCTGGATCTGGACGCCGCACGCGACCGCAGCCACGCCTCCCAACTGGGACAATGCATCGAAACCTCCACCCTACAGGCCCGCAACTACCTGAACTACCTGAAAAATCGCGGCGAGCGGACGTGGGAGGCTACCTCGGATATTCAGTTCTCCCTGCTACCTTCCGTCCTGACCCTGACCACGGAGCGCGACGACTACGCCCAGCGGAGCCTCCACACCCGCCATACGGCCAGCTACCTGCGCAAGCGCAACGGCTTCAGCCGCCGCCTGGAGGCAAGCCTCACGGCCGAATGGGCCCGCTATCGGCTGGAGTCGCCCGCCGTCGTCCGCACCTACGACGCCTCGCACCTTGGGGCCGACCTCACGCCCCAGCTTCAATGGGAAGGCGGACAGTTGTTCGCCTCGGTGGAGGTGCCTGTCGAGTGGGCGCACTACCTCGGGGCACGGCAGTCCTTCCTGCTCTACCGCCCGACCCTCTACCTGCGCTACCGGCACGACTATCACTGGAAATTCTCTCTTTATGGCGGCCTCGACCGGCAGGCGGGGCAGGCGCTCGACCTCTGCCCCTACCTGCGCCGCACCGACTACCGCACGCTGACCTCCACCGCTGGCCTGATGCCTCTCAGCACCACCGCCACGGGGCAGCTCTACGCCGAATACAAGAACACGGTAAACGAATTTTTCGCCACGCTGACCCTGACCTACAGCCATGGCCGGCATGCCACGATGGACGAACAATACCTCTCGGAAGACACCCTGTCCCTGACGCGACGCGCCCTGAAGAACCGGACGGACACCTGGACATTGAAAACCTCCCTCTCCAAAGGCATCTTCGACTGGCGGCTCAAGGCCTCGCTCGACCTGCAACTGACACGCCACTACGGCCACCAGCTGACACGCACCGCCGCGTCGCCCGCCCTGCTACAGGACTATTGTTACGACCTCCTCACCGCCGAGCCCAAGCTCAACTGGTCGCCCCTGACGTGGCTGGAGGCCGACTATCACGCCACCCTGTCCTGCAACGCCACCCGCATCGGGAGCGACACACATCTCCCTCCCCTGCTGAACCTGACGCAACGCCTGCGCCTCATCCTGACCATCGGGCGGATAGACGTACAACTGAGCGGCGAGCACTACCGCAACGCCCTGGGCGACGGCACTCACCTGAACACCCTCCTGGCCGACGCCTCGCTCACGTGGAAGCACGACCGCTGGCGGGTAGAGACCTGCCTCAACAACCTGTTCAACAAGCACACCTATGCCTACACCACATATACGGCCACGCAGAGCCGCACCGACTGGCTGCGCATCCGGCCCCGCGAACTGTCCGTCAAAGTGGGGTATCAGTTCTGATTGGAAAAGAAAAAGGATATTCTACACGAAAGCATACACCAGCATCCCCACGACCGTGAGTCCACCCACGACCACCGGCACCCACAGATGCATCGGACGCTCGGGACGCTTGTACCTGCAAATCTTCTGGAAGAGCCAATAGCAGAGGCTGGCACTCGCAATCCCCAATAAGGCGCCTGCCAACAAATCACCCGGATAATGAACGCCCAAGTAGGCGCGCGAATAACACGTCACCACCGCCCATCCGAGGATAAACGCCGAAAGCAACCGGTTGCGGAAGAGGTAAAGGACAAAGAAAGCCAGGCCGAAAGTGTTGGCCGCATGACATGAAGGAAAGCCATAACGTCCGCTGCGATAGCCGTTGACAATGTGTACCATCTCCGAAAGCGGGTTCTCCAGGTTGGAAGGGCGCAGGCGGGCCACTTCGGGACGGATGAGCGAAGCTCCTACCTGATCGGCCAAGACAATGGTGAGCGCGATGGCTACGGCACAGCCCAAAGCTACCTGCCAACGCAGGTTGCGCCCGATGACGTAGATCAATGAGGCATAAAGCGGTACCCACACCACCTTGCCGCTAAAGGCATACATAAACGTATCTGCCCAAGGGGCATGCCATCCGTTGATGGCCAGGAGGCAGGCATTGTCCGCCTCAACCAGATGCGATAATAAGTCTGTCCACATAATACTTTATATATAATGAGCCTCTTTCTGGGCCCAATTGAATAATTGTTATCTTCTTTTTTACTTCCCTCCCTCGAATGCAGGTCAGTTACGCTTCAGATAGAGACGATCGGTAATGGTGGCAGGCAGTTCGCCCGCATAGTGGGTCACCATAATCAGTGTCTTGTCGCGGCGGCGGCAGAAAGCCTCGATGACAGCCTTCACCCGGCGGCGGTTGTACGTGTCGAGCCCGTGAAGGGGTTCGTCCAGTATCAGCAGCTCGGGATCCTTGACAAAGGCACGCGCCAACAAGGCGAGACGTTGCTCGCCACTACTCAGTTGCAGAAAGGGTTTGTCGCGCAGGGCGCCGATGCCGAAGATGTCCATCCACCACTCGCACACGGCCATCTCCTCTTCATGGGGACGCTTGTAGAGGCCGATGCTGTCGTGCAGGCCGCTGGCTACAATCTCCACGGCGGGCAGGTTCTTCAGGTAGGCACGATGCATCTCGGGACTGACATAGCCGATATGCTTCTTGATTTCCCAAATGCTCTCACCCGTGCCCCGCTTGCGGCCGAAGAGGCTGATGTCGCAGGCATAGGACTGCGGATTGTCGGCACATATCAGGCTCAGCAACGTGGACTTGCCCGCTCCGTTCTCGCCGCTCAAGGCCCACTTCTCGCCACGCTTCACGGTCCAGTCGAGCTCCTTCAGGATGGTGCGGTCGCCGTAGCGGATGCTGACATGGTTCAACCGGACTACCTCGGACGAGGTGAAGTTCGTATGTGTATAGGGAAGACCGACGACACACTGCCGCAAGGCATCGAGCCGTTGCCGTTCGCCGTCTGCCTGCTCCGCGTCGTGACGACGGTAGGCATCCAGATAGTCGGCACGCGTCATCTTCGGTCCGACCTGCATCTTGTCCACAGGTATCACATGAGTGATGAAAGGCGGTATGTCGTCCAGCATCGAAAGCACCAGCACCAACTGAAGCGAGCGCATGTCGGCAATGCGCGTCAGCAAGTCGTTCAGCAGGTCGCGCGTGGCGGCATCGAGGCCGATGAAGGGATTGTCCATCACCAGGATGCGGGGAGCAGTCAGCAAGGCTTTGGCCAACTGGAACTTGCGCAACTCGCCGCTGCTGAGCAGGATAATTTTCTTGTCGAGCAGAGGCTCGATGCCAAACAGTTCGAACAGCTGACGTCGGTATTGCTCGTTCTTCACCTCGCCCAACTGCTGGCGTACGGTGGGAGCTTCGTCCTGATCGTGGGCATTCCAGCGCTGCTGGTAGTAGTAGTTGGCGTCGGCACTGCCATAGGTGTCGCGGAAGGCGATATAACGGATGTTTTCGTAAGCCGAAAGAGAAAGAGAGGGGCGGAAGTCATAGGTCACGGTACCTTCACGCAACGGATATTTCCCGGTCAGCGTGTCCACCAGCAGGCTCTTGCCCGCTCCGTTGGGTCCCGCAATGGCGATGTGTTCACCGGCTCCGAAAGCTATATCGGCAGGCGCGGCCAACCTCACCAGCGGATTGCGTGCCACGCCCTTCATCAGACAAATGGTTTGTTGTTCGCTCATTTCTGTGTCACGTTGTTTCAATTCGACGGCGAAGATACAACATTTTTCACATACACCCCACTAAATCAACCGGAGTTTCCATGCACGTTCCCGGCCATGTGTCCCCTCACGTTTCTTCTTTCTTGACAGAAACAAGCCATGGGCTCCTCACGAAGTGCTTTCTTACCCTCTGACGAAGTGCTTCGTCACGGGCTCAAGAAGTGCTTCGTCACAACCTCACGAAGCACTGTGTCAGACCATCAGAAAGCACTGTGTCAGGATGCCTGCCGACAGGCAATGACAATTCCACGCCTTACAGGCACAGCCCAACCCCATCGTATTATAGGTTCTTCAACTTCAGCACCAGCGAGTCGCACACTTGACCGAAAGCGGCACGGTTGGCGTCACTGATAGGCTTTTTGGGCTGGGACTTGATAGTGAGCGGATTAATGGGACGTCCGTTTTCATACACACGAAAATCAAGATGGGGCCCCGTGGAAAGTCCCGTGGAGCCGACATAGCCGATGACCTCTTTCTGCTTCACCGTGGAACCAACTTTCAGCCCCTTGGCAAAACGGGACAGGTGCATGTAACTCGTGGTATAGGTACCGTTATGCTTGATTTTCACATAGTTTCCACCACCATTCGCCTGATAGGCCTTAGCGATGACCTTACCGTTTCCGATAGCATAGACGGGCGTACCCGCAGGAGCGGCATAGTCCACGCCATGATGGGCGCGGTAACGCTTCAGCACCGGATGATAACGGCTGTTGGTGAAACGCGAAGAGATGCGGTAGAAATCGAGCGGAGCCTTCAGGAAAGCTCCTTCGAGACTGTTACCCCGCTCGTTGTAATAAAGCTCCTCACCGTCCTGCACAAAAGGTATGGCATAGTACGTACTGTCCGATGCCCGGAAAGAAGCAGCCAGGATGTGGAAATTGTCGAGCGCCTTGCCGTCCACATACTCCTGCTCGTAGATGACACGGAACTCGTCCTGCTTCTGAAGGCCGAAGAAGTCGATGGTCCATCCGAAGATATGCGACAGCACGATGGCCAACTGAGGCGAAGTGTTGCAGTTCTGCATGGCCACCCAAAGCGACGACTCCACCTGCCCCTTGACCGTCTCCGTGCGCCACTCCACCGGGTTCTGCCCACGGGTGACACGAAGGTCACCCCGAAGGTCGAAGACGACGTATGACTTGGGATCTTCCTCATAGACAAAAAAACGCGGACGCGCCAGACTGTCTTTGGTGAAGAACACGGCATAAGCCTGTCCGCTGCGTATCTTCCGTACATCGAACACATCGCGCGCCTTTTCGCCCAGGTCATGTATCCGTTGGGCAGAAACGCCATGATCGCCAAGGATATAAGACAGATTCTGGTTGGGCTTCACGATGCCGTAGTGCACATCATAGCGCTCCACAGGGATGCCGTACTTATAAACCATTTCTTTGACCTCGACCGAGTCGGTCACTTCCACTTCATCGAGCGTTTCTTCGCCCTCACGACCGACGGGAAGGAACGTCAGCAACAAAGCCATCGCCACAAAGAGGGGCAGGGCTACAAGCCATAATTTTTTCTTGTTGAACTTGAACACTTCGTGAATTGAAAATTAATAATTGAAAAAAAGAGCATTACTTCCAGGCGATGAGGGCCGACTGGGCAGGCACCACAAGCTCGGTACCCGACACCTTGGTCAGACCGCCTTCGTTGATGAAACCGTCACGGCACACAATGGTGTAGCTACCCTGAGGCACAGCCACACGGGCAGGCTCGCGGCGCGAATTGAGTACCACCACAATGTCTTCCCATTTATCGCCCCCGGCATGTTCCTTCAGACGCCAGGCCACCACATTTGTACCCTCGACGGGCAGGAACTCCAGATGACGGCGCACCAGGTCGGCATCGCCCAAGCGGAAAGCCGGATGGTTCTTACGGAGCTGTATCAAGCCTTTATAATAAGCAAAGGCGTCAGCATACTGTGCCTTACGGCTCCAGTCGATGGCGTTGATGGAATCGGGGCTCTGGTAGCTGTTGTGTACACCTTTCTTGTCGCGCATCACCTCCTCGCCGGCATAGATGAAAGGAATAGCCTGCGAGGTGAAAACTGCCGTCTGTGCCAATTTGTCGAGGCGGACTAATTCATCGGGAGTAATGGCAGGAATGCTTGCTTTCAAGCGGTCCACCAGACACATGTCATCGTGACAGGACACGTAACTGATCATCTGAGTCGGCTGTGCCGCCCAAGGAGCCTGGCTGTAGTTCACGGAGTCGTTGCACACCTGCGGATGCTGCACGGCACCCACGATACCGAACTTGATACTCTCCTCGCCACCCGGCAAACCAGCCAGGAAGGCCCCTTGCTTGTTGTCGTTGAAGGGACCGCGAAGAGCGTCGCGCATCTCATCGCTGAAGGCGGCAATACCCGGCATCCGATAAATGTTGGCCTTCATGGCCAAGGAGTCTTGCGGCAACTGGGGCGCCTGAGCGGCCCAGCCTTCTCCATAGATCACGATGGAAGGATCGACCGCCGTCAGGGCACTACGTATCTCGTTCATGGTCTTGATATCATGAATCCCCATCAGGTCAAAGCGGAAACCGTCGATATGGTATTCATTCACCCAGTGCAGCACAGACTCAATCATATACTTGCGCATCATGGGGCGGTCGCTGGCCGTCTCATTGCCGCAAGCCGAAGCGTCGGCATACGTACCGTCAGGCTTCTGACGATAAAAGTATCCGGGAGCCGTACGTTCAAAATTACTGCCGGAAATATTAAAAGTATGGTTATACACCACGTCGAGAATGACACGAATGCCGGCTTTGTGAAGAGCTTGCACCATCTGTTTGAATTCACGGATACGTACGGCAGGATCATAAGGATCCGTTGAATAAGAGCCGTCGGGAACATTATAATTCTGCGGATCATACCCCCAGTTATATTGGTTTTCGTTCAGCTTTGTTTCGTCCACAGAAGCATAATCATATGAAGGCAACAAATGGACGTGCGTCACACCCAGTTCCTTCAGGTGGTCGATGCCCGTGGCCAGTCCTTCAGGAGAACGGGTTCCTTCTTCGGTCATAGCCAAAAACTTCCCTTTATGCTCGATACCCGATGCGGGCGACATGGAGAAATCACGGTGGTGCACCTCGTAAATCACGATATCGGCAAAAGAGTTGAGTGGCGGACGGCGATCGTCGGCCCAGCCTTCAGGATCGGTAGCCCGCATGTCGATGATGGCGGCGCGCTTGCCGTTCACACCTACCGCCTTGGCATTGATACCCGGCGTATCACCCAGCCACTGGTCGTCGATCTTTATATTAAAGGTATAGAACTTGCCCATCAGATCCTCATTCACCGTGGTGTACCAGACCCCTTCCTCGCCCGCTTCCATGCTGACAGTCTTGTAGGCATGTCCGCCTTCACCAGCTTCGTAAAGCATAAGGCGAACCTCATCAGCCGTAGGTGCCCACACGGAGAAACGCGTGGCATCAGGAGCATACTCCATCTCTGTCAGGCTACCCGAACGTACGGGATAAAGTTCATAAGATGCATATTCGTTCTTAGCGGGCGCACAACTGGCGGCCGTCGTCACCGCCACACCCAAAATGAGCAAATCGTTCAGTTTCATGGCTTCTATCTTTTTTCTAATACTTATTATTATACACAAACTATCAATTTTCAATTCTCTCAGACTCCCTTCACCTTATCCGGGTTCTTGGCGATGAAGTCCTTCCAGCCGTGATAGGCCTTCTCTACCGCAGGCCGACCCATCTGGAGGTAATGACAATAGGCAGCAGCCATAGCATCGGTAGCATCCATAAAAGCAGGCATCTGGCTTTTGTCGAAACGGAGCATACGCTGAAGCATGTCGGCCACCTGCTCTTTCGAAGCCTGCCCGTTACCGGTAATGGCCATCTTGATTTTGAGCGGAGCATACTCGGTGATAGGAATGTCGCGGCTCAAGGCAGCAGCCATGGCCACCCCTTGCGCCCGCCCCAACTTGAGCATGGACTGGACGTTCTTGCCGAAGAATGGTGCTTCAATGGCCAGCTCGTCGGGCAGGTAACTGTCTATGATTCCCAGCACGCGCTGGTGGATATGCTTCAGTTTAAGATAAGTGTCGCCCACGCGGCGCAGGTCGATGACGCCCATGGCCACCATTTCAGGCTTGGTGCCAGTCACACGCAACACACCATAGCCCATGAGGTTGGTACCCGGGTCAATGCCCAAGATAATCTTTTCCTTGACAGGCGCTATCACTCTACCACCTCCATCAACGTGGGAAATCCCACAACCTTATCCTTGAACAACTTCAGCATCTCTTCATTGAGCTTCACGCCCTGCTCGCGGTGCCAGCGGTGAAGCAACGCTGAACTTTCCACCTCAAACTGAACGGAGTAGCAGGTGCTCCCCTCCTCTCGGTGGCTCAGGATGCGTGCGATGCGCGGTGCCCGAAGCGTACCGTTCTTTTCCACTTCCGGCAGGTAATATTCCTGCATCCAAATGAGGAAATATTTCTCCTGTCCGTCCTCCACATGATAGGTTGTATTATAGACCAACATATTTTTTCGTTATTTTTTCTGCAAACATAGCAATTATTTCAGAAATATGCATTATCTTTGCGCCATCAAAACGAAAGCCACGATGCAAACGTTTACATTTTTGGGGTATTAGCTCATCTGGCTAGAGCGCGACACTGGCAGTGTCGAGGTGAGCGGTTCGAGTCCGCTATGCTCCACGCAAAGTCCTTGAAAACGGAAGTTTCAAGGACTTTTTTCGTATCTTTCTGGCACATAACGGAACGATGTGACAAGAAAGTTGTATCTTTGCAACGTTTTCAAACCAAGACGATATTCAAAAAGACAACAACGATATGATAGCTAAAATCAACGAGCTTCTGCAGGAAGTGGAAGCACTGACGGCCTCCAACGCCGAAGAACTGGAGGCGCTCCGCATCAAATACCTCAGCAAGAAGGGTGCCATCAACGAACTGATGGCCGACTTCCGTAGCGTGCCTGCCGCACAGAAAAAGGAAGTGGGCATGAAACTGAACGAACTCAAGAACAAGGCACAGGAGAAAATCAACGCCCTGAAGGAGCAGTTCGAAAACCAGGACACAGGTTGCGACGACTTGGACCTGACACGTACCGCCTACCCCATCGGGCTGGGCACACGCCACCCCCTGTCCATCGTCAAGAACGAAATCATCGACATCTTTGCCCGCATGGGCTTCAGCATCGCCGACGGCCCCGAAGTGGAGGACGACCTGCACGTATATACCAAACTGAACTTCGCCGCCGACCATCCGGCACGCGACATGCAGGACACTTTTTTCGTGGACGTGAACCCCGGCGACGTGACCAAGAACATCATCCTGCGCTCGCACACCAGCTCCGTACAGGTACGCACTATGGAGCATGCCGAACCACCCATCCGCATCATCTGTCCGGGACGTGTCTATCGCAACGAAGCCATCAGCTACCGTGCGCACTGCTTCTTCCACCAGGTAGAGGCACTGTACATCGACAAGAACGTGTCGTTCACCGACTTGAAGCAGGTATTGCTGCTCTTTGCCCAGGAGATGTTCGGCAGCGAGACAAAGATACGTCTGCGTCCGTCCTACTTCCCCTTCACGGAGCCGAGCGCCGAGATGGACATCAGTTGCAACATCTGCGGCGGCAAGGGATGCCCCTTCTGCAAAGGAACAGGCTGGGTGGAAATCCTCGGTTGCGGCATGGTGGATCCCAACGTGCTCGAGGCCTGCGGCATAGACAGCAAAGTTTATTCCGGCTATGCCTTGGGTATGGGCATCGAGCGCATCACCAACCTGAAGTATCAGGTGAAGGACCTGCGCATGTTCTCTGAAAACGACACCCGCTTCCTGAAGGAATTCGAAGCGGCGCGATAAAGTTCAACGGTTAGTGGTAAGCAGTTAGCTGTGAGTGCCCCATACAGACATCAACGACTAACTACTAACCACTAACCGCTTATCACTAAACTGCTAATGAAAGACAAGCTCATCACTCCGAGTTACTGCTTCATCCTGGCAGCCAACTTCCTGCTCTACTTCGGCTTTTGGCTGATGATGCCCGTACTTCCATTCTACCTGACGGAAGTGTTCGGAGCGGACAAGTTCACGATGGGGCTCGTCCTGTCGTGCTACACCATTGCGGCCCTCTGCATCCGCCCTTTCTCTGGATACCTGCTCGACACCTTCGCCCGCAAGCCCCTCTATCTGCTGGCCTACTTCATCTTCACGTCCATCTTCGGCGGTTATCTGCTGGCCGGCACCCTGACCCTCTTCATCGCCCTGCGGATCGTCCACGGCGTGTCATTCGGCATGGTGACGGTGGGCGGCAACACGGTGGTCATCGACATCATGCCATCGTCGCGCCGCGGCGAAGGACTGGGCTACTACGGGTTGGCCAACAACATTGCCATGTCCATCGGCCCCATGACGGGCCTCTTTCTGCACGACGCAGGTATCGGCTACACGTGGATATTCTGCGCCTCGCTGGGCTCGTGTCTGGCCGGTTTCTGTTGTGCTGCGCTGGTCAAGACACCTTATAAGCCGCCCGTGAAGCGTAACCCCATCTCACTCGACCGCTTCATCCTGCTCAAGGGACTTCCTGCCGGAGCCAGCCTCCTGCTTCTGTCCATCCCCTATGGCATGACGACCAACTACGTGGCCATGTATGCCCGCCAGATTGAGATAGACGCCTCTACAGGCTTCTTCTTCACCTTCATGGCGCTGGGCATGGCCGTATCGCGACTCTTCTCCGGCCGGCTGGTGGACAGGGGAAAGATTACGCAAGTGATATCCGCAGGGTTGGTGCTGGTGGTGTTCAGCTTCTTCCTGCTGGCTGCATGTGTGTACATCATCCGCTGGGACAGCCAGGCCTGTACGGTGGTGTTCTTCACCGTCGCCCTGCTGCTGGGCATCGGCTTCGGCACCATGTTTCCCGCCTACAATACCCTGTTCGTCAACCTGGCGCCCAACAGCCAGCGCGGTACGGCCACCTCGACCTACCTCACGTCGTGGGACGTGGGCATCGGCATCGGCATGCTGGCCGGCGGATACATTGCCGAAATCAGTACCTTCGACAAGGCCTACCTCTTCGGCGCCTGCCTGACGGTGGTGTCCATGTTGTATTTCAACCTGAAAGTGGCGCCCCATTACCATCAAAACAAACTGAGATGAGAAAGAAAGAACGATACGAAAAGATACTGGCCTGGTTCAGGGAGAACCGCCCTGTGGCCGAAACAGAGTTGCACTACGGCAATCCCTTCGAACTGCTGATAGCCGTTATCCTGTCGGCCCAATGCACGGACAAGCGGGTGAATCTGATTACCCCCCCGCTCTTCCACGACTTCCCCACTCCCGAAGCGCTGGCCGCCACCACGCCCGAGGTGGTGTTCGAGTACATCCGTAGTGTGTCCTACCCCAACAACAAGGCCCGCCACCTGGTGGGCATGGCGCAGATGCTCGTCAAGGACTTCGGAAGCCAGGTGCCCGACACACTGGAAGAGCTCGTCAAGCTGCCTGGTGTGGGACGCAAGACGGCCAACGTCATCCAGTCGGTCGTATTCAACAAGGCCGCCATGGCGGTGGATACGCACGTCTTCCGCGTCAGTCACCGGCTGGGACTGGTAGGTCCAGGCTGCACCACTCCGCTGAGCGTGGAAAAGGAGCTGACCAAGCACATCCCCGAGGCCGACATCCCCATCGCCCACCACTGGCTCATCCTGCACGGACGCTACGTGTGCCAGGCACGTACCCCTCAGTGCGACGCCTGCGGCCTGAAGATGCTTTGCAAGGATTACGAAAAAAGAACAGGAGCAAAAGAGGTGAAGAGTTAATTTACAGGGGGATATCCAACATATTTTTAACATTCAAGCTTTAAAAAAACGCCTGTTGCGAACATATTACAGAAAATAATGCTAACTTTGCGGGCAAGTAAAGCGAGAATATTCGTAACACTTTTAAATAAAATAGAGCATTATGACAATTGATCAATTCAACTTTGCCGGTAAGAAGGCATTCGTCCGTGTGGACTTCAATGTGCCCCTGGACGAGAATTTCAACATCACAGATGACACCCGTATGCGTGCCGCTCTTCCTACACTGAAGAAGATCCTGGCCGACGGCGGTAGTTTGATAATCGGCTCCCACCTGGGTCGTCCGAAAGGCGTAGCCGAAAAATTCTCTCTGAAACACATCCTGAACCACCTGAACGAGCTGCTGGGCATTGAAGTCCAGTTTGCCAACGACTGTATGGGCGAAGAAGCTGCCGTAAAGGCCGCCGCTCTGCAACCGGGTGAAGCCCTCCTGCTGGAAAACCTGCGTTTCTATGCAGAAGAAGAAGGCAAGCCCCGCGGCCTGGCCGAAGACGCCACCGACGAAGAGAAGAAAGCCGCCAAAGCCAAGGTAAAGGAAAGCCAGAAGGAATTCACCAAAAAGTTGGCTTCGTACGCCGACTGCTACGTGAACGACGCCTTCGGTACCGCTCACCGCGCACACGCCTCAACGGCACTCATCGCACAATATTTCGACAAAGACCACAAGATGTTCGGCTACCTGATGGAGAAGGAAGTGAAGGCCGTTGACAAAGTGCTGAACGACATTCACCGTCCGTTTACTGCCATCATGGGCGGCTCAAAGGTTTCTTCCAAGATCGAAATCATCGAAAACCTGCTGAACAAGGTGGACAACCTCATCATCGCCGGCGGTATGACCTATACGTTCACCAAGGCTATGGGTGGCAAGATTGGTATCTCCATCTGCGAAGACGACAAGCTCGACCTGGCTCTCGACCTGATGAAGGAAGCCAAGGAAAAAGGCGTCAATCTGGTATTGGCCACCGATGCCAAGATTGCAGACTCCTTCTCAAACGACGCCAACACGAAGTTCTGCAAGGTAAACGAAATACCTGACGGATGGGAAGGGCTTGACATAGGTCCTGAAAGCGAGAAACTCTTCGCCGATGTCATCAAGAACTCTAAGACTATCTTGTGGAACGGTCCGACAGGCGTATTCGAATTCGACAACTTCACGCACGGTTCCCGTGCCGTAGGCGAAGCTATCGTAGAAGCAACGAAGAACGGCGCCTTCTCACTGGTAGGCGGTGGCGACTCTGTAGCCTGTGTCAACAAGTTCGGCCTGGCCAGCGGCGTATCTTACGTATCGACCGGTGGCGGTGCATTGCTCGAAGCTATCGAAGGAAAAGTTCTTCCGGGTATTGCAGCCATCAACGAATAAAACATAATCACCAACCGAAAAGAGGGTGTGTCCACTTTGATACGCCCTCTTTCTTTTTTTAATGCCCTATGAAAAAGTTACTGATACTCTGGTTTGTCTGTGCTTTCATGGCCTCGGCTGCCGCACAGGAAAAGCAAGAAGAAAAGAAAAAGACACAGACCAATACACTGAACGACCTCGTGAACACGCTGAAAGAGCGTATCACACTGGAAGGATATATGCAACTGGGATATGCATACAATGATCAGCCCGGAAGCAAGACAAACACTTTTGAAATGACCCGTGCCATCCTCATGGCACGCGGAAGGATTACCGATAAATGGTCATGCTACTTCATGTACAGCTTGGCAGGCACACCCAAAATTCTGGAAGCCTATACCGAATACCACTTCTTTCCTGAACTCAGTGTACGCATAGGCGAATTCAAAACTCCCTACACCTACGAGAACCCCCTATCACCTACGGTAGTCGAGCTGATAAACTGTTACTCACAGGCAGTCAACTATCTGGCCGGTATCAATGGCAGCGATTTGCTCTACGGATCCAACAGCGGACGCGATTTAGGCTTGATGATATACGGTAACCTATTCAAAGACCTGGTAAACTACAAACTGGCCGTCATGAACGGACAAGGCATCAACAAAAAGGACGGCAACAACCAAAAAGACATCGTAGGTACGCTCAACATCAATCCGTTGCAATGGCTCACCCTTACCGGCTCCTTCATAAAAGGAAAAGGATGCGCCGTAGCCACATCCAGTGTCAATCCCGACATAGAGATTGGCAGCAATTATACCCGTAACCGATGGGCGGCAGGTGTCGTAATGAAATGGAAACCGATAGACCTGCGATCGGAATATCTGGCCGGTAAGGACGGTTTGGTAAAAAGTAACGGATATTACGCTACAGCCAACCTACATGTTCTCCCCAAACAAAAGCTGGACTTAATAGCCTCTTACGACTACCTGAACCAAAACAAGGCTACAGACAACAAACAAACCAACTACGTGGCAGGCATGCAATGGTGGTTCTATCCCAAATGCCGACTTCAAGTACAGTACACCCGTTGTGCTCCTTACCAAAGTGAAAAATACAATTTGGTACAGGCGCAAGTACAAGTACGTTTCTAAAATCATTTTTCAACTCAACAAGCCCATGAATTACGACCAGATTCTTCAAGAGATCTACCAGGAGATACAACCCTACGCCCAACAAGGAGAACCGGCCTCCTATATCCCCGACCTGCTGAAGGTAAACCCCGACCGCTACGGTATCTGCCTGCATACCCTCGACGGACAAGACCATGCCATGGGCGATTGTGACGAACGGTTTGCCATCCAGAGTATCTCAAAAGTCTTTGCACTAGCCATGGGTTTTGCCCGACTGAACGACCGCCTGTGGCAACGCATTGGTGTGGAGCCTTCAGGCAATGCCTTCAACTCCATCTTTCAGTTGGAGTTGGAGCATGGCATTCCCCGCAACCCGCTCATCAATGCGGGGGCGCTGGTCATGACCGACATTCTTCTCTCCACACTGGAATACCCCGAACGTGAATACCTGGCCTTTGTGCGCAGCCTCTGCAGATGCAGCTCCATCCAGTACGACGAGAGCATGGCCGCCTCGGAGCGCGACAACGGCTACCTGAATGCGGCCATCGTAAACATGCTGAAATATTATGGCAACATCGAAAACGATGTGGAGCGTGTACTCCGTTTCTACTTCCGACAGTGCTCCGTCAAGATGAACTGTCGCGAGTTGTCGCGCGCTTTCCTGCCCTTTGCCGACCACACACATGCCTTCAACTTCGACGGAACCGAACTTACTACCTCGCAGGTGAAACGCATCAACGCCATCATGCAGACCTGCGGCTTCTACGACGAGGCCGGCGAATTTTCCTACCTGGTAGGATTACCGGGCAAGAGTGGCGTAGGAGGAGGTATCGTCGCCATCTGTCCACGACAATACTCGGTGGCCGTCTGGAGCCCCCGCCTCAACAAAAAAGGCAATTCGGTAATGGGGCTGAAAGCTCTCGAACTGCTCACCACGAAGACTGCCGTCAGCATTTTCTGACCATTTTTCACCCACATAGTTTCCACACATCTTGCATTTTAACGAAAAAGCATGTGAATGTGAAAAATGTTTCGTATTTTTGTACCCAAATTGAGTGAAAATTAACGATATGAACGTTTTAGAACTAAGTGAACAGGAAATCATTCGCCGCAACAGCATGAATGAACTTCGCGCGATGGGCATCGAGCCCTATCCCGCAGCAGAGTATGTAACCAACGCTTTCTCGACCGACATAAAAGCTGAATTCAAAGACGAAGACGAGCCGCGCCAGGTGTCCATCGCCGGACGTATAATGAGCCGCCGCGTCATGGGAAAAGCTTCCTTCATCGAACTTCAGGACTCCAAAGGCCGTATCCAGGTGTACATCACCCGTGATGACATCTGTCCTGACGAGAACAAGGACATGTACAACACCGTGTTCAAACGTTTGCTCGACTTGGGCGACTTTATCGGCATCGAAGGCTTTGTATTCCGTACACAAATGGGTGAAATCAGCGTACATGCCAAAAAACTGACAGTACTGGCCAAAAGTCTCAAGCCCCTACCTATCGTAAAATACAAGGACGGCGTGGCATACGACTCGTTCGAAGATCCCGAATTGCGTTATCGTCAACGCTACGTTGACCTCATCGTAAACGACGGTGTGAAGGAAACCTTCCTGAAGCGCTCGAAAGTCATATCGACCATGCGTGCCGTGCTCGACGAAGCCGGCTACACTGAAGTGGAGACCCCTATCCTCCAGTCCATCCCCGGCGGTGCAAGCGCCCGTCCGTTCATCACCCACCACAACTCGCTGGACATTGACCTGTATCTACGTATCGCCACGGAGCTTTACCTGAAACGCCTCATTGTGGGCGGATTTGAAGGGGTTTACGAAATCGGAAAGAATTTCCGCAACGAAGGTATGGATAAGAATCACAACCCCGAATTCACCTGCATGGAGCTCTATGTACAGTACAAAGACTATAACTGGATGATGAGCTTCACCGAAAAGCTGCTCGAACGCATCTGTATTGCCGTAAACGGCTGTACAGAAACCGAAATAGACGGCAAGACCATCAGCTTCAAAGCACCTTACCGCCGTCTGCCTATCCTCGAAGCCATCAAGGAAAAGACCGGATATGACCTTGAAGGCAAAAGCGAAGACGAAATCCGTCAGATCTGCCGTGAACTGAAAATGGAGATCGACGATACCATGGGCAAGGGCAAGCTGATTGACGAAATCTTCGGCGAATTCTGCGAAGGCACCTTCATACAGCCTACTTTCATCACCGACTATCCCGTCGAAATGAGCCCGCTCACCAAGATGCACCGCAGCAAGCCCGGCCTGACCGAACGCTTCGAACTGATGGTAAACGGAAAGGAACTGGCCAATGCCTATAGCGAGTTGAACGACCCCATCGACCAGGAAGAACGCTTCAAGGAGCAGTTGCGCCTGAGCGAAAAGGGCGATGACGAAGCCATGTTCATCGACCAGGATTTCCTGAAAGCCCTGCAATATGGTATGCCTCCCACATCGGGTATCGGCATCGGTATCGACCGCCTGACCATGCTGATGACAGGTAAAGCCTTCATACAGGAAGTTTTGTTCTTCCCGCAGATGCGCCCCGAAAAGATAACGCCGAAAGATACGCCTGCCAAATTTATGGCATTGGGCATTCCCGAAGCATGGGTACCAGTCATCCAAAAAGCCGGATACAATCAAGTGACCGACATGGCAGAAGTCAATCCGCAAAAACTGCACATGGATATTTGCGGCATCAACAAGAAATACAAGTTGGAATTGGCCAATCCGAGTGTAAACGACGTGGCCGGCTGGATAGAAAGATTGAAGAACTAACAAAATAGAGATGAAAGTTCCCGGAAAGATAGCCATCATGGGCGGAGGAAGTTGGGCAACAGCCATTGCCAAAATGGTGCTCAACCAGGCAGAGTCGATTAATTGGTACATGCGGCGCGATGACCGCATTACCGACTTCAAGCGGCTGGGCCATAACCCCGCCTATCTGACGGGCGTCAAATTCGACACCAAGCGCATCAGCTTCAGTTCGAACATCAATGATGTAGTAAAAGCATCCGATACATTGATATTCGTCACGCCTTCGCCTTACCTCAAATCCCATTTGAAGAAACTGAAGACGAAGATCAAAGACAAATTTATCATTACAGCCATCAAAGGTATCGTCCCCGATGACAACCTGATTGTATCCGAATACTTCACTAAAGAATATGGGGTGCCGGCCGAGAACATAGCCGTAGTAGCAGGTCCCTGCCATGCAGAAGAAGTGGCACTGGAACGCCTGTCCTATCTCACCATTGCTTGTCCCGACATCGAGAAAGCCTCCATATTTGCCCGACACCTCAGCAGTTCCTACATCAAAACTTCGGTTAGCAACGACGTTGCAGGCATTGAGTATGGTTCCGTATTAAAAAACGTGTATGCCATTGCTGCCGGCATCTGTAATGGTTTAAAATATGGAGACAATTTTCAAGCCGTACTCATTTCAAATGCCGTCCAAGAAATGAACCGTTTCCTACAAACTGTACATCCGCTAGACCGCAACGTGAGTGATTCTGCCTATTTGGGAGATTTGCTTGTAACAGGTTACTCCAATTTCAGTCGGAACCGTACGTTTGGCACCATGATAGGAAAGGGATATTCAGTAAAGAGTGCTCAGATAGAAATGGAAATGATTGCTGAGGGATATTACGGCACCAAATGCATCAAGGAAATCAACAAACACTATCATGTCAACATGCCTATAGTGGATGCTGTCTACAACATTCTGTATGAACGGATATCACCCATGATCGAAATCAAGCTGCTGACAGATTCCTTCAGATAAAAAATTTTAAATCAAGACAGTATGATTAGTTTAAACATTGAAAAGACATTTGGATTTATCTCCAAAGAAAATGTTGCCGCTCACGAGGCACAAGTAAAAGAAGCACAAGATGCATTGGAAAATGGGACCTGCAAAGGTAACGACTTTTTGGGCTGGCTGCACTTGCCTTCATCCATTACAAAAGAACACTTGGAAGACCTGAAAGCTACAGCACAAATATTACGTGAAAATTGTGAAGTTGTAATCGTAGCAGGTATCGGCGGAAGCTACCTGGGGGCACGCGCAGTCATCGAAGCACTTTCAAACAGCTTCGTATGGCTACAAGAAAAAAAGAATGCACCAACTATCCTTTTCGCCGGTCATAATATTGGTGAAGACTATTTATATGAACTCACCGAATACTTGAAAGACAAAAAATTTGGTGTCATCAACATTTCCAAGTCAGGAACAACCACCGAAACAGCACTTGCTTTCCGCCTGCTGAAAAAACAGTGTGAAGACCAACGTGGTAAAGAAATGGCCAAAAAAGTCATTGTAGCTGTCACTGATGCCAAAAAAGGTGCTGCACGCACAACAGCCGACAAGGAAGGCTACAAGTCATTCATCATCCCCGACAATGTGGGCGGACGTTTCTCCGTACTGACTCCGGTCGGTCTGTTACCCATTGCTGTTGCAGGATTCGACATTGACAAGCTGGTGGCCGGTGCCGTTGAGATGGAGAAGGCCTGCGGTGCGGACGTTCCTTTCAAACAGAATCCTGCCGCCCTGTACGCCGCTACCCGCAACGAGCTGTACAAGAACGGCAAGAAGATTGAAATCCTTGTCAACTTCAACCCGAAACTCCACTACGTCAACGAATGGTGGAAGCAATTGTACGGTGAGTCTGAAGGTAAGGAAGGTAAGGGTATCTTCCCTGCTGCCGTAGATTTCTCGACCGACCTTCACTCCATGGGTCAATGGATTCAAGAAGGCGAACGTACTATCTACGAAACTGTAATCTCGGTTGAACACCCGACCCATAAACTGGAAGTACCCAGTGACGCGGAAAATCTGGACGGTCTGAACTTCTTGGCAGGCAAGCGCATAGATGAGGTCAACAAGATGGCTGAACTGGGCACACAATTGGCTCATGTAGACGGAGGTGTACCCAACATGCGTATCTCTGTACCGACCCTAAACGAAGAATGCATCGGCGGCCTGCTCTACTTCTTCGAAAAGGCTTGTGGTATCAGCGGTTATCTGTTGGGAGTCAATACCTTCAACCAACCGGGTGTAGAGGCTTATAAAAAGAACATGTTCGCCCTGCTCAACAAACCTGGATACGAAGAAGAATCCAAGGCTATCCGTGCAAGACTGTAAGCTCTATGAATTCCATTCAACAATCCATAGCCCGCTATCTTCAAGGTAGCGGGCATTCTTGTATCCGTCTCAAATCAGTGCTGTTCGACATGGATGGAGTGCTGTTCGACTCCATGCCCTATCATGCCGATGCCTGGCATACGGTAATGGAACGTCGTGGTCTCCACTTGAGCCGCAAAGAAGCTTTCCTGCATGAAGGACGCACAGGAGCATCGACAATTAATATTGTCTATCAAAGGCAGTTCGGCAAAGATGCCACTCCCGAAATGATTGAAAAAATCTATGCCGAAAAAAGCTTCGAGTTCAACAGGCATCCCGAACCCGAACGCATGAAAGGAGCTTGGGAACTGATGCAAAAAGTAAAATCCTGCGGGCTCATTCCTGTATTGGTCACAGGTTCAGGACAAACATCTCTGCTCGACAGATTGAGCCACAGCTATCCCGGCACATTCGACCGCGCACATATGGTTACAGCCTTCGATGTTAAATATGGGAAGCCTCATCCCGAACCCTATCTGATGGGACTTCAGAAAGCTCACGTTGCCCCCAACGAAGCCATAGTAGTCGAAAATGCACCTATCGGCGTACAGGCAGGTGTTGCTGCAGGCATCTTCACCATTGCTGTCAATACAGGCCCGTTGGACGAACAAGTGCTGCTCGACGCTGGAGCCAACTTATTATTTCCCTCCATGCTGGCTTTCAACGATTCATGGGAACAAGTATATCAAGCCATGCAACAAACATCATTATAAAACAAAAAGAGAAAGGGTGCATCATCATGGACACACCCTTTCTCTTTTTAAACTATGCATTTCTTATTTGGCAGCCTCCAAAGACGCTTTGCGGAAAGCCTTCATAGCTTTCTCAAGTTCCAATGAAGCTTTACGCGCACGGGTACCGGCGGCTTTGTTTCCATTTTCTACCTGTGCCTTTGCATCTTTTTCAAACGCTGCATATAATTCAGCAATTTTTTCTACTAATTCTTTCATAATCCCTTTAAGTATTTACTTTGTTAATAATGTACGGCAAAAATACACTCTTTTGCGAAATAAACACATAAAAAGAATATTTTTTTTTACTACAGCAGCAATTTTAAGCTAAAAAAAGAATATTCGGCGTTTTTTCCCTACTTTTGCAATCATGAAACGTCTAACAGGAAACGACTATATACACACCTTGATTGCCGAAGGTGAACATCAGCAACAAGACTTTAAGTTCGAAATATCTGATGCATGTAAAATTGCTAAAACTCTTTCCGCCTTTGCAAACACAGAAGGAGGACGCCTGCTAATTGGAGTAAAAGATAATGGTCGAATTGCAGGCGTGCGTTCCGAGGAAGAAAAATACATGATTGAAGCCGCTGCTGTGCTTTATTGCAATCCAACAGTCAACTACAATATGCAAACTTATCAAATTGAAGGACGCACCATCCTAATTGTACATATTGAGGAAAGTAAACAGAAACCTATATATGCTAAAAATGAATCAGGGAAATATTTGGCCTATCTCCGTATCAAGGATGAAAATATACTGGCAACACCCGTCCATTTACGTGTCTGGCAACAGAGCGGAAACCCACTTGGCGAACTGATGAAATATACTGAACGTGAGCATTTGTTACTTGACCTACTAAAACAAAACGGCCGGTTATCTCTAAATCAATACTGCCGGTTAGCACACATTTCACGCCGCGCAGCAGAACATTTGCTAGCCAAGTTCATCCGCTATGATATTGTAGAAACAGCGTTTGAAGACCATAAATTTCATTTTCGCCTGAAAGAATAAAAGTACCCCACTCCGCAACAATACAACGCACATGGGAATAATCAATTCAATCAATGACATACTTTGGACATACATCCTTATAGCATTTTTGCTAGGATGTGCCGTATGGTTCACTTTCAGAACCCGTTTTGTCCAGTTTCGCATGATTTCAGAAATGATGCGCCTGTTAGGGGATTCTGCAGGAACAAACAAGAACGTCAAACACATCTCGTCCTTTCAGGCATTTGCTATCTCGATAGCCAGCCGTGTAGGTACAGGAAATCTGGCAGGAGTAGCTACCGCTATCGCCGTCGGCGGTCCAGGAGCAGTATTCTGGATGTGGATTATTGCCCTATTCGGAGCATCCAGTTCGTTTGTAGAGTCGACCTTGGCACAACTTTATAAGGAAAGAGGGAAGGACTCATATATTGGTGGACCAGCCTATTACATGAGAAAAGGACTAAAACTGCCATGGATGGGAACTTTGTTTGCACTCCTCATCACCGTCACTTTTGGTTTTGCATTCAATTCTGTACAGAGCAATACACTATGCGCTGCTTTCGAAAATGCATTTGGTTTAAGTCATGCCATTGTAGGAGTTATACTTACTGCATTAACTGTTCTCATCATCTTTGGAGGCGTACAACGCATTGCCAAAGTTAGCAGTATCATCGTACCTATCATGGCTCTAGGGTATATTGCACTGGCAGTAACCATTGTCTTGCTGAACATAACTGAACTGCCAACCGTAATCAGCCAGATTGTAAGCCATGCCTTCGGCTGGAATCAGGCATTAGGAGGAGGTATAGGCGCAGCTCTGATGCAAGGCATTAAACGGGGACTTTTCAGCAATGAAGCCGGCATGGGTTCAGCGCCCAATGTGGCAGCTACGGCTCACGTCAGTCATCCTGTAAAGCAAGGACTGATTCAGACTTTGGGAGTCTTTACGGACACACTGATTATCTGTACCTGCACAGCCTTCATTATCCTTTTCAGCGGTGCTCCATTAGACGGTTCAGCCAATGGAGTGCAACTCACCCAACGTGCTTTAACGAACGAAATAGGCTCCGCTGGCAGTATATTCGTAGCAGTGGCATTATTTTTCTTTGCATTCAGCAGTATCTTAGGCAACTATTATTATGGAGAGGCCAATATACGCTACCTCACCCGCCGAAAATGGATACTGAACATTTACCGCTTATTAGTAGGTGGAATGGTACTGTTTGGCGCATTGGCAACATTGGATATGGTATGGGGCCTGGCAGACATCACTATGGGATTAATGACTCTCTGCAACCTGATTGCCATCAGCCTTCTTGGCAAATACGCATTCAAACTTTTGGAAGACTATCGTATGCAAAAACAAAGTGGAATTAAAGACCCTGTATTTACCTCCGACAGATTGAAAGAATTGAAAGAAGATTTAGATTGCTGGCAAAAAGAAAGTTAAGAAATAAGCTCCAAACAATATTGGTGTAAATCAACTTATTTCGTAATTTTGCGCCACAACTAAAAAATCATTCATAAAAAACATGGGAATATTTACCAACTTATTTAAAAAGAATACAGAAGAAGTCTCTTCAAAGAACGTAGAAGACTTTGTCTTGCTGACGCGTGTTTATTTCCAGTCAGTAATAGCAGCCAACCTGGGTATCACCAACATCCGCTTTGTGCCCGATGTAGCCACCTTCAAACGGCTATTCAAGATACCCACACAAGGTGGAAGACTGGGACAAGCAGAAAAAACAGCCTCCAAGAAGATGTTGATGCAAGACTATGCTTTAAGTGAAAACTTCTTCAAGGAAATTGACGCTTCCATCAAAAAACATTGCCGCACTCCCAATGACGTGCAAGCCTATCTCTTCATGTATCAAGGTTTCGCCAACGACTTGATGATGCTGATGGGTAACTTAATGCAATGGAAATTCCGCATGCCTTCAATCTTTAAAGGTGCCCTTAGAACGATGACGGAAAAAACAGTCCATGAAGTCTGTACCAAAACAGTATGGAAGAAAGACGATGTACACAAGACTGCTGCCGCCGTGCGCCAATACAAGGAACGCCTGGGCTACTCCGAACAATGGATGACAGAATACGTTTATAACGTAGTGATGCTGGCAAAGAAGGAGCCAAAGAAAAAGGCTGAAGAAGCCAAAGCATAGAAACCAATCCCCACCCACATAACAGGGAAAACCGGAAGAGAGTTACCATAAACCGAAACGACCGCTTATGAAACAAAAGAAATTGCTTGCTCTGACCCTCTCCCAACTGAGACAACTCTATCGGAACGAACTGCCCGAACTGGATGCGCTGGCCGCCCGAAGCGGCGATGAAGCCGGCTTCCGAAGAAACCTGACGGAGTATCTGGAAAACCATCCGCAGGCTGAAAGCGAAGCGTGCCGACAGATACGCCTCCTGGCAGAGTACGACGGGCAGACAATATACGAACTCTCCACTGGCAAAGATTTGTCCGTCAGCACCCTGTCCCTGCTCTATCGTTTTCTGAACGGAGAGACGGACACGGAGATGGATACCGACCTGTTCGTCGACCTGTACGCCCAATTCAGACGCCTGCAACAGTCCCCGCTCCCCCTTCCCTCGCCCCAGCGTGTCAAGGCATTGACCGAGCGGTGGCCCTCAGGGCTGGACGAAGAGGTGCAGGAGATACGCGCCCGCAACAAGGAGCGCATCCTTCATGCCCTCATCCAGAAGATAGAGGGACGCAAGAGCACGGGCAACCGCTACCACTTCGACGAAGGCGCAAGCTACGAAGAGAAATATCGCTTGGTGAGCGAATGGTGGGGCGACTTCCGCTTCCACTTGGCTATGGCCGTCAAGGGACCAAAGGAACTCAACCGCTTCCTGGGCAACTCGCTTTCGGCCGAGACCATGTACCTCCTCTCCAGAGCGCGCAAGAAGGGGATGCCCTTTTTTGCCACCCCCTACTACCTCTCGCTCCTGAATTGCGGCACCGAAGGCTACGACGACGAAGTCCTGCGCAGTTACATCCTCTATTCTCCCCAACTGGTGGAAACCTACGGCGAGATACGCGCTTGGGAGCGTGAAGACGTGGTGGAGACAGGCAAGCCCAACGCCGCCGGATGGCTCCTGCCCGACGGGCATAATATCCACCGCCGCTACCCCGAAGTAGCCATTCTCATTCCCGACACCCTGGGACGCGCCTGCGGAGGCCTTTGTGCATCCTGCCAGCGCATGTACGACTTCCAGAGCAAACGTCTCAACTTCGAGTTCGACGAGCTGCGCCCCAAGGAAAGCTGGGAGAAGAAACTGCGCCGCCTGATGACCTACTTCGAGGAGGACCCTCAACTGCGCGACATCCTCATCACGGGCGGCGATGCGCTGATGAGCCAAAACAAGACCCTGCAACACATTCTGGATGCCGTCTGCCGCATGGCCCAGCGCAAGCGCAAAGCCAACCTGACACGTCCCGAAGGGCAGAAATATGCAGAACTGCAACGCATCCGCCTGGGCTCGCGCCTGCCCGCCTACCTGCCCATGCGCATCAATGACGAGCTGGTGGAAATCCTGCGCACCTTCAAGAAGAAAGCCACAGAGGCAGGCATCAGCCAGTTCATCATCCAAACCCACTTCCAGACACCGCTGGAGATGACGCCCGAAGCCGCCGAAGGCATCCGCAAGCTACTTTCGGCCGGATGGCTCGTCACCAACCAACTGGTCTACAACGTGGCGGCCTCGCGACGCGGACACACCACCCGTCTCCGCCAGGTACTCAACCGCCAGGGTGTGATACCTTACTATACTTTCTCCGTCAAGGGGTTTGAGGAAAACTATGCCGTATTCGCCCCCAACTGCCGCTCGTTGCAGGAGCAACGCGAAGAGAAACGCCTCGGCCTCCTCCCTCCCGACGAGGCCCGCGCCTTCTCCACCCGCCTGCAGGCCGCAAAAGACCCCGCCGAGTGCATCCGCCGATTCCTCAAGACTCACCACCTGCCTTTTCTCGCCACCGACCGCAACGTGCTGAACCTGCCAGCCATCGGCAAGAGTATGACCTTCAGCATGGTGGGCATCACGGCGGAAGGAAAACGCATCCTCCGCTTCGACCACGACGGCACACGCCGCCACAGCCCCATCATCGACCACATGGGGCAAATATATATCGTGGAGAACAAGTCTGTGGCAGCCTACCTGCGGCAACTGAAGACCATGGGCGAGGACGTGGAAGAATACGCCAGCATCTGGAACTACACACAGGGCGAAACCGAACCCCGTTTCAGCCTCTACGAATACCCCGATTTCCCCTTCCGCATCACGGAGGAAATCAGCAACCTGGAGATAACGGAACCGTAGAGGCTCCAGACATCAATCCCGCAACGACACATGGAAACCGAACAACACCCGCTCGAACCCTTCCTGCCCGCCAACGCGCGCCTGCTGATGCTGGGCAGCTTCCCGCCGCAACGCAAGCGGTGGAGCATGGAGTTTTACTACCCCAACTGGAATAACGACATGTGGCGCATCGTGGGTCTCCTGTTCTTCGGCGACAAGGAGCACTTTGTAGTCAAAGGAGAAAAAGCCTTCTGCAAGGAAAGACTCATTGCCTTCCTGCAAGAGAAGGGCATCGCCCTGTTCGACACCGCCACCGCCGTCCGCCGCCTGCAGGACAATGCGTCGGACAAGTTTCTCGAAGTGGTGCAGCCCACCGACATCCGCGCGATGCTCGACAAGCTGCCCCAGTGCCGCACCATCGTCACCACGGGCGAGAAAGCCACCGAAACCCTCTGTGCCCAGTTTGCCATCGCCGCCCCCAAAGTGGGCGACTTCGCCGAGTTCATGGCCGTCGGCCGCCCCCTGCGCCTCTACCGCATGCCTTCCTCCTCGCGGGCCTATCCGCTGGCTTTGGAGAAGAAAGCGGCAGTCTACCGCATCATGTATCAGGACTTACAGATGCTTTGAGCAACTTTCTTTCCCGATATGCTTGCATATTCAAAACTTTCCACTACCTTTGCAGCCGCAAACACGGGAATAGCTCAGTTGGTAGAGCATCGGTCTCCAAAACCGAGTGTCGGGAGTTCGAGCCTCTCTTCCCGTGCAACAAAAAATCCGGTATCTTTCAAAGGATATCGGATTTTTTGATTGCAACGATAAAAATTATTTCAAAACGACCAGCACCTTACGCGCGCCATGAGCACCCATAACCAGTGCCTGCTCGATGTCGGCCGTCTTCGAAGGCCCCGAGATGAATACGCCATAAGGATAGGAAGCTGTCTTTAAAGCAGCATAGGCCTCGTGCATATTGTTGACCAGACAGTTGCGGTCCATAACTATCAGCAATGTCTCCGCAATGAAATACAGCAACTTATGACGGACGGTCTGCGGAATCCAGACCGCCCCATTCTCGGCCACTCCCATTTCACCCGACACCACAGCCAGGTCTACTCCGTTCAAATCCTGCGCACGCTCCACCTCGTCGGGGTTCAGCGTGGCGCAAGTCACCTCTGTCAAAGTCGAAGCAATGCTACACGCCTCAGGGAAACGCGAACGGATGATGGCATCCAGCGTATCACCCTCCTGCCACACCACCGCATCACCTCCCACCTGACGGCTGACCTCACAAAACTGTTTCACCTTGTCGGCATAGGACGTAGCCTTTATCTCCCAGCGGGGATAGTCGAAACGCAACTTGGTGTTCCGACGTATTTTGTCCAATATTTCGTCACGATTGCTCATTTCTCAGATTCCTCCTTTCCCTGTACTTTATTTTTCTTCCACATCTCGTTGAACGATTCCGAAGCAAACTTGGGCAGCTCACGCCCCTTGCCCCAATCATTCAGTCCATTGTATTTCATGAAACGGGGCAACCCGTTCACCATCGGAGCCGCCCAAAGCGCCGCATTGAACAGGGCCGGACGCTCCATCAGGAATTTCATGCCGCCGGACATATACTGCTTCTCGCTGCTGGCCTTGCCAATAGCCTTCAATCCCTGACGCCACTTATAGATCTGTTCGCCCAAATCGACCTTGGCCGGACAAACATTGGAGCAGGAAAGGCAAAGCGAACAGGCCGAAAGATTGTCGTAATACTTCTGCGGATCGTGCGCCATCCCCAGATTGATGCCAATTGGCCCTGGAATGAAATAGGTATACGAATAGCCACCACTCCGACGATAGACCGGGCAGGTATTCATACACGCTCCGCAACGGATACAGTTCAGCAGACGGATGTGGTCGGTATCAGCCAGCATGTCACTACGCCCATTATCTACTATAATGATATGATACTCGCCTCCCTCACGCGGAGAGCGGAAATGGGACGTATAGGTGGTACTGGGTTGTCCTGTACCCGAGCGGGCCAACAGACGGGTAAAGACACCCAACGCCTCCATATCGGGTACAATCTTCTCCAACCCGAAAGCCGAAATGTTCAGCTTGGGGCAAGACATCCCCATATCGGCATTACCTTCGTTGGTACATACCACGACATCGCCCGTCGAGGCAACGGCAAAGTTGGCGCCGGTCATGGCCGCATCGGCATTCAGAAAAATGTCGCGCAGGTTCTTGCGGGCCACATGGGTCAGATAAGTAGGATCGTAGTTGCCCTTTTCGGAACCCATCTCCTTCTCGAACAGTTCGCCCACCTGCTGACATTTGATGTGTATGGCCGGCAGGACCACATGACTGGGCGGCAGGTGCATCAGTTGCAGGATACGTTCGCCCAAATCGGTTTCCACCGTATCAATGCCCTTGGATATCAGGAAAGGATCCTGTTCGCATTCCTCGGAAAGCATGGATTTGCTCTTGACAAAGCGCTTGACGCCGTGACTGCGCAGCAGGTCGTAGATGATGTTACGATACTCCTCCGCATCCTTGGCCCAGTGTACAATGGCACCATTGGCGGTGGCGTTCTCCTCAAAATCGACCAACAGCTCTTCCAGGTGGCTGTTGGAATACAGTTTCAGCTGACAAGCCTTCTCGCGCAGGTCTTCCCACTCGGACAGTTCCCGGCTCATCTTGTCGCGTTTGGCACGGACCATCCAAAGGGTCTCGTTGTGCCATGCCACCTGTTCCTTGTTCTGGAGGAACTTCTCGGCGGCTTTCGAATGCTTGGTACTCATAGTTGTGAAGCCAATATTTCTACAATATGAATGGTTTTAATGGGCAGATGTTCGCGGTCAATGACGCCCTGCATGTGCATCAGGCAGGAGCTGTCGGCCCCGGTGATGTATTCGGCACCAGTCTCCATGTGATGCCTGATTTTGTCCTGAGCCATGCAGACTGAAACAGCTTGTTCTTCTACGGCAAACATACCGCCGAAGCCGCAACACTCGTCCGGATGGGCCGGCTCAAATACTTCGATATCCTTCACCAGCCCCAAAAGATCGCGCAACTTGTTATAGTAAGGAATGTTACGCTCACTGGGCGAAGAGAGATTGAGCTCGCGTACGCCATGGCAACTATTGTGTATGCTTACTTTATGGGGGAAGCGTGCATTCAAACCGTCCGGCTTCACCACGTCGTGAATGAATTCACAGAGGTCGTAAATTTTTCCTGCACTCCGGCACACGTGTCCTTCGTGTTTCAGGATATCAGGATGATTCAACTTTACAAAAGCCACGCAACTGGCCGAAGGACCGACCACGTAGTCATAATCCTTGAACAAGTCGTCGAAACGGAGGGCCAGCCTGGAAGCCTCGCCCTCGAAACCGGCATTGGCCATAGGCTGTCCGCAACACGTCTGGTCCAGCGGATAGTCCACGTCTACACCCAGGCTCTTCAGCAATTTATAGGACGCCACTCCCACCTGGGGATAGATGGCGTTGATATAACATGGAATAAACAAACCTACTTTCATGGGTTCATCAGATTGATTGAATGATATGGTTAGTTTTCTTATTGTATGTCTATCAGCTTATGCGTCTGCAGACTGAGCCGCCAACGCGGATGCGCCAGCACACAAGCCACCGTCTCGGCCGTATTCCGGCATGAGCAGGGCTGCAGGAAGAAGTGTGCGGCAGGCAGCTGTTCGTAGGGCGTCAGGTCCTGTCCCTCGTACACCACCTTCACTTCGTCCATGCGGGCCAACTTCAGTACGCCACCCTGTTTGGGTGAACAGGTCACCCAGTCGATACCTTCCGGCAAAGGACGGGTACCGTTTGTTTCGATGCAGATGTACTTCCCAGCCCGATGCAACAGGTCTACCAATGTCCCGTCAATCCAAAGCGACGGCTCTCCCCCGGTCAGTATCACCATGCGGGCCGGATACTTCTGTACTTCGGCCAGGATGGCTTCATCGGTCATCAGCGTGCCTTCCTCGTGACGCGTGTCGCAGAAGGAACATTTCAGGTTGCACCCCGAAAAGCGCACGAATACGGCAGGAGTACCCGTATGGAACCCCTCGCCTTGCAGGCTGTAGAATATTTCGTTAATCTTTCTCATAGACGACCATGTTTCCTTCGGACTCCTGTACCTCTACCTTGAAGCAGGCAGGTATCTGGTCACACACCCAACGGGCGATGTTCTCGGCCGTGGGATTGCAGGGGATGACTTCGTTCAGATTCTTGTGGTCGAGACGGTCCATCACCGTCTGCTTGATGTGGGTAAAGTCCACGACCATGCCGTCCTCGTTCAATTCGCGCGAACGGCACCAGACGGTGATAATCCAGTTGTGACCATGCAGATTCTCACACTTGCTGGGATAAGAAAGGCGAAGGCTATGGGCAGCCGACACCTCCATGCGTTTGACTACTGTGTACATAGGTTTAATACGCTTACTAAAATAAATGTTCCTATATAAATTCTGCATCTAATGTCACCTCGATGCTGCGGCAAAAATACAAATTTCTTCGTTATTTTTTCTACATTTGCGCCATGAAAGTAATCTGCATCATTTTAGGAAGCCTGTCGCTGGGACTGGGCATTGCGGGCATTTTCCTGCCCCTGCTCCCCACCACGCCCTTCCTGCTCCTGACGGCAGCCCTCTACTTCCGCGGCTCGCCCCGCCTGTACGACTGGCTGTTACGACAGAAGCGGCTGGGTCCCTATATCCGCAACTTCCGCGAACACAAGGCCATACCGCTTCATGCCAAAATCATTTCTGTCAGCCTGACGTGGATTACCATCCTTTACTGCGTGACTTTCCTGATTGCAGCACTTTGGCTTCGAGTCCTGCTGCTCCTGCTGGCTGCAGGTATCAGCTGGCACATCCTGTCGTACAAAACCTTGAAATAGCGTCAGACGCCGCCCGTCCGTTCAAAGAAAGCCTCCAAAGCCTGCCGGGCATCGGAGAGCTTGTCCTCCCAATGCTGCACGGCATTTTGCCCGATGACATCGGTCACATACTTCACCGCCACAAAGGGCACCCCCTTCGCACGACACACCCAAGCCTGAGCATAGGCTTCCATATCGACCACGTCGCCTTCCACGTCGGTCAGCTCGGTCAGGAAGGATTCGCCTGTATTGCATACCCCGTCCGTCCCCTGCCAATGAAGGCAGTAACCATTCTCTTCCAACAAGTCGGATACGTCGAGACGGCAATCCACGCCCAATTTCTGTACTTTCTGCAAGTCGCGGTCAACAAAGCGACGACAGACAAAGATGTCACCCACACGATGGCCGACCGTGCCGGCCGTACCGATGTTGATCACCAAGTCGGGCTGCAGACGGTTAAGCGCGTCGGTCAGGTAATATGCCGACTTCACCTTGCCGATGCCTGTACGCAGATAACCCACCTGTACTTCGTCGTTTCCCCTCATGCCGGGGAACTTCAGTTCCGTAAATTCGCCTTGAACGGCGTAAGTAACCAGTATTTTCATTGTAATTTCATTTTAAATCTTTATTTCACAATATACGTCTTCAACGCCTCCACATATTCCTCGAAGGCATCTACTCCCTGGGGCGTAATTTTGCAGAGCGTGCAAGGCATCTTTCCCTTGAACGTTTTCGTCACCTCCACATAGCCCGCCTTGCTGAGCTTGTCTATCTGCACGCTCAGATTACCCGCCGTAGCTCCCGTCTGCTGGCGGATGTAGACAAAGTCCGCCTCCTCCACGCTGATAAGCAGCGACATCACGGCCAGGCGCAGCTCGCTATGAAGCAAAGGGTTCAGTTCTCTAAACATATCGGTTCCTTCTCACTTTCCAATTGAAACATCCTTGCGTACACGACGGTTCAACACATGACCGGGAATAACCAACGAAAACAGCAGAATAAGGACAAAAATAATCAGCGTGTCCATGGAAGCTCCGTCGGTTGCCACCTCAAAAACTTGCTCCAGACTCCAGGCAAATCCACAAGAAGGCAAACCCGAAAACAGCGTATAACGGATAATAATGCCCGTTAGCAAGCTGCCGAGCGAAACCAGCAAGCCACACAAGGGCAAAATCATTTCATAACTGTGATAGAGTGTAGCGAACCCAGCCACTCCGCAAGAGGCAATACCGATAATCTGCCACACCTGTCTCACTACGCGGTCGGTATAGTCCTTCGCTCTCTGTTCCTTCCTCCACTTGCGCCCGAACCACCAGGACAACGACCATCCCACTACCGGCAAAGCCCAAAAGCCCCACAAAGCAACGGTATTTTCCGTCAGAGACCACGCGGCCAGTACACCCAATGTAACCACTACACCTACATATCCCCACAACAGAAACATGTTTCCTCCACCAGCATCCAGATTGCGTCGTGTGTTCTGAATCATCTGCGTTATCAATTCCAAACTCTCCTTTTCGTTCAGTTTACGATCTTCCATACGTTTTCCTCCTTACTTGTTTACGTTTTCAACATTCTGTTTTTACATTTCAGGATGCAGTCATCCCGTTTTCAGGTTCGAACTCTGTCGCAAAGATATAAGGTTTATTTTATAAACCAAATTATTATATAGATTATTTTATAGTCTGAAAAGAAGACCTCTATCAGTACCTGTGTTTCATACCCACGAAATCAATCTTTCACATAAGTATTTGAACAAATAATAGGGATAAAAATAGATACTTTTATACGCGAATTCACTGTAATCCACTGAATATAAAATAATTACAGTGAAAGATCAAATTTTGTGAAAGCAAAATCGGAAAAACAGTCGTTTCACCCACATGAAACACGGCCTTTCACCATAACCATATCTTTATCAACAATTTACAAACAGAATGAAAGATTGAAACCAGTTTAGAGAAAAAGGCTTTCAGACACGGATATTTAAAGAATATACAGCCAGAAAAAGAGCAACGCACTGAACGCACTAAACACCTACTTGAGCTCGCTAAACATCTACATTACGATCACCAAGTGGCACTTTAGATTCACAATGTAGTATGTTGCCCTATACAGATAACAATACTTTTACCGGAAGAAAGCACCGTTTTCCACATAGCAAAGCAATGCTTTCCTACACGAAACAAATACAGATAGATTTTAATACCACTGAATATTACTCTGCGTCTGGCTACGCTGCTCCCACTTCAAGTCCTGAAGGATGCTAGCATTGGCGCGAATGGTAAAGTTGTAGTATTTCCAACGGCCAAAAGGTGAAAGGCTGGCTGACATGCTGAAGCAGTGGAGGTCGCGCGTAATATTGAAAGCTGTCTGCACAATCTCTTTCGCATCGAAGTCGTAGCCCGAATTGAAGCTGATGGCCCACTTGTTGGATATCTTGATATTGCCGTTGATACTCAAGTTTTGCGTATACTTATAAGGATAGCGCATCTTCTTCTTGTTGATTTCCGCACTTCGATCTTCGGTAATGCCAAAACCGTAATTCACATTGATAGACCAAGGCATCTTGAAAGCCATATATCCATCTTCGTCCACGGCAGCTTTCTCTGTTTTCTTCTTGCTTGGCAAGCCCCCTGATGCAGTTTCTTCACCTTCTGTAGTCTCATCGGTCTCCGTTCCTTCGCCACCTTCTTTCCCTTCGCCCTCTTCCTTTTCACCTGTAAAGAAAGCCTTGACTTTCTTCCAGGTATCATTGTTGAATGTATAACTGAAAGAAGAACTATAACCTTGGAAGATACCAAAACGGCCATAAGACCACTCGGTACGATCATTATCTACAACATTGCCTTGTTCGTCGAATTTATAACCATAGGTCTTGAACGTGGAGCTCATACTGAACGTATAGCTCTTTGTCAGTTTCAATCGTGCGTTCAATGTCAGGTCGCTCCACGGCCTTGTCGTAGCAGCCATATTATAGGAAAGGCTTGCTCCCAATTCGTCAATCAGACAGACTTTCTTGATAGAGTCGTTCTTGTCCTTATACTTCATTTCCAAGTTGTTGGAGATGCTGAATGTGATGTTTCCCTGCTTACCGCCACTGGGCACACCAAACATCTGATTGGCATAATAGGAATACTTCACTGTATCCTGCGTACCATTGCTGTTCGGACGATAATAGGTATCATAATACCCATAGCGCGACGTCGTAAAGTCGGGGGCAGCACTAAGGCTGATAGAAGGAGTGATGACATGACGTATCTGAATGGCCTTCTTCGGCAGAAAGATGGGCTTGTACATACCATAAATCTTGGTATTCAAGCCGAGGCTGGCATTATAGTTGTAGACACGATGGAACCCATAGATGGTATCTGTATTCACTTCTCTGCTGGTAGTTTCGTCCCATCCTTTTGTAATTTTGCGGGTATACCAGCGTTCAGTATAGTTGACAGAAGGCGTCAGATTGAAGTACTTGAAAAGGGTAAACGTGGCACTGATCGGAATTTCATGCTGCATGCCGTTTTCCCAATCCTTTATCAAGTTCGACTTAAACAGCAAGTAGTCTTTCGTATTGATACTGTTCTTGAAACGACCTGTATAGCGGACAGAAATTTTTTCATACCATCGTTCTTCGCCTACAGCCTTCTTGCGCTTGAAGGGATAGACATTGCTGAGCGAGATGGTCAAGTCGGGCAAGGTAACTGACACAGAGGAATCCTTCATGGTCTGCGCAATGTTCGACGTGGCCGAGATGGTCAGCTTCTGATCAGGGAAGCTTCGGGTATAACTGATACTCGAGGTCTTGGTATTCTGCGTCATGGCCTGCGAATTGTACAGATTGCCGATGTTGGTCTGTTCGTAGCTACTGGTCGAGAAGTTCACACTGGCCGAGAAAGTGGAGTTCGGATTAGCTTTTGCATCCTGACGGTGGCTCCATACAATCTTAAAATCTTTGGATACAGCATAGTCGGGTAAACCTTTGTCACCTGTCTTCGTCACCTGATAGCTGGCTTGGAAAAGACCTGAATACTTGTATCGCTTCACATAGTTGCTTTCGGCATTCAGCGCCCACGAACCCTTCGTGAAGATATCGCCACGAAGTTTCAAATCCATCTGGTCACTGATGGCAAAGTAATAGCCACCGTCCGTCAGACCAAAACCGCGGCTGGAGTCGTCCATATAAGTAGGCATCAGAAAACCTGACGAGTAGCTGCTGGAGAAAGGGAAGAAAAAGAACGGAACCGCCAAGGGCAGAGGTACATCCTCGACCACCAGATAGGCAGGTCCGGTCACTACATTCTTCTTAGGACGAACTTTGGCATAAGTCATCTGCATATAGAAGTGAGGATGTTCGTGGTTATCACAGGTTGTATATTTACCATCCTTCATATACATCTCGTTACCCGTTCCCTTCTTAGCATTGTTACCCGTTACATATCCCTCACCCTGCTGGCTCACCACATTGCTGATGATACCTCGCTTACTCTTGAAGTTGTAGCGGATGGTATTGGTTTCGTAAGGCGTCTCGCCATCCTTAAAGACAGGTGTACCCTGCATCACACCCAATGAGTCCTCCACGCCATGGGCATAGACCGTACTACTGTCCATATTCATGGTAATGACGGCAGCAGTCAGTTCGGCTTGCGGATAATTCACTTTACTGTTTCCATACAGATGGGCATAACCGTTTTGCGTAAACACAATGGAGTCCGTCGCTTCATAAGTTACTGGCGCATCGAGCCCGTCTTTCTTCTTAGCCGCCAATGTATCGACAGGTATGGAGTCATTGCGCAACGTGTCGCCTGTCTGCAACGAATCTCTTTGATTCCTTGGAAGCGAAACGTTCCTGTTCCTGCGCTGCGATTCGGCTTCAGCAGAAATGATCAGCAAGAGAAACAATAATAAGAATGATATGGTTGTCTTTACTTTCAATGCTCAAATAAACATACGGTTATGTGCTTGGAGGGGGCAAAAATAAACAAAATAGATGGATTGTCCGCTCTTTTTAAAGAAAATTAGATAGCTACAAGAAGAGTTCGCACCAACGGTCGAAACGTGACAAACCTTCCGCTCCATATTTTTCCAGACTATTCCTCGCCTTCTCTACTGTCTTTTCACGGTCGAGACGGGTTTTGGAATAAAATTTATCGGCAAAACAGATAATCTGCTCCTCGATACTGACAGGAAGCATCTCACGATGAGGTACAGGCAATTGCTGTTCTACGATCTGTTCGAGTGACAAGCCGGCTCCAGTATGCCGCTCGCAAACCAACGCATGGCGTGGATAGCCTTCATTACGCATCAGGTCGGCACCCAAATAGCCATGACAAATGTAAGGTTTATCGCCTTTACAAAAAATACCGTCAGCATCGGTCAGAAAAATACCAATATCGTGTAACATGGCTGCTTCGTACAGGAAATCCCTGTCTGCCTTCAGTTCAGGATGTCTGTCGGCTATCTGCAAAGCCTTGTCGGCAACCGAACGGCTATGGGTCAGCAGAATATGGCGCAGTTCACTGCCCTCCTGATAATATTTATCGATAATTTCAACTGGATTCATGATCTAACTTTCACAAAATTATCCGACTATGCCTTCCCCTACTCCTGCATGACTATAACTCCAACAACAGAAGAAACGGTAAGCACAATCTTTTTCGACGACAAAAGTACAAATTATTCCCTAACTACCTTGCACATCCTTGGATAAATCAGCTTTCCTTTTCTTCCACAACTGATAGCTGTTAATAATATTTTGCCACAACACGTAGGAGCCAGGACCCACTGAAGAAAGAGGATTCAAATAAGTATAAGCCATCCAAATAGCCAACACGGTATTCTTCTGACCCAATGCCTGACCACCACTGATACGTTCCTTATAATGTCCACCGATACGTTTACCCAAATAGAACTGAACGCAACATGCCACCAGTCCGGCCAAAGCAATCAGCACCTCCACATAGCCTGGAGCTGTACTGTTGACTAATGAACGCACAGTTTGACCAGAAACAATCGCCAAGGCCACACCCCACAGGTAAAAAGCAGCCGTATGCCGCTCCAGCAACCATTGATGAACAGCAGGCAACCAAATCCGCAAGAGCCATGCCAACAGGAACGGACAAAGCAGCAACGGAAAAACCTTGCTAAGGATTTTCAGAAAAGCCAGCCAGAAAGTCACATCCGCATGAGGTTCTACCAACGGGAAAACGAGCGGGACGGCCACGGCCGCCAACAGATTGGACATCAAAGTATAGGTAGTCAAGCTAGCAGCA
>CAYQOV010000011.1:0-62903 GCA_964419245.1 uncultured Bacteroides sp. | reverse complement strand
GTTTACACACAAGTGAAAGAAATGATCTGAAACGACATGAAGACAATAGGTTTAGCATCCGACCACGCAGGCTTCGAGCTGAAGCAGTACGTCAAGCAGTGGCTCGACGCCCGCGGCTGGTCCTACAAGGACTTCGGCACCTACACCGCCGAAAGCTGCGACTATCCCGACTTTGCCCACCCCCTGGCCCTGGCCGTCGAGGCGGGCGAATGCTACCCCGGCATCGCCATCTGCGGCAGCGGCGAAGGCATCGGCATCACCCTGAACAAGCATCAGGGCATCCGGGCCGCCCTTTGCTGGATACCCGAGATTGCCCATCTGGCACGCCAGCACAACGACGCCAACGTGCTCGTCATGCCCGGCCGCTTCATCACCTGCGAGGAAGCCGACCGTATCATGACCGAGTTCTTCGCCACCGACTTCGAAGGCGGACGCCATCAGCGGCGGATTGACAAAATCCCGGTAAAAGGCTGACGGAAGATTTCCGAATTCAGATTTCTGATTTCAAACAAGACCTGCGCGGACCGACGCACGGAGAAAACCGATGTTCACCACCGGTGCTCCCGCGTCCGTCCGCGCTTCTTTTTCGTCCGACGGAAACGCCCCGCCGCAAAACGGGAAAACGCCCTGCACGCTGCAGGAAGCTTTCGCGCTGCGCGATTCCGTCCTGCATGCTGCAGGAGGCTTTCCAGCTCCGGGATTCCGTCCTGCACGTTGCAGGAAGCTTTCCAGCTCCGGGATTCCGTCCTGCACGTTGCAGGAAGCTTTCCAGCTCCGGGATTCCGTCCTGCACGTTGCAGGAAGCTTTCCTGCTTCGGGAAAAGCACCTCGGCAAACGGTTTGTCAAAAACTGCACCCTTTCCGTCAAAAAATCGCCCTGCGCATCGACCGCAGATGCCTATCTTTGCACAGAAACAAACCGTAACATCCGAAAGACCATGAAAAGAAACCTACTCTGCGCCGGCCTGCTGTTCTGCTCCGCCCTTGCGGCCGCCGGACCGGTCGACTTCGACAAAGCCTTCGAAGCCTGCGCCGAAATCGAGAAACAAATCGAACGTCCCACCTTCGCCGACCGAAGCTACCTCATCACCGACTTCGGCGCTCGTCCCGGCACGCCCGATGCCCCTTGCCACGAAGCCATCAACCGTGCCATCACGACGTGCAGCCTGGAAGGCGGCGGCACGGTGGTCGTCCCCGCCGACACGTTCTACACCGGCCCGCTGACGCTGAAGAGCAACGTCCGCCTGCACGTGTCCGAGGGTGCCGTCCTGCGCTTCTCCACCGACCAGAGCCTCTACTTCCCCGCCGTCCTGACGCGCTGGGAGGGCATCGACTGCTACAACGCCCATCCCCTCATCTACGCCTGCGGCGAGACGAACATCGCCATCACCGGCAAGGGCGTCATCGACGGCCAGGGGTCGATGGACGCGTGGTGGCCCATGTGCGGCGCAGCCAAGTACGGCTGGCAGGAAGGCATGACGGCCCATCGCAACGGCGGCCGCGACCGCCTGCTGATGTACGGCGAGACGTCGACCCCCGTCTACCGGCGCGTCATGACGCCCGACGACGGCCTGCGCCCGCAGCTCATCAACCTCTACGCTTGCCGCCGGGTGCTCATCGAAGACGTCACGCTGCTCAACTCTCCCTTCTGGGTCATCCATCCCCTGTTCTGCGAAAGCCTAACGGTGAAAGGCGTCCACGTCTACAACAGCGGTCCCAATGGCGACGGCTGCGACCCCGAGTCGTGCAAGAATGTGCTCATCGAAGACTGCACCTTCGACACGGGCGACGACTGCATCGCCATCAAGTCCGGCCGCAATCAGGACGGACGTCGCTGGAACATCCCCAGCGAGAACATCATCGTGCGCAACTGCCTGATGAAGAACGGCCACGGAGGCGTGGTGATAGGCAGCGAAATCTCCGGCGGCTACCGCAACCTCTACGTCGAGAACTGCCGCATGGACAGCCCTGATCTGGATCGCGTCATCCGCATCAAGACCAGCACCTGCCGCGGCGGGGTGATTGAAAACATCTTCGTGCGCAACATCACCGTCGGCCAGTGCCGCGAAGCCGTGCTGCGCATCAACCTGCAATACGAAAACCGCGAACGTTGCCAGCGAGGCTACGACCCCGTCGTACGCAACGTCCACCTGAAAAACGTCACCTGCCAAAAAAGCGAACTGGGCGTACTCATCATCGGCCTGGACGACGACAGCCACGTCAGCAACGTCAGCGTGGAAGACTGCCGCTTCGACAACGTCAGCAGCGGCGGTAACGATATCCGCGGCGCCCATGACGTAACGTTCCGAAATCTCTACATCAACGGACAACTTGTCAAGTAAACATCACCGTTATAGACAGGCTACGCCCGAAGCTCCGACAGAATGACAACATCGTCGGACTTCGGGCGTCTTTTTTTCCATCTGTTTTTTACATTTTTATGTCCGAAGATGCAACATGTCCGAGATAAAAAGCTATCTTTGTACGTCCAAAAGCGATTGAATATGGAGAAACTGGATACCATAAAAGAACTCATCAGCCGGGGAGAAACGGAACTGGCCATCAAAGAACTGGACCTCTTCCTTCAGACCTCTGCTGAACACCGGGACCAAGCCTACTACCTCTGCGGAAATGCCTGGCGCAAACAGGGAAACTGGCAGCAGGCGCTGAACAACTACCGCCGCGCGATGGACATCAACCCCGACAGCCCCGCCAAAAACGCCTACGCGATGGTGATGGACATCCTGAACTTCTACAACAAAGACATGTATAATCAATAAATAAAAACAAAAGGAACGTATATTATGGCAAAAATCAAAGGAGCAATCGTAGTGGACACCGAGCGCTGCAAAGGATGCAACCTCTGTGTCGTGGCCTGTCCCCTCCACGTGATAGCCCTCACCAAGGAAGTGAACATCAAAGGATATAATTACGTGCACCAGATACTGGAGGATACGTGCAACGGCTGCGCATCGTGCGCCACCGTCTGCCCCGACGGCTGTATCTCGGTCTATAAAGTCAAAGTCGAATAAGCAAACAAGTAAGCAATATGGCAGAAGAAGAAGTAGTATTAATGAAAGGTAACGAAGCCATCGCCCACGCCGCCATCCGCTGCGGAGTCGACGGATACTTCGGTTACCCGATCACTCCCCAATCGGAAGTACTGGAAACCCTGGCCGAGCTGAAACCCTGGGAAACCACCGGCATGGTGGTGCTGCAGGCCGAAAGCGAAGTGGCCGCAATCAATATGGTGTACGGCGGTGCCGGAAGCGGAAAGATGGTGATGACCTCCTCGTCCAGCCCCGGCGTCAGCCTGAAACAGGAAGGCATCTCCTATCTGGCCGGCGCCGAGTTGCCCTGCCTCATCGTGAACGTCATGCGCGGAGGTCCCGGTCTGGGGACCATCCAGCCCAGCCAGGCCGACTATTTCCAAACCGTGAAGGGCGGCGGACACGGCGACTACCGCCTCATCGCACTGGCCCCTGCATCGGTACAGGAAATGGCCGACTTCGTTGGCCTGGCTTTCGAACTGGCCTTCAAATACCGCAATCCGGCCATTATCCTGGCCGACGGCGTCATCGGACAAATGATGGAGAAAGTGGTGCTCCCGCCCGCCAAGCCACGCCGTACCGACGCTGAAGTCATCGCCCAATGCCCCTGGGCCACTACCGGCAAGGCGAAAGGACGCAAGCCCAACATCATCACCTCGCTCGAACTGAAGCCCGAAGAAATGGAGAAGAACAACATCCGCTTCCAGGCAAAATACCGCCAGATTGAAGAAAACGAAGTACGCTTCGAAGAAATCAACTGCGACGACGCCGACTATCTCATCGTAGCCTTCGGCTCCATGGCCCGTATCGGACAGAAAGCAATGGAACTGGCCCGCGAAGAAGGTATCAAGGTAGGCATCCTGCGCCCCATCACTCTCTGGCCCTTCCCCACAAAGGCCCTTGCCGCCTATGCCGACAAGGTAAAAGGTATGCTGGTAACCGAACTGAATGCCGGACAGATGATCGAAGACGTCCGCCTGGCCGTCAACGGCAAAGTGCGCGTCGAGCATTTCGGCCGCCTGGGAGGCATCGTCCCCGATCCCGACGAAATCGTGGCCGCCCTGAAAGAAAAAATTATCATCAATGAATAAACACGTATTCGGCAGATGGAAACGGAGAAAATAAGAAACGTACTGAACATCATCTTCCTCGTGCTGGCCGTAGCCGCCGTTGCCACCTATTTCCTGGCAGACGACTTCATGACCTTCGTCTACGTCTGCGCGGCCGCCATCTTCTTCAAGGTGATGGAATTCTTCATACGATTTAGCAACAGATAAGGAGGAGCAATTATGACAAAAGAAGATATCATCAAACCCGAAAACCTGGTTTACAAGAAACCGACGCTGATGAACGACAACCCGATGCACTACTGTCCGGGATGCAGCCACGGCGTGGTACACAAGCTCATTGCCGAAGTCATCGAGGAAATGGGCATGGAAGACAAAGCCATCGGCATCTCGCCCGTAGGCTGCGCCGTCTTCATCTACAACTATCTGGACATTGACTGGCAGGAAGCCGCCCACGGACGTGCACCCGCATTGGCCACCGCCATCAAGCGCCTTTGGCCGGACCGCCTCGTATTCACCTATCAGGGCGACGGTGACTTGGCCTGCATCGGTACGGCGGAAACCATCCATGCTTTGAACCGTGGTGAAAATATCACTATTATTTTCATCAACAATGCCATTTATGGAATGACCGGCGGACAAATGGCCCCCACCACACTGGTAGGCATGAAGACCGCCACTTGTCCTTACGGCCGCGATGTACATTTGCATGGTTACCCATTAAAGATGGCCGACATTGCTGCACAACTAGAAGGAACTGCCTATGTCACCCGGCAAAGCGTACAATCTGTTCCTGCTATCCGAAAGGCCAAGAAAGCCATCCGTAAAGCCTTCGAGAACTCTATGGCAGGCAAAGGCAGCAATCTGGTAGAAATTGTTTCCACTTGTAATTCAGGCTGGAAAATGACACCCGCTGCAGCCAACAAATGGATGGAAGAAAACATGTTCCCCTTCTATCCCCTTGGCGATTTAAAAGATAAATAACCTCTAAGCATATTTATTCTTATGAAAGAAGAAATCATTATAGCAGGCTTCGGCGGACAAGGCGTACTGTCCATGGGAAAGATTCTAGCCTACTCCGGATTGATGGAAGGCAAAGAAGTGACTTGGATGCCCGCCTATGGTCCCGAACAGCGAGGCGGTACGGCTAACGTGACCGTCATCGTCAGCGATGAAAAAATATCATCTCCTATCCTCAGTAAGTACGATGCTGCCATCATTCTCAACCAGCCTTCGCTGGAGAAATTTGAAAGCAAAGTAAAACCTGGTGGCGTACTCATCTATGACGGTTATGGTATCATCAATCCACCCACACGTAAAGACATTCACGTCTATCGTATCGATGCCATGGATGCAGCTAACGAGATGAACAATGCTAAGGCATTCAACATGATCGTATTGGGCGGCCTCCTCAAAATCAAGCCCATGGTTACCTTGGAGAATGTTATCAAAGGACTGAAAAAAACACTGCCAGAACGCCACCATCACTTGATTCCGATGAATGAAGAAGCTATCAAGCGGGGAATGGAACTGATTAAAGAAGTCTAAGATTACCAAGCACGGACGGTACAGAATTGAAAGACATCCCAATTCTGTCACCGTCCGTACCTGTTTATCCACTTGCTATGCCTATTCTCTCCTACTCTATTTCCGAAACAACTCCCTATATCAACTGGATCTATTTTTTTCATGCCTGGGGATTCCAACCAAAGTTCGCCACGATTGCAGATATACATGGTTGCGATTCCTGCCGTGCTCTGTGGCTGGCCCGTTTTCCTGAAACAGAGCGAGCCAAAGCTGCTGAAGCCATGCAACTTTTTAAAGAGGCGCAACGCATGCTCGTCCGGCTGGAAAACGAACTTACTTGCAAATGTATCTATCGTCTATGCTGCGCCAACGCCGATGGAGATAATCTACTACTAGATGGAATGTCCTTCCCTTTACTACGGCAACAATCCACAACAGCCAATAAAGAATTCTATCTTTGTCTAAGTGACTTCGTACGCCCTCTTTCATCAGGAAAGGCAGATACAGTAGGCGTATTTGCAGCCACAGTAGCAGGAGACACAGACTCTCTCTACACCGACGATCCTTATCAACACTTGCTAGTACAGACACTTGCCGACCGCCTGGCCGAAGCCGCAACAGAAAAAATGCACGAATATATACGCAAAAACACCTGGGGCTATGTTCCTAACGAGACTCTGTCCATTGCCGAACTCCTACAAGAAAAGTTTCAGGGTATACGCCCCGCCGTTGGTTATCCCTCGCTGCCTGACCAGTCTGTCAACTTCCTCATCGACCAGTTGCTCGACCTAGAACAAATCGGCATCACGCTCACCACAAACGGTGCCATGCATCCCCATGCTTCTGTCAGCGGACTGATGCTGGCTCATCCAGCAGCCCGCTACTTCTCCGTAGGCCATATCGACCAAGAACAGCTAGAAGATTATGCACGTCGACGAGGAATGCCAATAGAACAAATGAGAAAATTTTTATCGTCCAATCTGGAATGATGTGATTTTCTATCCAAGCAGACGACCAATATCATAAAAAGCCACCCCACAAGAGTTATGGATAAAACAGAACAAGAGTTTGTTGCTCTGATCAAAGAATATGAACGCGTCATCTATAAAGTGTGCTATTTATATGCCACTCCCAACGCGCCACTCAACGATCTGTATCAAGAGGTGGTACTGAACTTATGGAAAGCTTTTCCTAAGTTCCGTCGTGAATGCAAACTATCCACATGGATCTACCGTATCTCGCTAAACATCTGCATCAGCTTTATGCGAAAAGAGAAAAACATTCCCGAAATCGTGTCGCTGACACCTGCCGAAGCAGACCGCAGTGAAGAATGGGACGAGACGCAGGCTATGTTGCGACACCTGTATCGCATGATCAATCGGCTGGGACAATTGGAGAAATCCATTATCCTACTTTATCTTGAAGAAAAGAGTTACGAAGAAATCAGTGAGATTACCGGACTGACCGTAACGAACGTAGCTACAAAACTGAATCGCATCAAGGAGAAACTGAGAAAAATGAAGAAGGAGGAATGATATGGAACTGGAGGAATTGAAGAAATCATGGCAGACGTTGGACAAGCATCTGCAAAACCGGGATATTACCACTGAAGAACGAGTGACAGAACTCATTGCCTGCTACAAACATAAAGCAGAACGAAAGCTGGGCAATCTCATGAGTCTGCAACGAATTTCGCTCTGTATCGGTCTGTTCATCCTGATAGCTATTGGAACCATCTGCCTGCTGCTTCCTTCTTTGATTGACAATACAGACACACGTACCAAACTACAAGTCGTGCTTATTTTTCTAGCTGTGACACTAATAGCAGGTGGTGGCTGGGACTGGCGCACCTACCGCTATATGCAACAGACGCGTGTCGATCTGCTGCCTATTGCTGAAGTGAGCCGACGTATCGTCAAGTTGCGTCTATGGACACGCCAGGAAGTAGCTGCCATCAGCCTTTGGGTACTGCTCTTCGGAGGTATCTATTATTGGGCCATGGAGTTCTATCACCTGCCGACCCTCATACAGGCAGTCATCATCGGCGTCTTCATACTGTTTGAAGCCGCTGTCATTTGGCTGCTCTACCAGCACCTCATCTACAAGAACTTGAACCAAATCAAAAAAGACATTGAAGACTTGAAAGACGTATGCACCGAATCACATTAATTCTGCTCCTGGCCCTGCTTCTGCCTGATCTGTATATTTATCTGGTGTACATTGTACGACGAACTAAAAACTTCGCACGGCGTGCTGCCTATTGGCTACCCTCTGCTATCCTGGTTCTGCTATACCTGTATCTTATCTACCTGACAGGCGACAATGCTCTGGCTCATCATCCACAAGCCATCGGTCGCCTGGCTATTGCCGTCATGGCCCTGGCCGTACCTAAAATACTGTTCATGCTTTGCTCGCTACTCGGCATACTATGTCGCGGTGTGGGACGCTGTTTGTCAGCTGTCGTACTACACACACCGTTTCGCAGTCCTCGGGCTCCCTTTATTGTTCACCGTGCACCGTTCACCATTCTAGGCTTGGTACTGGGCATTGTAAGTTTCGTCAATGTGATTTATGGTGCCACAGCAGGTATCACGCGTTTCGAAGTAAAGGAAGTAACCTATGAATCGGACCGCCTGCCCGAAGGCTTCGACGGCTATCGCATCGCCCAGTTGTCGGATATCCATATCGGCAGTTGGCAGGGTCACCCCACAGCCATAGAGAAACTGGTGGAATTAACCAACAGCCAGCAAGCCGACCTCATTGTCTTTACAGGAGACTTGGTGAATCAACAGAGCCACGAGCTGGACGCTTTCCGTCCAATCCTATCGCGCCTGAAAGCTCCTGACGGTGTTTACTCTGTTCTAGGCAATCACGACTACGGCACTTACTATCACTGGAAAAACAGTCATGAAGAAGCAGACAACTTGCAATACCTGCGGAATGAGCAGAAGGCTATGGGCTGGCAATTATTGGATAATAGCCACATTATTCTACACCACAAAGGAGACAGTATTGCCCTCATTGGTGTAGAAAACGATGGTGAGCCACCTTTCTCTCAACATGCCGACCTGGCACAAGCCACCCATGGTACGGAAGAAATGTTCAGTATCCTACTGAGTCATAACCCCACACATTGGCGACGTGAAGTACTGCCAGAATCGGACATCGACCTGATGCTGGCCGGGCATACACACGCCATGCAGATGACCTTCTTCGGTCGCTCGCTTTCGTCACTGAAATACCCGGAATGGTCGGGCATGTACTACGAAGGGGCACGGGCACTCTACGTTAACGTGGGTATCGGCTACGTCGGACTCCCATTCCGCTTCGGTGCCTGGCCTGAGATTACCGTCATCACGCTGAAGAAGAAAAAAGGGTAAAGAGAAACGGGGAAGCTGTAAAAATTATTATCTTTGTCCCGAAAAATAGCCAGTATTATGAAGTTTCTCTACTACATCTATCAGATTTGCATTGCAGTCCCCCTATTCCTAGTATTGACCATCCTGACAGCTTTGGTTACCATCATCGGTTCACTACTGGGTGGAGCACACATCTGGGGTTACTATCCCGGTAAGATATGGTCACAGCTAACATGTTACCTCTTACTGATTCCTGTTCATGTAGTGGGACGCGAGAAGCTACATAAGCATACTTCCTATGTCTTCGTCCCCAACCATCAAGGCGCTTTCGACATTTTTCTCATCTACGGTTTCCTTGGACGTAACTTCAAGTGGATGATGAAGAAGAGCTTGCGGAAGATTCCGTTCGTAGGCAAAGCTTGCGAAAGCGCGGGCCACATATTCGTGGAACGTGGCAATCCAAAAAAGATGGTTGCTATGATGCGTAAAGCCGAAGCGTCGCTGAAAGATGGGGTTTCACTTGTTGTTTTCCCTGAAGGAGCACGCACGTTCACGGGACACATGGGCTACTTCAAACGAGGTGCTTTCCAGCTGGCCGACGACCTACAACTAGCCGTAGTGCCTGTCACGATTGACGGTTCCTTTGAGATCCTGCCCCGCACAGGCAAGTGGATACACCGTCACAGCCTCACACTGACCATCCACGAACCCATTCCACCCAAGTGTAAGGGACCGGAAAACGTGAAAGCAACCATGACCGAAGCCTATGCTGCCGTAGAAAGCGCCCTACCCGAAAAGTACAAAGGCATGGTGCAAAACGACGATCAGGACCGATAGTCTATTAATCGAAGCCAACACAAAAATTTCCTACCATTTCAACACAGTGCTTTATAACCTTATAACACAGTGCTTCATCAGGGTCTCATGCAGTGCTTCGTCAACCTCTCATACAGTGCTTCGTCAGAGGGTCATAAAGCACTGTATTAAAGTGAAAGGCCACAACGGATTCAGAAGATATAGATATACAGAAGAAAGAGAGTGAATTCTAACTCGTCTGAGCCTTAGAATTCACTCTCTTTCTTCTGTATACGGGCTTGCTGCGCTCAAGGCTGCGTGGAGGCAACGTTCTGACGCAAACGTTTTTGCTCTTCAAGCAGTTTCATGTTCTCTTTGGCCTTGGATATGAAATCCTTCACCAACACATGCTCCTTGAACGAAAGAGGAGCCTCCTTCATAATCTCTTCAACAGCTGGAGTCATCACCGGATAGGGTAACGTACTGCACATCATCATAAAGACGCTGGGACCCAGAACATTCTCGAAATTATCCACAATAAAACCTTTCACGTAAGTATCCATCACGCGTATCAGCGAATCGGCTTCTTGTTCCAACTGTCCATGTATGTCGTCCAGAGCCACACCGTCAAGAACCATACGTGCTTCTTTACGCTCTACTTCCTCGACAGCCAACTCCATTGAATTACGCTTATCAATAAATTCATAAAGCCTGTCATTCAAAGGAGTACCACTCGCCTCCATCTGCGTATTTGCAATGTTAACGCGAATATGTCCATTTTCAAGAACCAGCGGCATCAAGCCTTCATCACCCATATAGAGAGTTACCATCCTGACACTGTCGGCAGGCCCCTTCATCTTAAACAGACCATGGATTACTTCCGCCGAATCAACCGTCACCCAATCACCCTCCTGCAAAGACTTCAAATATAGCATTTTGCCATCCAAACTCGTTACAGAAGATTTTCCTTCTATCTTATAGCGCTTGCTACAAGAAGTAAAAAGCACAAGCAACAGCATCAAAGGGATAGTGCAATTAACACACATCTTGTTCATGTCCATGTAAGAAATGTATTTAGGATTTTCACGCCGCAAAGGTATTAATAATCCTTATAAAGGAAGAGGCAAAAAACGTATTTTCATTTGCTTTACGTATTTTTGCACATAAATTAATCAAAAGCTACAAGATACAGACATGTCTACCTACGCACCCTTTGCCAAACCGCTCTACGTGATGTTAAAGCCCGTAGGGGCCGTATGCAACCTTGCATGCGACTATTGCTACTACCTGGAGAAGGCCAAGCTGTACAAAGAAAATCCCAAGCACGTGATGAGCGAGGAATTGCTGGAGAAATTCATCGAAGAATACATCAACTCACAGACCATGCCGCAGGTGCTCTTCACCTGGCACGGTGGAGAAACGTTGATGCGCCCTCTGTCTTTCTATAAACGGGCCATGGAGCTTCAGAAGAAATATGCCAACGGACGTACCATCGACAATTGCATACAGACCAACGGCACACTGCTCACCGACGAGTGGTGCCAGTTTTTCAAGAAGAACAACTGGCTGGTGGGGGTTTCCATCGACGGCCCGCAGGAATTCCACGACGAGTACCGCAAGAACAAGCAGGGACGCCCCTCATTCCACAAAGTGATGCAAGGCATTAATCTGCTGAAGAAGCACGGCGTGGAATGGAACGGCATGGCAGTGGTGAACGAATACAACGCCGACTATCCCGAGGAGTTTTACCGCTTCTTCAAGGATCTGGGATGCCATTACATCCAGTTCGCCCCTATCGTGGAGCGCATCCTGCCCCACGGCGACGGCCGGCATCTGGCCTCCCTGGCCGACGGCGGCGACGCGCCGCTGGCCGAATTCTCCGTCAGCCCCGAACAATGGGGCAATTTCCTCTGCCGCCTGTTCGACCTGTGGGTCAAAGAAGATGTGGGTACATATTATATCCAACTCTTCGACTCCACGCTGGCCAACTGGGTGGGCGAACAGCCCGGCGTCTGCTCCATGGCGCGGACGTGCGGCCACGCCGGCGTGATGGAGTTCAACGGCGACGTCTATGCGTGCGACCACTTCGTCTTCCCCGAATACAAGCTGGGCAACATCTACCAGCAGACACTGGTGGAGATGATGTACAGTGAACGCCAACAACGATTTGGACAAAACAAATATGACTCCTTGCCCCACCAATGCAAAGAGTGTGAATGGCTCTTCGCCTGCAACGGCGACTGTCCCAAGAACCGTTTTGCCCGCACGACTGACGGCGAACCAGGCCTCAACTACCTCTGTGCCGGCTACCGGCAGTTCTTCAGCCACGTGGCTCCCTACATGGACTTCATGAAGAAGGAATACCTGGCTCAACGCGCACCTGCCAACGTGATGGACGCCATTCGCGAAGGCAAGTTGCCCATGCCCCAATAAAGACTTTACAAAAGAACAACAACATATAAATCATTACTAAATTAAATGACATACATGAAAATCAAGAAGTACCTCGCTGCGGTCCTCGCCGCAGCATTTACCTTCTCGGCGCAGGCCGACGAAGGCATGTGGCTGCTCCAGCTGATGAAGCAGCAGAATTCCATCGACATGATGAAGAAACAGGGTCTGAAGCTGGAAGCCGACGATCTCTATAACCCCAATGGAGTGTCGCTGAAGGATGCCGTCGGCATCTTCGGCGGAGGATGTACCGGCGAAATCATCTCGCCCGAAGGCCTCATCCTGACCAACCACCACTGCGGATATGCCTCCATCCAGCAGCACTCCAGCGTGGAGCACGACTACCTGACCGACGGTTTCTGGGCCATGAGCCGTGCCGAGGAACTGCCTACGCCGGGGCTGAAGTTCCGCTTTGTACACCGCATCGTGGACATCACCGACCTGGTGAACGCCAAGGTAAAGGCCGGTGAGGTGGACGAATACGAAGCCATGACCAACAAGTTCCTCGGCAAGCTGGCCAAGGAAGAACTGGAAAAAAGCGACCTCAAGGGCAAACCCGGCATCGAGGTACGCGCCCTGCCCTTCTACGCCGGCAACAAGTATTACCTTTTCTATTATAAGGTCTATAGCGACGTGCGCATGGTGGCTGCCCCACCCTCGAGCGTGGGCAAGTTCGGCGGCGAGACGGACAACTGGATGTGGCCCCGCCACACGGGCGACTTCTCCATGTTCCGCATCTATGCCGACAAGAACGGAGAGCCTGCCGAATACAGCGCCGACAACGTGCCCCTGAAGACGCCCAAGTTCCTTCCCATCTCGCTGAAGGGACTGGACGAAGGCGACTATGCCATGATTATGGGCTTCCCCGGCTCCACCAACCGTTACCTCACCGAAAGTGAAGTGCGCCAGCGCATGACCGCCGTCAACCAGGCCATGATAGACATGCGCACCGTCTACCTCGACGTGCTGAAGAAGTACATGCGCCAGAGCGACAAGACCCGCATCCAGTATGCCAACAAGTTTGCCGGCAGCAGCAACTACTGGAAGAACTCCATCGGCATGAACAAGGCCATCGTGGACAACAACGTGCTCACCACCAAGGCTGAACAGGAGAAGCGCTTCGCCGCCTTCGCTCAGGGCAAGCCCGAATACGAAGGCGTGGTGGAGAAGATAGACGCCATTGTGGAGCAGATGACCCCCGCACTGCGCCGTGCCGAATACCTCTACGAAGCCCTGAGAGCCATCGAGTTCGGTTGTCCCCCTGCCATGATGGACAAGATGAAAGAGGCCATCGAATCGAAAGACGACTCCCTGCTCCAGGCCACCAAGAAGCAGTTGGAAGAGGTGTACGACGACATCTACAACAAAGACTACGACCCCGAAGTGGACCGTGCCGTGGCCAAAGCCATCCTGCCCGCCCTGGCCAAGGCGCTGACACCCGAAGAACTGCCCGCTTTCTACCAGACCATCGAGAAGGAGTACAAGGGCGACTATGACGCCTACGTGGACGACCTCTTCAACACCTCCATTCTGGGCAGCCGGGCCAACCTGGACAAGTTCCTGAAGAAGCCCAGCGTGAAGGCCATCGACCGCGACCCGGCCACCGCCTACAGCCGCGCCAAGCTCGAAGCCATCAAGGCCGCTGTAGCCGAAAGTGAGAAACCCTCTCAAGAACTCAACCTGCTGCACAAGGCCTACATCCGCGGACTGGGCGAGATGAAACAGCCCGTGCCCTCCTACCCCGACGCCAATTTCACCATCCGCCTGACGTACGGCAACGTGAAGTCCTACGACCCGAAGGACGGCGTACACTACAAGTACTTCACCACCACCGACGGCATCCTCCAGAAGGAAGACCCCGAAAACCCCGAGTTCGTGGTTCCGGCCAAGCTGAAGGAGCTCATCCAGAAGAAGGACTTCGGACGCTATGCCATGGCCGACGGCACCATGCCCGTCTGCTTCCTGACGACGAACGACATCACCGGCGGAAACTCCGGCTCGCCTGTCATCGACGGTGAAGGACGCCTCATCGGCTGCGCCTTCGACGGCAACTGGGAATCGCTGAGCGGCGACATCAACTTCGACAACTCGCTGCAACGCTGCATCGCACTGGACATCCGCTACATGCTCTTCATCCTCGACAAGCTGGGCGGCTGCGGCCACCTCATCGACGAGATGACCATCATAGAATAATAAAACAAGAAGGCACGGGTCACACGGAATATCACGGAGAGAAATCAGAACAACCGTGAAACTTCCGCGAAATCCGTGCCTGTTTTTTCACCTTAACCCTCATTTATTATGAAAAGACTGTTATTTGCGGCAGCTCTGGCTGCCCTGACACTCCCCGCCCCGGCCGACGAAGGCATGTGGATGCTGACCGACCTGAAGCGGCAGAACGAGGCGGCCATGCAGGAACTGGGCCTGCTGCTGCCCGCCGACTCCATCTACAACCCCGAAGGCATCGCCCTGAAGGATGCCGTCGTCCACTTCGGCGGAGGCTGCACGGGCGAGGTCATCTCGGCCGAAGGCCTGGTGCTGACCAACCACCACTGCGGCTACAGCGCCATCCAGCAGCACTCCAGCGTAGAGCACGACTACCTGACGGACGGCTTCTGGGCCATGAGCCGGCATGAGGAGCTGCCCTGCCGGGGGCTCACCGTGACCTTCATCGACCGCATCCTCGACGTGACGGACTACGTACGGCAGCAGCTGGCCAAGGACGCCGACCCGCAGGGCACCAACTACCTCTCGCCCAAATACCTTGCCCAGGTGTGCGAACGCTTCCTGAAAGAACAGAACATCGCCCTCGGCGAGGGCGGCAAAGCCGAACTGAAAGCCTTCTACGGCGGCAACCGCTACTACCTCTTCGTGAAGACCGAATACAGTGACATCCGCATGGTGGGCGCACCGCCGTCGAGCATCGGCAAGTTCGGCGCCGACACGGACAACTGGATGTGGCCCCGCCACACGGGCGACTTCTCCCTGTTCCGCATCTACGCCGACAAGGACGGACGCCCCGCCGCCTACAGCCCGGACAACGTGCCCCTGCGCGTGAAGAAGCACCTCAACATCAGCCTCCGCGGCTACAAGGAGGGCGACTTTGCCTTCGTCATGGGCTTCCCCGGCCGCAACTGGCGCTACATGATAGCCGACGAGGTGGAAGAGCGGATGCAGACCACCAACTTCATGCGCCACCACGTGCGCGACGCCCGCCAGCGCGTCCTCATGGAGCAGATGCTGCGGGATGACGCCGTGCGCATCCACTACGCCAGCAAGTACGCCTCCAGCGCCAACTACTGGAAGAACGCCATCGGGATGAACGAAGGCCTCGTGCGCCTCCACGTGCTCGACACCAAGCGTACCCAGCAGGAAGCCCTGCTGCAACGCGGACGCGAGCTGGGCGACACGACCTATCAGGCTGCCTTCGACCGCATCCGCGCCATCGTGCAGAAGCGCCGCCCCGCCCTCTACCACCAGCAGGCCATCCAGGAGGCGCTGGTCACGGCACTCGACTTCATGTGCATCCCCAACACCACCGCCCTCGTCACCGCCCTCAAGAGCAAGGACAAGGCGGCCATCCAGGCGGCCACGGACAGTCTGCGCCAGGCAGCCGACAAGTATTTCGCCTCCGTCCCCTATCCCGAAGTGGAGAAGCTCGTGGGCAAGGAGATGCTGCGCACGTATGCCAAGTACATACCCGCCGACCAGCGCATCGGCATCTTCCAGGTCATCGACCGCCGCTTCAAGGGTGATACGGACGCCTTCATCGACGCCTGCTTCGACTACTCCATCTTCGGCAGCCGCGAGAACTTCGACAAGTTCATCCGCAAACCCAAGCTCTACCGGCTGACCAGCGACTGGATGGTGCTCTTCAAGTACTCCATCACCGACGGCCTGCTGCAGACAGCCATCGCCATGATGGACGCCAACCGCGACTACAACGCCGCCCACAAGACCTGGGTGAAGGGCATGATGGACCTGCGCCAGGCCAACGGACAGCCCATCTACCCCGACGCCAACTCCACCCTGCGACTGACCTACGGCAAGGTGGCCGCCTACGAACCTGCCGACGGAATGGTGTACGACTACCAGACGACGCTGGACGGCGTGATGCAGAAGGAGGACCCGACGAACTGGGAATTCGTGGTGCCAGACCGCCTGAAGCAGCTCTGGCAGGCGAAGGACTTCGGCCGCTACGCCCTGCCCGACGGACGGATGCCCGTCTGCTTCATCGTGGACACGGACAACACCGGCGGCAACTCCGGCAGCCCCGTGTTCAACGCCCGCGGCGAGCTCATCGGCACCGCCTTCGACCGCAACTACGAAGGCCTGACGGGCGACATCGCCTTCCGCCCCTCGTCGCAGCGCGCCGCCTGCGTGGACATCCGCTACACGCTCTTCATCATCGAGAAGTATGCCGGTGCCAAGCACCTCATCGACGAGCTGAGCATCGTGGAGTGAACCAAAACGACGCAAGGTTTGTTAGTACATAACAGTATCAACCCACTAACAAAATACGATTATGGAAAAATTTGCAGAACTGATCAACAATACCGCAGAGCCCGTGCTGGTGGACTTCTACGCCACGTGGTGCGGCCCCTGCAAGATGATGCACCCCATCCTGGAAAACGTCAAGACTCGCGTGGGCAACAAGGCGCGCATCGTCAAGATAGACGTGGACGAACAGCAGGCGCTGGCCATGAAATACCAGATTCAGGCCGTCCCCACGCTGATGCTCTTCAAGGGCGGAAAGCAGGTGTGGCGGCAGTCGGGCGTGGTGCAGAGCAACGAGCTGGTCGGACTCATCGAAAGCCAGATATGAAGTATGAGGTATGAGGTTTTAGGTATTAGGTTTTAGGTATTAATTATCAATTATCAATTATCAATTATCCATTACTATGAGGAAGTTATTGCTTACCCTGGCCCTCGCGGCCACCGCCCTCCTCGGCCACGCTCAGGAGGTGATTGTGATGGACAAGGCCATGTTCATCGACAAGGTGTTCGATTACGAGAACAGCAAGGAATGGAAATACAAGGGAGACAAACCCGCCATCATCGACCTCTACGCCGACTGGTGCGGCCCCTGCCGCAGGGTGGCTCCCATCATGAAGGAACTGGCCAAGGAATATGCCGGAAAAATCACCATCTACAAGGTGAACGTGGATAAGGAGCAGGAGCTCGCCGCCCTGTTCAACGCCACCAGCATCCCCCTCTTCGTACTCATCCCCCTGAAGGAGCAGCCGCAGCTGATGCGCGGCGCCGCCGACAAGGCCACGTACAAGAAGGCCATCGACGAATTCCTGCTGAAGACGCCCTAAGCCGGCTTTCGCAGGCCGGAGATTTCGTCCCCACGACGTCGGGAAGCTTTCGCAAGCCGCGATTCCTTCCCCGCGACGTGGGGACGTTTTCGCAGGCCGGAAATTCCTTCCCCACGGCGTCGGGACGTTTTCGCAAGCCGCGATTCCTTCCCCACGGCGTCGGGACGATTTCGCAAGCCGCGATTCCTTCCCCACGGCGTCGGGACGTTTTCGCAAGCCGCGATTCCTTCCCCGCGGCGTCGGGACGTTTTCGCGGAGCGGAACTCTATCTGATTTCCCGCTCGACCCAACGCCCCGCCTGCAACTGCATGACGGACGTGAAGCCCGCCCGGCGCAGGGCGCGGAACGCCTCGGACATGCCGCTGGCGATGCGTTCGGGATAGTGCGCGTCGCTGTTCACCTGCACGCGGACGCCCAGCTCGCGCAGCAGCGGGAAGTAGCGCACGTCGGGATAGAAGACGCCCAGCTCCTCGTAGGCCTTCGTGTTGATTTCCATCTGATAGCCGCGGCGGGCTATTTCGGCGAAATAGTCGCACACCAAGCGGTCGTACCACGGCTCGTCCAGGATGCCGGGCCGGCAGCAGGCGGCGTTGTAGTGCACCTTGTCGGCGTGGCCCACGATGTCGAAGCCGCCCAGCTCCACCATGCGCCGCGAGCGCTCGTAGTAGAGGCGCACGACGCGCTCCACGTCGCCGCGGAAATGTCGGTCCACCATCCGGCGGAACTTGTCGGCAGGCAGGTCGTCATCCACCACGCGGCCCTCGTCGTCGTAGAGCAGGTGGACGGAGCCGATGCGGTAGTCCAGCGGCAGGCGGCGGAAACGGTCGATGGCGGGATGGCTCTCCTCGTTCAGGTAGTCAATCTCCAGCCCGATGTACAGCTCGATGCGTCCGGCATACTTCTCCTTGAGGCGGCGGAACTCGGCCAGGTAGTCGTCCATGCGGTCCCACTCCATCGTCCACGCCGTGGGGAAAGGCAGCGGGGCGTGCGACGAGAAGCCGTAGGACGTGAAGCCCCGGCTCAGGGCAAAGCGGACAAAGTCCTCCATGCCGGCGCGGCCGTCGCAGTAGAGGGAGTGGCTGTGGTAGTTGCTTTTTCCTTCCATACTTATTCCATTTCGCTCAATTCCAACCATCGCATCGTCTTTTCGTCAATCAGGTCCGTCAGCTGCGGCAGGCGACGCGACTTCTCCGTCAGTTCGTCCACCGAAAGCGTGCCGCTGCACAAGGCATCCTCGATGGCCTTCTTCTCGGCTTCGAGCTCGGCAATCTCCTTCTCGAGCTGCTCGAACTCGCGGCGTTCCTTGAAACTCATGCGGCGTTTCTCGTCCTGACGGGTGCGGGCTGGCTTCGCGGCAGCCTGCGGTTTGGCGGCCGCCTGCTGCTCCTTGTCGTGGCGTGCCTTGGCCTCCTTCCATTCGCGGTACTGCGTGTAGTTGCCGGGGAAGTCGCGGATGTCGCCCCCGCCGTTGAACACCAGCAGGTGGTCCACCACCTTGTCCATGAAGTAGCGGTCGTGGCTGACGACGATGACGCATCCCTTGAAGCCTTGCAGATATTCTTCGAGCACCTGGAGGGTGACGATGTCGAGGTCGTTGGTGGGCTCGTCCAGCACGAGGAAGTTGGGGTTGCGCATCAGCACCGTACAGAGGTAGAGGCGGCGGCGTTCGCCTCCGCTCAGCTTGTAGACGTAGCTGTGCTGCGTCTCGGGCGTGAAGAGGAAGTGCTGGAGGAACTGCGAGGCGGTGAGCCGACGGCCGTTGCCCAGTTCGATAACTTCAGCAATGTCCTGCACCACGTCGATGACCTTCATCTGCTCGTTGAACTGGAGCCCGTCCTGCGAGTAGTAGCCGAAGCGGACGGTCTCGCCTATGTCCAGCGTGCCGCTGTCGGGCTTCACCAGCCCCATCAGTATCTTGATGAAGGTCGACTTGCCCGTACCGTTGTTGCCCACGATGCCCATCTTCTCGTAGCGGGCGAAGATGTAGGAGAAGTCGTCCAGTATCTTCAGGTCGCCGAAAGCCTTGCACAGGTGGTCGGCCTCGAATATCTTGTTGCCGATGTAGGAAGCCTTGACGTCGAGCTTCACGTTGGCGTCGTGGAAGCGCTGCTTGGCCACCTTCTCCAGTTCGTAGAAGGCCTCCTCGCGGTAGCGGGCCTTGTGGCCGCGGGCCTGGGGCATGCGGCGCATCCACTCCAGCTCGGTGCGGTACAGGTTGTTGGCGCGCTCCACCTCCACCGTCTTGGCGTCGATGCGCTCCTGCCGCTTCTCCAGGTAGTAGCTGTAGTTTCCCTTGTAGGAATAAATCGTGCGGTTGTCTATCTCGATGATTTCGGAGCAGACACGGTCGAGGAAGTAGCGGTCGTGCGTCACCATGAGCAGTGTCAGGTTCGTCCGTCGCAGGTATTCTTCCAGCCACTCGGTCATGTCGAGGTCGAGGTGGTTGGTGGGCTCGTCGAGGATGAGGAGATCGGGCTCGGTGATGAGGGTATTGGCCAGCGCCACACGCTTCAGCTGCCCGCCGGAGAGGTGCTTCACCTGCTGGTCGAAGTCGCGTATCTTCAGTTGGGAAAGTATCTGCTTGGCCTTCTGCTCGTAGTCCCACGCCTTTTCGTGGTCCATGCGCACGAGCAGCTCGTCCAGGCCGGGATGGCCTTCGGTCTCCATGCAGCGTTCGTAGTCCTTGATGAGGTCCACGGTCGTGTTGCCATGATGGAAACAGGCTTCGAGTACGGTCAGTTCTTCGGGATACGAGGGGCTCTGCTCCAGATAGCCCACACAGAGGTCCCGGCGAAAGGATATCTTTCCCTCGTCGTAACCCTCCTTTCCCGAAAGGATGTTGAGCAGGGTGGACTTGCCGCTTCCGTTCTTGGCGATCAGTCCGACACGCTGTCCCTCGGCCAGGCCGAAGGATATGTTTTCAAACAAAACCAAATCGCCAAACGACTTGGTGAGGTTTTCTACTTGCAGTATGGGAGACATTGGTTTAAATGAAGAATGAAGAATGAAGAATGAAAAATTATCAAGCATTGCAATAGGCTTCCGCCAGGTTGACCTTCTCGCCAGCCTTCACCTTGCTCCACGCCAGTTTCATGGGATCTGTCCATTGGCCGGTCGCGGTGTTGAGCAATACGGGGGCCTCGCGGTTGCCGTCTATCAGCGTGCGCCACTCCAGCCCGTCCACTTCGTTGGCCATGATGACGCAGAGCGTGATGCCCAGTGCCAGCCACTGGTCTTTCTTCTTGGGGCCTATCACGCCGCGGTCCACCACCTGCTGCATGCTTTCCACGTCTTCTTCCGCGCCCTGGAAATCTTTCTTCAGCAGGTCTTTCACCGTCTTCTCCACCCACTCGTAGGCTTCGTCTATCTGATAGATTTCGGAAAGACGGACGGGGATGAGCTCGGCAGGATACTTCACGCCCGGCTGGCGCACCTGCAGGGAAGCAATCACCCGCTCGGCCTCGGCCACGGATTCGCCCTTGCGCACGGTGAACGAGCACTCGAAGGCCACGTTGTCCACGCCTGCAATCCAGATGTGCGACGTATAATATTCACCGCCTTCCTCGAACATTTCCTTGCTGTAGGCGCACTCCAGCGCGCCCACACGTACCCGTGCAGCCGAAGCGTTCTCCTTCAGCTCCTGCCCTACGGCCTCATGCCCGTACCCCACATTGCCACGGTAAGCCGAAATGCGGAAATTCCCCGTCCACTCGTCGGGATTGTAAAACAGGAACGACCCTTCGCCATCCTCGAATTCGCTCCACGCAGCCGGGTATTCCATGGAAAACCACGCACCCGGAGAAATATACTTCTTGAATGATTCCATATCGTTGATTCTGACTTGACTTCGCAAAGGTAACACTCCCGACGATGATTTGCAAGCGGCACGTGCAAAAACAAACCTCATTTGCCGATGGGCTGTATCTTCCTGCGCACCTCCTTCGATATCTCCAGGAACATGTAGTTCAGCTTGCCGGAGTGGATGCCTTCCTCGTTCTGACGATATTTCTTGTTGGCATACTCCTTCGACTTGTCGAACGTGATGCGCGACATCTGGTTCTGCGACTTGCCCACCATCGTGGAGTCCAGCTGTTCGTCGGGGAAGAAGTCGTCCAGGTCGACATCGCCTATCATCGTCGTCTCAAGGAAGTTCATCTCCTTGTGCTGGCTGTCAGTATAGTAGCCCACAAACATGTGGCCCGGTGTACGCACCAGTATCGGCTCGATGTTGATGGCGCGCAGCAGGGAAGCGAACAAGACGCTGCCGTCCACGCAATTGATCTGCGACGACTCCAGCGCATCGTCGAAGGTGCGCACCCGCTGGGAAAAGACGATGTTGCTCGAAAGACTGGTGTTCGATACCGAACTGTAACGGAAGTTACGCTTCTGCAACACGTTCCACAGGGCATAGACCTGCTTGTCCACGGCCTCTGCCGTCCCGCCCTGATAGCCCAGGAAGCGGTTGACGATGCGCGTGTTGAGCGCCTCGCGGAGCAGACGGTCTATCATCGGATTCTCCTCGTTGACGTAGGCGGCAAAAAAGATACCCGTATCATGAAACTTGGTACCGTTGGTGACGTAACCCAACAGACACTCGTTGATGCTCCGCACGGAGAAAGTACGTACCTTCTGCCCCAACGCCTTGCCGTTCACCTCCACCGTGACGGCCACACTGACGGGCTCGGCCTGCTCGTTGGCCTTCAAAGCCTCGTAGTTCCAGATGATATCAGGATAAATGATGTACTCGGTACGCGGACGGGGCAGTACAAATTCAGACACCGAACGGGAGAAGAACGGCGTCTCGGCCACCTCGATACGGACGCGCGTGTAGCTGCGCCCCGAACGCAGACGAACCGCGATGCACGACTTTGGGTTTCCCACATACATGGAGTCGGAAGGCACGATGACCTGCGCGTCGGTAGTGGCCACGGAAAGGATACTCGACGGAAAGATGTTACCACCCAAATCATCAGCTATCTCGAACCCCGAACGGAAGGGAATGCCGTTCAGCCAAAAGGCGACCACAGCTACCAGAATTATGACTCCGAGCGATATCCCCAAACGCCAACGGCTCGAAAACAGGCAGCGCCAATCTATACTAATGGTTTTCTTCATACATTATCTCACACTTACGGACAAACAAAGATAAAGCTTTCCATCCAATAAAAACACAGATAGCAACAATTTGTTCCTCACGAATCACCGTTCCAAAATCAAAAATCCGCCGCTCATCCCCCAAAACAGTTTGTAATAGCATTGTAACATCTGTTTCATGTTTCCGTAACAAAAATGCCTCAACTTTGCCGCATCAAAAGAATAAAAACATATTTTTGCAAAACGATTCTTTACTTAAACTGAAGAAGAGATGAACAACTACCGAATATTGGTCGTCGACGACGAAGAAGACTTGTGCGAGATTTTGAAGTTCAACCTCGAAAACGAAGGTTACGAAGTGGATACGGCAAACTCAGCCGAAGAAGCCCTGCAAATGGACATCAGCCGTTACAACCTGCTGCTGCTGGATGTGATGATGGGCGAGATTTCCGGCTTCAAAATGGCCCGCATGCTGAAACAGGACAAGAAGACAGCCCAAATTCCCATCATCTTCATCACCGCCAAAGATACGGAAAACGATACCGTCACAGGATTCAACCTGGGAGCCGACGACTATATATCGAAACCCTTCTCCCTGCGCGAAGTGACCGCCCGCGTAAAAGCCGTGTTGCGGCGCACAAGTACGCTAGAAACAGAACGTATGCCTGAACAGCTGGTCTACAAATCTCTGGTGCTCGACATCATCAAAAAGAAAGTGTGCATCAATGGAGAAGAAGCTCCGCTGACCAAGAAGGAATTCGAAATCCTGCTTCTGCTGCTCCAGAACAAAGGACGCGTATTCTCACGCGAAGACATCCTGAACAAAGTGTGGAGCGACGAAGTTTATGTACTGGACCGCACCATCGACGTGAACATCACACGCCTGCGCAAGAAAATAGGTGATTATGGTAAATGCATTGTAACACGTCTGGGATATGGATACTGCTTCGAAGCCGAGTGAAAACCGACATATTCTCTCATTCAGCTGGAAACTGTTTCTCTCCGTTTTTCTGTTGTTCCTGCTCTTTGCCGGAAGCATTACCACCTACCAATACCAGCGGGAAAAAGAATACAAGATAGAACTGCTCGACCTGCAACTGCAGAATTTCAACGAGGACCTCTACAACCAGCTGACGGAAACCCCTGACAGCCTGTGGGATTCTGTACTCAACACCCATATCCGCCAAAGTCGGGCCAAAGACCTGCGTGTCACCATCATCAGCCCGCAAGGCGTCGTCCTGTATGACAGCTACGAGCAAAATCTCAAACCCAACAACCATCAGAACAGGCCGGAAGTACAGCAGGCACTGAAGCAGAGAAAGGGACATGACGTGCGCCGTACCTCGGAAACTACGGGAGTACCCTATTTCTATTCGGCCACCGACTTCGGTTCCTATATCATCCGTTCGGCACTGCCTTATGACATCGATCTGGTCAACCATCTGGCCGCCGACCGCCATTATCTGTGGTTCACATTGGCCGTCACCCTGGTACTGATATTCATCTACTATCACTTTACCTCACGTCTGGGAACAGCCATCACCAAACTGCGCCAGTTTGCCAAACGTGCCGACAAGAACGAACCTATCGAGACAGACTTGCAATCGGCCTTTCCGCATAACGAGCTGGGCGAAATATCGCAGCACATCATCCAGATTTACCGCCGCCTGCGTGAAACGAAAGAAGCACTCTACATCGAACGCGAGAAACTCATCACGCACCTCCAGACATCGCGTGAAGGCCTGGGCGTATTTACCAGAGACAAAAAAGAAATACTGGTCAACAACCTGTTTATCCAGTACAGCAACCTGATTTCAGACTCCAATCTGGAAACGACCGAAGAGATTTTCGCAGTCTGCGAATTCCAGAAAATCACCGACTTCATCGGCAAAGCCCAACGCAGCCCGCTGGGAAAAGAAGAGAAAAGAATGTCGCTTACCATCAACAAAAACGGACGCATCTTCATTGTGGAATGTATCATTTTCCAGGACCTGAGCTTTGAAATCTCCATCAACGACATCACGCAGGAAGAAGAACAGATACGCCTGAAGCGTCAGCTCACCCAGAACATCGCCCACGAACTGAAGACACCCGTCAGCAGCATACAAGGCTATCTGGAAACCATCCTCAGCACGCAGGATCTGCCTCAGGACAAAATGCAGATTTTCCTGGAACGGTGTTACGCCCAAAGCAACCGGCTGACGCGCCTTCTGCGAGACATCTCCGTACTGACCCGCATGGACGAGGCTGCCAACCTCATCGACATGGAGAAAGTGGACGTCAGTCTGCTGGTGGGGAACATCGTCAACGAAGTGGCGCTCGAATTGGAAGAAAAAGACATCACCGTTGTCAACTCCCTGAAGCCTCACATCCTGCTCCGTGGCAACTACTCGCTGCTCTACTCCATCTTCCGCAATCTGATGGACAATGCCATCGCATACGCAGGTTCGCATATCCACGTTCACATCAGTTGTTTCCGTGAAGATGAGAACTTCTACTATTTCAGCTTTGCCGATACAGGCGTCGGAGTATCGCCCGAACATCTGAACCGACTTTTCGAACGGTTCTACCGTGTAGACAAAGGACGATCGCGCAAATTGGGAGGTACCGGCCTGGGACTTGCCATAGTCAAAAACGCGGTACTGATTCATGGCGGAACAATCTCTGCCAAGAACAGCCAGGGAGGCGGATTGGAGTTTGTATTTACACTGGCGAAAGAAAGATAACTGTTAACTTTTGTATCACTTGTAATTTATTTCCTCCAACAGCCTTCCGATTCAAAAAAAACTTCTATCTTTGCCCTGCATTGGTTCGCCGGCTTCCCACATTGGCGGAAGCGGCGATTAAAAGGGAATCGGGTGCAAGTCCCGAACAGTCCCGCTGCTGTGAGTTTCATTTATCCCGTTGCCGGCATACCCCATCTGCCACTGGAACCCGTTTCCGGGAAGGCCGCCGGTAACAGAAACAAGTCAGAAGACCTGCCATGCACATTCTTTATCATTGCTTTCGAGGAAAAAGCGGTGAGTCTAATGAACCGGACCGTTCCGTCCTTCATTTCATTCATCTAAACTGATTCAGAGAAAGTAAACGAGTAAACTTCTGCCAAAGTTTATGAAATGATGTCCGGGCGAAGAGATTTCGACCGGACATTTATTTTGCACCTAGCAACTCTCTTTCAAAAACTAACAAATATAAGTCAAAACAAAATCAGGAAACAAGCGATAATGTACACAAAAGCGACAACAATCGACCGTACGATATTCAATCACCTCAAACTCTCCTTCTGAACAGACGATAAACGGATATATTTGCAAATGTTCACGAAAATCGACCTCTTCAGTATTCATACATTTAAAAACCGATTCTTTAGCCGACCAATGCAAAAGCAGCCCCCATGTATCAGTCCCTCCGTAAGATCCGGGCAATTCGTCATCACGAATAAACTTATGTGCCACCTTATGCACTCGCTCGCCATACTGCTCTATATCAATGCCCACTTCTTTATTCACCCGACCCAGAATAACTGCCACATACCCTTTAGTATGAGAGATGCTCAAAGAAAACGATTTATCAGCCAAATAAGGTTTCCCATTACTCTGATATCGAATCTCTTTCTCCGTGCCCAGCATCGTATAAAGCAGAACACGCACAGCACACCATTCTAAACGTCTATGGAGCGAAGAAAAACGTTCAATCTCTTGTTTATATTTCCCACTATGAGGAAATGAGGACAACAAATCCTCCAAGGTTTCTTCTAACTTCCACACCGCCCAACGGCTATTTTCATCCTGATGTTGCAGAAACAATGCCATTACCGATTCGCCTCAACCGTTACAGCTGACAATTCCTTTATCGTAAATTTTACCCTTAAAATGCGGCGACTGTCTATTTCAAGCACCTCAAATTCATAATTTTTATAGGAAACATATTCATGTAAAACAGGAAATTCCCCTTTCAATTCGAGCAACAGTCCTGCTATTGTATCAGCATCACCCGCCACTTCTTCAAATTCAGATTCATCAACTTTTGTTATCTTATAAAAATCAGCAAGTAACGTCTTTGCTTCAAACACCCAGGTGTGATCATTGAGTACCGTATACGTCCGCTCTTCATCATCATATTCATCATGTATCTCACCCACAATTTCTTCTATGATATCTTCCATTGTCACAATGCCTGAAGTACCGCCAAATTCATCTACTACTATGGCAATGTGTATCTTATTAGCCTGAAAATCACGAAGCAAATCATCAATCATCTTCGTCTCGGGGACAAAATAAGCTGGCCGAATAAGGGATTGCCAACGAAAGTTGTCACCTTTGTTCAAATGGGGCAACAAATCCTTTATATACAGTATTCCCTTAATATTGTCACGCGTCCCTGCATAAACCGGTATACGCGAATAAGCATTCTCTATAATGCATTTCAGCACATCCTTAAAAGAAGTCCGAATATCCAAATCTACCACATCCAATCTCGAAGTCATCACTTCTTTAGCAGTTTCTCCACCAAAACGGATGATTCCCTCCAAAATGTTACTTTCTTCAGATATTTCAGTTTTGTCCGTCAATTCCAGCGCATGAGACAATTCATCGACCGATATGTTATGATTCTTATGCGAAATATGTTTGTTCAGGAAAGAGGAAGAGCGCATCAACAACGATTCCATCGGATAGAACACTGAACGAAACATAGATATGCCCGATGCCGCAAACCGACAAAAAGACAATGTCTTCTGAGCCGAATAGATTTTGGGCATGATCTCACCAAAAAGTAAAAGCAAGAAAGTTAATATGACGGTCAAAATCAGGAACTCTGCAATAGGCGAATGAAACTCGAAGACATTCATGAAAAAGAAATTGCAAAGCATAATAATTGTCACGTTCACAAAATTGTTCGTAATTAATATCGTAGCGAGCAAGCGTTCGCTATCTGACAATAAATCACTAATCTTAGAATCAGATGGATGTTTGTGTTCAGCAATTGTATTCAAATCGGCTGGAGAGAGCGAAAAGAAAGCAATCTCGGAAGCCGAAGCAAATCCTGATACAAGTAAAAGAAGACCGGCCAAAACAATGGCCACAATGGATGGCACAGTAGGTGCGTGTACAGTTATTCCATTAAAAACATCTGCCAGCTGGCATAAATAAGCGTCCGGGTCCAAAGAAGTAATTTTTAGTTAAACACTCAGAACGGCAAATCATCCGTCCCATTATCTTGCGCAGGCGCCACCTGCGGTTGTAGACTTTGTTGTTGCACATTAGACTGACCGGCAACTTGAGGGGCAGCTGCGCTTGCCTTGGGAGAAAGCATTTCCATATTGTCCACAAAAATTTCGGTCACATAACGTTTCACGCCCGCCTGATCATCATACGAACGTGTGCGGATCTTTCCTTCCAAATAAAGCTTGTCGCCTTTGTGCACGTATTTTTCAGCCGTTTCAGCCAATCCTCGCCATAAAACGATATTATGCCATTCTGTACGTTCTGGAACTTGCGTCCCATTAGCCAAGGTATACGCCCTGTCAGACGTAGCCAACGGAAAAGTAGCCACAGCTACTCCACTATCCAAATATCTTACTTCTGGATCTTTTCCTACATTTCCGATCAGAATAACTTTATTGACTGACATAACTTTTTTCTTTTATATTTGATTGCCAAAAATAAACAGAATAATGTAACCGTGCAAATATCTGCAAAACTTTTACGCATATTTTTCCAAGAACTGATGGATGAGCCGCGGCACAGCATAGCGTTCCCACTCCCCTTGCCCAATACGTATATAATCTGAGAAGCCTTGAATGCCAGCTGGAAAAATCATTTCATAAAAATCCGCATGAATAATCTGATGGGAAAGAACATGCTTAACCCCTATCTGCAACGGACGTACAACAGGTTCCACATCGGATCCAACCCCCTCCAACTCTGGAGCAAGCAACAACTCCTCTACAGTCAGCTGATGATCGGCCTCTATCAATGGCAGTTCATACAAATTGCGCCAGATATCATTGCCTGTTCTTTTGCGGAGAAGCATCTGCCCACCTATACATATATATATATAAGTAAAATAGCGATCCGTCGTCTTAGTACGATGTTGTTTGACTGGCAACAGGGCTACCTTACCTGTTGTCAACGCCGAGCAACTATCCGCCAACGGACAAAACATGCAGGAAGGCGACTGGGGAGTACACTGTACGGCTCCAAAATCCATAATGGCTTGGTTATAAAGCGCCGCATGCTTTTCGTCCAGCATTTCCTGCGCCAATGAAGCAAACAGCTTCTTCCCCTGAGTGGAATCAATCGGAACCTCCACTCCAAAATAGCGGGAAAGCACCCTATATACGTTACCATCCACCACAGCATAAGGCATATCGTAAGCAATGGAACAAATGGCCGCAGCCGTATAGTCTCCTACCCCTTTAAGTGCACGGACTCCTTCGTAAGTACGAGGAAAAACTCCATTCATGCTACGGGCAGCAGCATGCAAATTCCGCGCACGCGAATAATACCCCAATCCTTGCCAGTATTTCATAACTTCATCCTCATCCGCCTCAGCCAAAGCGACCAGATCAGGGAAACGCGCTACAAACCGCTGAAAATATTCATACCCTTGAGCCACCCGCGTCTGTTGCAGGATAATCTCTGAAATCCAGATACGATATGGATCTTTGGTTTCACGCCAAGGAAGTTCACGCTTATGCTCAGCATACCAATCCAGTAATATTCTTGAAAAAACATTCATTTTTTACACTTAAAACAGTCTTTTTCCGACCACAAAACATCCTTTTACAACATCCAAACCTTAGAAGGAAGAAAGGCGGCCGACAAATGTAAGGTTTTTCCGCCTAACAAAGCTTAATCCCGATACTTTTTTAGAAAATTGTCCGAAATATATTTTTCAGAGACGCGGAAAAGCTATATATTTGCAGTCCAAAAAATTAAGGAAACATTAGTAATAATATTTTTTTTAAGAAAAATGACTAAAGCTGATATTGTAAACGAAATCACCAAAAACACCGGGATTGATAAGACGACTGTACTTACAACCGTTGAGGCCTTCATGGATGCAGTCAAAGTATCTTTGGCCAAGGATGAGAATGTCTACCTTCGCGGATTCGGAAGTTTTATAGTGAAGAAAAGAGCACAGAAGACTGCTCGTAACATCTCTAAAAACACCACGATCATCATCCCCGAACACAATATTCCGGCATTTAAGCCTGCCAAGACATTCACACTAGCAGTGAAGAAATAATAAACAATAGTATTAACCCATAAAAATTTGAAGCTATGCCAAGCGGAAAGAAGAAAAAAAGACATAAAATGTCTACGCACAAGCGTAAAAAAAGACTAAGAAAGAACAGACATAAAAGCAAAAAGTAATTTTTAGTCTGGACGACAAAATAAAGAACAAACTTACGGAACAAATGTCTCGCGAGTTTGTTCTTTGTTTAAGTAAACATGAGATCTACAAAGCACAGGTCAGAATGAGAAAAGACAAACCTTTTCTGCATCCTACCCCGAAGTTTTGTATATTGTAAACTTTAAAAGCATTATTATTGTGACAAGCGAACTCGTTGTAGATGTACAGCCCAAAGAAGTGTCTATCGCCCTGCTTGAAGACAAGCAACTGGTAGAACTTCAAAGCGAAGGACGCAATATATCCTTCTCTGTGGGCAACATGTATTTGGGCCGCGTCAGGAAATTGATGCCCGGCCTGAATGCCTGCTTCGTGGACGTAGGTTACGAGAAAGGCGCTTTCCTTCATTATCAGGACCTGGGTCCTCAATTCAATTCTTTAGAGAAATACGTAAAGCAAACTTTAAGCGACCGAAAAAAACTCAACCCCATCACCAAAGCAACCCTACTTCCCGACCTTGAAAAAGAAGGCACCATCGCCAATACACTCAAGGTAGGACAAGAAGTCGTGGTGCAAATTGTCAAGGAGCCCATATCGACCAAAGGTCCGCGACTAACCTCTGAGCTATCCTTTGCCGGACGTTACCTCGTACTGATACCCTTTAACGACAAGGTCTCCGTATCTCAAAAAATAAAGTCGAGCGAAGAACGCGCACGCCTCAAGCAACTGCTGATGAGCATCAAACCCAAGAACTTTGGCGTCATCGTGCGTACCGTAGCCGAAGGTAAACGTGTTGCCGAGCTGGACGGAGAGCTTAAAGTATTACTGAAACACTGGGAAGAAGCTATCGTCAAAGTACAGAAGGCCACCAAATTTCCGACACTGATTTACGAAGAAACCAGTCGTGCCGTAGGCCTGTTGCGCGACTTGTTCAATCCTTCCTTCGAAAGCATCCACGTGAACAACGAGGCTGTCTATCATGAAATCAAGGACTACGTAACCCTTATAGCCCCTGAACGGGCAGGAATTGTGAAACTGTACAAAGGGCAGCTCCCCATCTACGACAACTTTGCCATTACCAAACAGATCAAGGCATCCTTTGGGAAAACAGTATCTTACAAAAGCGGCGCATATCTAATCATTGAACATACGGAAGCACTTCACGTGGTAGATGTAAATAGTGGCAACCGCACCAAAAATGCCAATGGCCAAGAAGCCAATGCGCTGGAGGTAAACCTAGGCGCAGCCGACGAACTTGCCCGCCAGTTACGATTACGAGACATGGGAGGCATTATTGTTGTCGACTTCATAGACATGAGCGAAGCCGAAAACCGGCAGAAGCTTTACGAACGCATGTGCCAAAACATGCAAAAAGACCGCGCACGCCACAATATTCTTCCACTCAGTAAATTCGGACTGATGCAGATTACCCGCCAGCGCGTGCGTCCTGCCATGGACGTTGATACGACAGAAACCTGCCCAACTTGTTTCGGTAAAGGCAAAATAAAATCGTCCATCCTATTTACAGATACTCTAGAGAACAAGATTGATTATTTAGCCAACAAATTGAAGGTAAAGAAATTCTCCCTACACATCCACCCGTACATTGCCGCCTACGTCAATCAAGGCCTCATCTCCTTGAAGCGCAAATGGCAATTGAAATACGGACTCGGCATCAAAGTCATTCCTGACCAAAAACTAGCATTTCTACAATATGTCTTCTATGATCCTCACGGTGAAGAGATAGACATGAAGGAAGAAATCGAAATAAAATGAATAAAAAGCTTGAGAAAAAAAGTGTTTTTCTCAAGCTTTTTTTATTAAATACACCGCTATACACTCAGAATTCACCTGATAATTTCAACAAATACCACCAAAATTATTTTTTTCTTCCAAATTATTTGCTATATTAATATGGGGCACAGAACGAATCGTAAAGATGGGTGTGGGCTAAACTGGGTGGAAACGCTTTGGATGATAGCGAGTTAGAGGTTGCATGGACGGAAGGCCTACTCAAAACGAAATTTACTTTTGCTTTACTCCAGGCTTACACGTGAATGGCGAAATGGGGGCATCTGCTTTACGCTGGTTGACTTTTCGCCTTACGCCCGTTATCTTTATCGGAATGACATTTGAAAGCCGTCAGAACGCGCCATTTGCGGCCGGTGGTCTGACGGCTTTTTCACGCGCAGTTTTTTGAGGTGAAAAATGAAATAATTTAGTGATAAATATTTCCATATAAGAGTTATTTGGTATATTTGCAACGTGAATATTTCAAATATGGGACAAATAAAAGTGGTACATGTACACCTCATTTTCGAGAAGAAGGACTTCTATTTCGGGAGCCTCTCGGCGGTGTTTGAAACGCTGGATGAGGACCGCATCGGCATCAAGAAAAGCACGCTCCTGCACGCCAAAATGGAGGATGGAAGCGTCAAGATGACGAAGCGCGCCCGAATTGTGGTGTCCCATCTTATCAGAGGAAACCGTTAAATCACTGTTTTATTGCTGTTTAGGCCGTCGTAGTGCTTACTTCCCGGAGCATTGCGGCGGCCGTTTTTATGTACATCCGGGGACAAAAAGGGGGACGCAAAAAGGGGACAAATATAAAAGTTAAAAGGGGGACAAAAAGGGGGACAAAAAACATGTTTTAGAGGCTTGAAAATAGGTACAAAGCGGATGAGAAATCCGTGTTTTTGGCGCAAATACACTTTTAAGTAGGTAGAAAAAGCCAGTATATAAATAGTTTCTAACGATGTTAGGTAGGTTCTTTATTCCCTTATATACAGTGATTTACGTGTGAAATCATGCTTAAACGGGGCGAAAACTGCGTGTGTGCCCGTGATTTCGCCCCGGATGGGATGTGCCGCGTGGTATTGCGCATGTTTATTCGAGGCGCACCAATCCACGCACAAGTGCCACACCGTGGAATTGATCCCTTGAAAGTTCAAAGGGTTCATAGGCGGCATTGTCCGAAACGATAAGAAGATGGTCGTCATCAGAACCCCGGCGCACACGCTTGATCAGAGGGCCTTGCACAGTATCGAGCACGTAGGTTTTGTTCCACTGGAAAAACAGATCGCTGAGCGGAACGCGTTGGCAGGCCACAAGGTCGCCCGAATAATAAGTGGGTTGCATCGAATCACCTTTAACCTGAACAAGGAAGTCCGCACCTTTGAATGCTGGAATAACATAACGTTCACACTCGTATTCCATCACGGAAGTTTCACCTGTAAAGGCACCGGCCATAGCACTAAGTGGTAAAAGAGGAATTCCTTCGTTATTATCATTCGACGTGTAACAAATAGGCTCCGTTTTCAATGGCATTTGCAAAGGGGTGTCATCCCGTTTAGGTTTCGCCTCTCCAACTGGATACGTTGGCGGAATATAGTTTACACCATTTTTCGGGTCTGTGCGAACGGATTCTGCTGATATGGGATTCTCCCTATTTTTCACCATTGTTCCTATCCCCGTTATAAGCCACTCTGGAGAAATATTCGCATTTGCGCACACTTTTTCCAAAACATCGAATGAGGGCTTTCCCTGTCGACTCCCGACCACATTCTCTACAACTGTAGGGCTTATACAAGCCGCTGATGCAAAGGCTCTTTTGTTGCCACCAAACATATCTGTAATGATGGCCTGAAATCGTTCATTTATTGTCATAGTCAAATAAAAAAATGCGCATTTGATAATATTTTATTCGCATTTGCTTTGTTTATTCGCAAATGCGTATTATATTTGCACCGTGTTCAGTACGGAACATCCGCCAAATATAGTGAAAAGCGGCGAGATTAGCGAATATTAGAAGTAAAACTTAAAACCGATAGGGTATGACACAGAAAGAGTTTGAAGAAAGAACCCAATGCGCGGTAAAGGCAGAAACATTTGCCATCATCAACCAGCTTTATATGGCCACCGACATGGACAAGGATGAATTCTGCAGGGAGTTTAAGGCAATGGACGACCCAAAGACCGGGGGGATCCGGCGATCACTCCAAGAAATCGGCAATCGTCTGGGGGCGTTGGAGGCCATAAATACCGCCCTGAAGAAGTCCATGAAACAACGTAACGGAGACCTTGCCGACATCCTGATAGGGAAGGCACACGCCTATGATGACACCGACCTGCGCAATGAGGCGGTACGGCTGGTAGGCGAGGTGGACGTGGTGAAGCGCACCATTGAGTTGGGGCTTCCGCTGTGGGACGAAGACCGGAAGGTTATCCTTTCAATGATAAAGGAACAAGGCGAAAAGATTGCCGGATAACAGACAGCCCGGAAAGACGGGCGGGCGATTAGTTCAGCAGGTAGAACAGGCGAAACTTATCCATAGAAGCTATTGTCCCCGGTTCGATTCCGGGATCGCCCACGACAAATTACATTAAAACGACAGCAATATGAAAGCAATCAGAGTATCAGTAGGATTTAACGAGTGGTCGAAGGTTGAAGGCTTTCTGACCCAGTTTGAAGGCGATGAAGACACCTTCACTTACATGGTGGACAATACCACATTTATAGCAGTGACCGACGGCGAGTGCGCTATGGCGTATTTCAAGGCGCAGCTGGAAGCAGCTTTCGAGGATGAGCCGATTATTGTAGAACTAAGATGATGTAAAGCATAACGATTGAATTTTAATTCAGAGTATTAACAGCAAAGACAGATATAAACGTATGGAAAAGAAGATTTCAGTAACCAAAGAGAACCGGGAGTTCCTGATGAAGGCTTTTGGGGTGACAGAACGGATGGTGTTTAAGGCACTGGCTTTTCAGAGCGATACCGGCCTTGCTAAAAAAATCAGGCACTTGGCCTTGCAGCGTGGCGGGTTTATCATCAATCTGGGTCCCGACTTTGAGACCATACATGACAACGACGATTATATGCGGCAACATTGCGTCAATGGCGTGTTGCTGGAGTTTAACAAAATCACAGGTAGTTGCGACGCCTTCTTTAAAGGCGAACGCATAAGGCACTGGGACGAAGTGATGGTCGGCGAAATAAACGGCATTCAAAGCTGGGCCGCCACATTGAAATAAGGAGGGCTGTTATGGAATACTACGGGAAGATATTGTGTGTTTCAAAGAACGACCTGACGCGCGACGATCGCCCGGTGCAACTGGCCAACGGAAACCTTGACTACAGCCAATCCCGCGAGATAAACGGAGTGCACCCGTCCATGTGGAGCCTCGAAGTGTTGGCACCAATAATGACATCCGAATGCTATAAGAAACTCGCATTAAGGGGTAAGATACTGGTTGTCCGCAAAGGCATAGGCCGAGGCGTGTCCGCCCTGGTTTCCGTGGAAAGCCTTCCGGAGAAATACAAAAAAAGAGTGGAACAAAAATACGGAGATATGGATACAGAAGCATTACGAAACTGGTTTGCCTCTCACTGGGAAATTGACCAGGCCGCGCAGAGCTGGTACTCCCTGTACAGGCTGCCGTCGGGCAAGCCCCTCACGCCTGAACAACAACAGGAATACACGCTGAACGCCTCGGCCCTGCAGGCGGTGGTCCGGCTGATGAACGACACCAAGATGAAGCGCGCCGTGATGCAAGGCAGCCGCGTCCGGTGGGAGGAAATGAGCGGTGCCATCAGCTTCTATCAAAAGGAATTCGGGCACACGCTACCCACCTCGCCCGCCCGCTTCAAACGGCGCGTGAAAGAGTTCCGGGAGAAAGGGTACGTTTCCCTGATCAGCGGCAAGTTCTGCAACCAGAACACGCGCAAGGTGAACGTAAACATCGAGCGTCTGCTGCTTGCCCTGGCCACGATGCCCAACAAGCCTTGGAACAAAGATGTGTGGACGATGTACACCGACTTCGTGAACGGACGCCTGACCGTGTTCGACCCGCAGACCGGGGAAGTATTCAACCCAGCGGACTTCCGCGGCAAGGACGGCAGCCCGATGGAGCTAAGCCCTTCGACCGTGAATGCCTACCTGAACCAGCCGAAAAACAAGGTACTGGTTAACAACGCCCTAATGAGCTGGAGTACCTTCATGCACGAGCAGAGACCGCACGTGCACCGCCACTCGCCCGAATTTTCGTTCAGCAAAATATCATTCGATGACCGCGACCTGCCGCGCAAGTTGAAGGACACCAAGGTGCGTCCCAAGGCCTACTACGCTTATGACGTGGCCAGCCAGTGCGTGGTGGGCTTCGCCTACAACCGCAACAAGAACGTTGATTTGGTGGTAGACATGTTCCGCAGCATGTTCCGGCTCATCGAGCATAAGGGATGGTGCTGCCCGGCTCAGGTGGAGGTGGAAAATCACCTGATGAGCCAGTGGAAAGACAGTTTCCTGAAGGCCGGTGTAGTATTTCCATTTGTCCGATTCTGCGCCGCACTGAACTCACAAGAAAAGAGGGCCGAGCACTTTAACGGTGCCAAGAAAAAGAGTGTGGAGCACAAGAACCACCTGGGAATCGGACGCTTTTATGCCAGAAACGAGAAATACCGCACCGAGAGCAAGAAGGTGAGCGACGAACGGAACGACACCTACGAAGACCGCGAATATTATACCTGGGAACAACTGATTGCCGAGGATATGGCGGACGTGCGGGAGTTCAACAACAGCCCGCATCCCAACCAAAAGAAATATCCCGGCATGACCCGCTGGCAAGTGCTGGAGTCCAACATGAACCCCAACCTGCAACCGCTGGACAAAGCCATGCTCTACCGCTTCATCGGCGAGCACGTCAGCACCAGCATCCGCCGGAACAGCTACTGCCGCGTGGCATACAAAGACTACTGGCTGAGCAGCCCGGAAGTGCTCGACCGGCTGGAGCCCAACAACCTGAAGGTGGACGCCTACTACCTGCCGGATGAAAACGGGGAAATGGGCGATGTCTACATCTACCAGAACGGCAACCTGATAGACCGGCTGAAGGACATCGGCACCTTCAACGAGGCACTGGCCGAACGGACGGAAGAAGACAGACGCGTCATGACCGAGCAGAACAAGCTGATAAGCAAGTTCGACGCGATGATGAAGCGCGATGCCATCGCCCCGGTCGCCGTGATGAAGCCTGAAGCCGCCAGGCAGATACAAGTTGCCCAGGCACGCCCTGTTCCAACCAAAGAAGAAGAAACAGCCGACTTCATGAACTACGATGTAAGCGGGTACAAGGGAGCGGCCGTAAAGTCGATATAAACTATTAGAACACTATTAAAACAGCAATAGAATGGAACTAACGAACGAAATCAAGCAACGAATCATGGAGGCCATACGGGCCAACCGCGAGAACTACCCGAGCGACAACAAACACGCTGCCGCACTCGGGATATCAGCCAGTGTTTACAACGCGTTGAAGAAAGGAAATATCGACCGCCAGGTGAGCGACACGAATTGGGTGTGCATAGCCCGCAGACTGAACGTGTCTCTTTCGGAAGAAATGGAGTGGCACGCGGCCGAGACACCTACCTATATCTTCATCAGCGAACAATTGGCTACTTGCCAGGATGGTGGCATGAGTGCCATCCTCTGCGACATGGCCAACATCGGGAAGACGTTTACCGCACGGGCATACGTCAAGATGCACCGTAACGCTATCTATGTGGACTGCTCGCAGGTAAAGACCAAACAACGGCTTATCCGCTTTATCGCCAAGGAATTCGGGATCGGCACAAACGGCCGTTACGTGGACGTGTACGACGACCTGGTGTTCTACCTGAAAACGCTGGAACACCCGCTGGTAATTCTGGACGAGGCCGGAGACCTGCAATATGAGGCCTTCCTGGAGCTGAAAGCACTGTGGAACGCCACCGAACGTTGCTGCGCCTGGTACATGATGGGAGCCGACGGCTTGAAGGAGAAAATAAACCGCTCCATCGAGTGCAAGAAGGTGGGTTATACCGAAATGCTTTCCCGGTACGGTGACAAATACAGCAAGGTCACTCCGGACGATGCCAAGGAGCGTGACACCTTCCTGAAGGCGCAAGCAGCCATGGTGGCCAAGTTGAACGCCCCGAACGGTACCGACATTGTGAAGGTGGTGAACCGTACCGGAGGAAGCCTGCGCCGCGTATATACAGAAATCGAAAAGTTGAAGAAAGGAGCCTGACGCCATGAAAAGAGCTTATTCACCGACAGAACTGCAGGCGATGAACATTCCCAGCTTCCCATTCGAGGGTGAATGGGAAGCCGCCTTCGGCCATCCGGCAAAAACGGGCACATGGATTATCTGGGGCGAGAGCGGAAATGGGAAAAGTGCCTTTGTGATGAAACTGGCCAAATACTTGTGCCAGTGGTGTACGGTGGCCTATGACAGCCTGGAAGAAAGCACCGGCCTTTCCTTACAGAACACGCTGAAACGCGAACGTATGGACGAAGTGAACCGCCGCTTCAAGATACTGGACCGCGAGCCGATGGACGAACTGAGCCTGCGACTGGCCAAGCGTCGCAGTCCGGATGTGGTCATCATCGACAGCTTCCAATACACCGGCCTGACTTACGCAACTTACAAAGAGCTGAAGGAAAGGCACCCGAACAAACTGCTGATATTCGTCAGCCACTGTGAAGGTGTACGGCCGGAAGGGAGATCTGCCAAAAAGGTAGCTTATGACGCGGACGTAAAGATATTTATTCAAGGATTCAGAGCTGTCTGCAAAGGCCGCTTCATTACCAAGCCCGGCGACCACTTTACCATTTGGGCGGAAGGTGCAGCACAGTATTGTCTGAACAAATAACGGAGGAAGAATGAACCTGACAGACAATTACGCCGGAACCGAAATATTCCAGATCCTGCTGCAAGGGCACGAGGCGGTCGCCGTCATGGAGGACTGGGTGGAGCGTAACATACAGACTGACCTGCGAGTACGCCGCGCCAAGACAAAAGGCTGCGTTGTGGTGGAAACCAAAGACGTGCTGTTTGCGAGGAACATAATTGTATGGCATCCCGGATGCCAGGTAAACATAAAAAAACAAGGAGGTAACGTATGAGGAACTATGCAAGATTCTACGTCCTGCTGAACCGCCTGCCAACGGCGGACAGGGACGAACTGAAGGCCGAGCTGGTGAGCCAGTTCACCGGAGGCCGCACCGAGTCGCTCCGGGAAATGAGCGACAAGGAGTATGACACCATGTGCGACGAGCTTCAACGGCAGGAAGCCAACCGAAAGGCCCGTGACACTTACCGCGAGGAATTGCGCCGCCGACGGTCCGCCGTCCTGCATCTGATGCAGAAACAGGGCATTGACACCACGGACTGGAACCGGGTGGACGCTTACTGCCTAAACCCGCGAATCAGCGGTAAAGAGTTCCGCAGGCTGACTGTTGACGAACTGGAAACGGTGGCCATCAAACTGCGGATGATACAGCGCAAGAACGCGGATAAGAACAACAAAAACCTGTTATTAAACTGAACCTACCATGACAGCAAGATTATTTGTAAACGATGTGATGCGGCGCATCCGTGAACTGACAAGTGAACTGAGTGAGGAAGAGTATTCCGAGTATCTTGAGCAGCTCATCTTCGAGATTGAGGACGAACGCCAACGGTGCTGCTGGAGCAATCCGGAAGAATAGCTATTATATAAATCATTAAACATTACCAATTATGGCAAGAGCTAAGAAAACAATTATCAGCGGCATCAGCCGTGAACAGGCCGAACAGGCGTTTGCCGATTACGCAAGTGCCGACGCACAAGTACAGAACCTGACATCCAAAATGGATCTTGAAATGACCCGCATACGCGAAAAGTATGCCGACCGCCTTTCCGAACTGAACACGGTGAAAGAGAAAAACTTCGAGGTGCTGCAGTCCTACGCGGTGGAGAACAAGGACGAACTGTTCTCCAAGCGCAAGAGCATGGAAAGCGCCCACGGAACCTTCGGGTTCCGAACAGGAACACCGAAACTGAAAAACCTGAAGGGCTTCACCTGGGCCGCGGTGACAAACCTTGTTAAGGAACTGCTTCCCGGCTACATCCGCACCTCCGAGGAACTTGCCAAAGACCGCTTGCTGGCTGACCGCGCATTACCGGAAGTGGCGGAGATGTTCCCTAAGGTTGGTGTACAGGTTGTTCAGGAAGAGACCTTCTTCGTGGAGCCCAAAAAGGAGAGCGATGCAACTGAATGAAAACATGAAGGAAGTAGGCCGTACTTATGGTTACCGCCCCCGTGGCAGGCAGTGGGCGGTTTATCTCTACAAGACCTATCGACAGGGCGATGCTCCCTCGTCCGGCACCTTTACCATCGGCGACAAGGTGGCTGAATATGGTACGATGGAGGAAGCACGTGGAGAAGTATTCAGACTCAACGGTTGGAACGGCCAGGAAAGGAGGACGCCATGAGCAACAAACAACAAGCCGTACTTATCGTCCCTCCGCTGTTTCCCGGTGAATTTCCTGAAGAAAGAGAGGTTTTCGGAGGCATATCCTGCTCCTATTGCCACGGAAAGGGCTGGTTTTGGGGTACGGATATGCAGTGGGAGCATGTTAAGATGGACTGCCCCCTATGCAAGGGTTCCGGAAAGCTGAAAGCGGAAGTGACCGTCCGTTGGATGCCGGACAAGAAAGAATGAACAATTAAAAATGAAAGATATGGGAATTATCAACAAACTAATCAAGGGAAAGGATGCCGGCCGGACAGCCATCCCCGAAAAAAGCGAGTCAAAACGCGGGAGAATCATTCCGCCGCACATCGTGGCCTGCAAGGTATGTGAGGGGAAGGGCGAGAAAGACGGTTTAGACTGCCCGCAGTGTAAAGGATCCGGCCGTGTCATCGTGTCGTGTGAAGTAACAACTTATGTATCGGCGTATATGCCGGAAAACAAAAACAAGGAGGAAAAACTATGAAACGAGTACAAGGAACAGCAGGCGTGTCACTGTTTGAGTGTATTAACGCCGACCTGAACAAATGGAACGTCCGTTGGGACGTACAAGAGAACCCAGCTGAAGAAGGCAAGGAAACAACCGGAGTAAACTACATGGAAGAAACTTTCCTTTTCTGCCCGGATTTGAGTGACGTGAAGTCCGTAATGTCCGTTTGGTGCGGTAGTGAGGAGCCGGAAGGGTGTTTCGTGCTGGACGGTAAAAACATATCGTTGGACCGCGAAGGCATCCTGATGTTGCGTGACCAGGCTAATGAGGCCCTCGAGGCCGGTGAAACGAGTCTGCCGCTCATCACCGATGCCGGTGTAGTGGAAGTTGCGCCGGCAGAGGCCATTTATATTGCCAGCCGTATGTCGTCTTACTATTCGGCCTACAGAGTTCATATCAATGCACAACTGCAGGCCATAGAGAACGCAGACAACATTGATGTCCTGACCTCCATCGATTTTCGGAGCGGGTATCCAGAGCCTGCCTATATGACGATTCAGGAAGTACAAGCGACCATTTCCAGTCAAAAGCCTACCCTACAGGAACAGGCGGTAACCTTTGCACGAATGACCATCAACACGATAGAATTGGTCAACAGCGATGCGCTGGCCGTAAAAGACCTGCACCCGTCTTGGGAGTCATTTATTGGGAAAAGCCTCAAAACAGGAAATCGGGTGCTGTATCAGGATAGGCTATACCGGGTGAGGCAAGATGTCGCTACCGTTTTGGAAAATCAGCCGCCAAGTATTAATACAGCTGCTCTTTATGAGGAAATCAACGAGGAAAACACTGGGACATTAGATGATCCAATTCCTTATAACAACAATATGGAACTATTTGCAGGAAAATATTATTCACAGAATGGAGTGGTGTACAGATGCACTCGAGATACTGGGCAGGCGGTTTATCATGATCTGTCTGCATTAGTGGGTCTTTATGTGGAAGTAGTTGAATAAAATAGACGTTTTTGGAGGGCTTAAGCCCATATAGTTGAAAAGCAGTGCCGTAGGATACTGCTTTTCAACTATATGGGCTTTGTTTTTCAATCTGTTATACAACAAACCAATTTATTTGTTGCTTTGTGTGTCTACGCATAAATTTGTACCATAATTTAAATTTAAACATTATGATGAGTTACGTTAAAGCTGCGGACGTTATTTCTCCGCAGAAATATGTTAGAAGTGTAAAAGTTATTTTTGACGGAGGCCTTCACTCGTTTTCAATAGCCGAAATAGAATGGGATGGTGGAATATGCATAGGTATGCGATGGAATGTTGCCCGTAATGAATGGGAGCGTGATGACAAGAAAAACGGAAACTGTATTTGTCTTGGAATGCCTACATCACACGGTAAACCTGTTTGGTTTATTCTTCCTTCGGTTTCAATCAACTATTTATATCAAATGATAGATGACGAGAAAAAAAGATTAAAGGAGGAAGGCTTATCGGACGAATAGCTTTGTCAAAAGGCGGGAAACGTAAAGTTATCCCGCCTTTTGTTTTGCTGTCAGAACACGATTCGCTATTTTTGCGTATAAAACTCAGGCAGGCAATGAATTTGAAAGGAAGGTCATACGAAAAGAGGGTGCTGGAGGTGAACGCCATTTATGACGAATACTCCAGAACAGGGTTGTCCAACCGCGAAATTTGGCGGCGGTACATATATCCTGTTTACGCCATCAGCGAAAAGACATTCTACAACTACATCAATGCATCCGCCAGCCCCAAGGTGGAGGATTACAGGGAACAGCAACTCAGTCTTTGGTAACGATTTGGGGAGGTACCGGATGACTAACGAGCTTTTTGGCTGCCGAGTCGTCTGTAACCATCATTTGAAACACTTCCGTATCGTCAAGTATTTCCTCATGGTCGTGACAGGGTATGGATGCTATTCTCCTGGCTGAGCCCCAATTGTCACCGCTGAACCCGTGTAGGCATCGATTTATCCCGTCCAGCAGATCCAGGTGGAACTCCTCGCCGTCATACCCTTCGGGCAGTGCAACAGTCAGTACGTGGAGCCCCACAGTCAGGTCGGCGTCCTGAATGCCGCCAGTCTGGTGCCTCCACGATATTTTTCCGAATTCAATGAACACCGCCGGCATGGGGAATGGTGCCTCTTCCTCGATGAACTCTACCTGCCTATTCCAGAGTCCTACGTGTTTGATGGCCTTTTCGGGCTTTGTGCCGGATTTTTTCACTTCCTTGATATGCTCTTCGGGTGCAAAGACAATGTCGCCACTGTCGGCCATAATGAGGCGTGACAGTCGGTCTTTCAGTGCCTGGTACAGTTCTTTTCTCATAGGTTTATGATTTTTCTATTATGGGGTGCCTATTTAAATAATCCTCGAAATTCATTTCCACAATTTCCCGAATGATGCGGTCGGTGGTGTGTCCGTGGCCGATGAAGCGGCGCTCCGGCATTTGGATAACCGAACCCACCTTCTTCAAGGCCATGGCCAGGTAGAACTGCTCCTTTTCAGACAGTTCCCGGTTTCGCTTGTTTCCCCGGCGTTTGCCATTCTTCTTGTATTGGTACTTGCCCCTGGCTTCTTTCGCTTTGCCGAAGAAATAGCCTTTCATCTTCCGGGTGACCTTTATCTCTCCGCCTTCGTTGTGGATGCGGGCATAGGGTTTGGACGATGAATACACCAGTTCGTCTTTACGCTTCCGGCTGCGGATGCTGCCCCGCAGGCCACCGGTTCGCTGCATCAGCGTACCCACCCCGTCATCAAACTTCCGCTCCGGCCACTGCTTTTCGTCAAAGAAAGCCTTGCGTTGGAAATTCCGGTCGAACTCCTCATCCAGTTCTACTTTGATGTCCTCCAGCGAGCGGTCTATGACCTCTTTCTTGAAATCTCCGTCCATTGGGTTGCTTGTTTAAAAAGTAATTCATATATTTGCAGTGAAGAAAGCATTTGGCGTGTGGACTGACCTTGCGTATGGCATAAGTAGTCGCCGTCGGGTGCTTTCTTCATTTTCTTATCCTGTCAGTGATAGAGTAAAGGAAATATTTGGTGGACACCATTCCTTTAGCGTTTTTGCTGTCAAACTCTGCCACGTTCAGGTACACTGTTTCCCCGTCAATTTTCCCCTTGAAGTAGTGGAATCTCCGGATATTGTCCTTCCTTTCATGGCTCAACTCTTGAGATGAATCAACGTAGGAGGATTGTTTCAGCACCTTGTCCAGCGTGACTAAATGCTCCTTCTTCAGTACCGATGACCGTCCGAACGTGTCACTGTACAAATGTTTGTTCCCTTCCTTCCGGAACCCGATGTTCCTTGGCGTGCCGTCCACTTCCAGCATGACCTTCTTTTTTAGCAGCGGTTTCATTTCCCGCAGGTAATGTTTCCGCTCGATGGCGGCCTGCAATTTGGAGATGTCCCCGGCGCATTCCCGAATGATGGGGCACGCCGCGCATAGTTCATTGCTGGGTATTTTGGCCAAGCTGAACCCGTTCTTCTTGCAGGTGGCGCACTTAGCGATGGTGTAAGAGTTGTAAGCCGGATAGGCCGCCCGCTGCTTGCCAGGGTTGAAACGGAACATTTCGGCATACTTGCCCGCTGTGGCGTCATCCCCCGCACGCATGGCCTCGCTGCTGTCCGTTGCCGGATATTTGGCCGCACGTACCCTGGCCACGGTGCAGCGGCAGTTGAATCCGTTTGGAGGGTAGTATTTGTCCCAGAACGGGTCGGAGGCGGGCAGTGTGATGCCCTCCAGTTTTCGGTGGCTCTCGCGTACCTTGCTGTCACCGGCAGTCCGGTATTGCAGTAGGTAACGCCCTCCACCGTCGTCCTGCTGTTCCTCCCATCTTGCCGCCATTTGCGCGCTCTGCACGGTGAAGTTATACTCCGTCCGCAGGTAGTGCTTGTTATACGTGTCATTGATGGTTTGAACGTCTTTTGAAAACTGTTCAAACGGCTTTAGACTGCCGTTTTCGTCAAGCAGCAGGCCCGCCGCCTCCTTCATTTCGTGAAAGGTCTTGAAGCCGGAGAACACCCCCGCGCTTTCCCGCAGGCTGTTCACCATCGTCCCGGAAGGCATTTCTTTCTGAATGCCACGTTCTATTCCCTTGGATAGATAGGCGGCCGTTTCTTCCACCAGCTTGCGCACCGGTTTCTCCTTCATCATGCCCGCCCCGAAAATTCTGCGGCCATGCAGCCACTTTATAGCTTTCTCAAACGCCGCATCGATGCCGGACACGTCCGGATAATCATCTGCCACAAGTTCCAGCGTCCCCGTATCATACAGGGAGGAAGCGCGTAGGTGCAGCCCCGCATAGTCGGCGGGGCTCAGTCGAAAAAAGGGCGTGCCAGTTCTGCGGTGGGGACAGTTTGCTTTTTCTGGCCGATGATGGGCACGCCGTATTTGTCAATAAAATATTTCGGATCCACCTCGAATCGGTCGGTAATCATGCTTTCGTAAGACAGCTGCTGTTCCGGCGTGTAGTCGATGCTGTCGTCCCAGTCGAAGCGCAGACCTTTTACGGGGAACCCGTGCTTCACCATGCGTGGAAGAAGCTGGTCGTTCACGATGTCCCTCACCAGGTCGGCATCCTTTTCCACTACGTTTTCAAAGACCTCCAGGTGGACTTCCGACTGCGAGAGGCTGCTGCCGTTATCGATTGTCATGGTTTGGTTAAGAATACCCTTGGATAGTTCCGAGTTGGCCCGGTCGATGCGCTTGTCATAGACGTTGAAGGCATCACCGCGCGTGGTTTCCTTGATTTCGATATCCGTCCCATCGGGGAACAGCCCCCACGCCGCCGCACCCATCGAGGAAAGCATGTTTTCGATTTGTGCGCGGTCTTTCGGGTCGCGAGCCGTGGTCTTTCCTATACGGACTGGCATCCCGAATATTTCCCCGAACTGGTCCCAGTAGGCCAGCATGTTTTTCTTGGGTATCGTTTGGGTGGCCGCCTTCAGGTAAAGCCCCAGGTCTTTCGGCTTGCCCGCCTCAATCACCCAGTCGGCCATCGGTCCATCCCGGTATGACACGCCGGCCGTCCAATCGTCGCCCTGTTCACGGACAATCACCCCATATTCAGGCACCACGTGTTTGCGCGGTACGAGTTCCACACTGGCATAGCGCATTTTTCCGTCTATGCTCACCACGTCGCCCAACTGGATGAGCGAATGTCCCCAGTACCGTGAGTCCAGGACATAACCCACCAGGTCTTTGAACCATGTCGCCTCCAGCAGTGTGGTCGCTTCCCCGTTTTGCTTGCCCTTGGTGTCCACTAATTTGAACGTTTTCTTCTGTGTGAACCCTTTTCGCTGCCCCACGCATCCCTCCAGGTGCAGATCCACTTCCACGTCGCGGTATATGTCATACAGTCGTCCCCTGCGCGGGTTTTCGATGTCGATGGCCTGTTGCCACGCCTGCCGCCACGATCGCATGTCTTTTTGCGTGAGGGCTTCGGCCTGGAGCTTCAGTTCGACGGTAAGTGCCTGCAGCCGCCGGCGGTCTTTGGGCGAAGACAGGTTAAACCCGGCTATCCTCATGCTGGAACTATATTTGTTTCTTTTTGCCATAATCTACCATATATAAGTGTTCTTTTTTTCCGAGCCCCACTTCATCGGGTTGTATATGTCTTCCTCCCCGTCCTCCCCCGTTACGGTAGGAAGGTTGGGCGTGATTTTCCCGGACGCTACCCCTTCCAGCCATTTGATGGCAAGTTCGTAGCGTTCTTTCCTTATCTCGTGTCCCATTTTGGTGGGAAGCCACGAAGACAGGTGATACAGGGCGATGTCGCAGGCCCGCATCACCAGCACGTCGTTGCGGCCGTCGCCGGTGGCGGCGAAAACCTTCTCCACGTCGTAACGGCTGCGCAAGTAGCCAGCCATTTCCTCGATGGCCATCCGCTCTGCTTTCTCCCGCTTGTCGTCGGAGCACTGCTGCAACACGTTCAACGCCGTATTGCTGGCCACAATATAATCTTCTTCTGTCAGGAACATAGACTACGCAGTTATAAGGATGGCCTTCCGCTCCAAGTCCTGTATGGTTACCCCTTTACGGAACTTGTGCTGTGCAATCATTCTTTTCAACTCCTGTTTGGCATACACCTTTGGGACACCCGCCACCAGCAGAACGACATATTTGCGTTTACTCACTTGGGACAGTTCCCCGGCCAGTTTGACGGCCCGTTTGATCCGATAGTTCAGGATCATGTCTTTGATAAACTGTTTCATTCTTACCACATGTTTTTAGGAGACCGGCGCGTGCCGATGCTCGGTTTGAACTTCTGTACTCTTGAATGCCTCTGCAAGACGTATATAGCCCCCTCGTCAGCATCTGGCCCGTCGTCGTGCGTACTGCTACCTTTTTCTATGGACAGTGTCTGCTCGATACCGGCCAGCATATCGGGGTCGTTCTGCAACTCCTCGTTGTAAAAGACGAATCCGCGTTCCCAAAGCGGTGATACAGCTTCTATACGCTGGAACTTGTCCGGTTTCTTGCGTTTGTCGGCCTGTATGGGCAGCTGGTATCCGCGAAGTCTTCCTTCTTCCTCGAAGTCATCAAGCAAGGTGTCTTGCAGGAAATTCGCCTCTATCATATATTTGCAGATAACCCCTTCCGGCAGGCTTTCGTGAAAGTCGTAGAACCAGCGTACCATTTCCGCAACGGAGCACTGCCGGACGAACGCGCGGATATGGTGCAGTTCCGTCCCGACTTTACCCCATACCTTAATGGCCTTATAGTCGTTTTTGGTCGAGCCTTTGAACGAGGGGTCGCAGTAAACGACAATTTCGTCGTACTTGTCCAGCGGCGGCATCTTTTTCCAGCGGATCCAGTCTTTGCGGAACACGCTGCCCTCCTTGATGGGGTTGTTCATGTATTCCTTCTCGAATGCGCGGTACCCCATGAACTCGCGTTTTTCTTGAATGCGCTCCGGTGTCCAGTATTCCGGCCATGCGGATTTTCCGTTTTTGTCCAGGACGTTTACCTGGCTTACCTCCACGCTCTTTGACGCGGCCACGTTGGCCAGGACACTGCATTTGCTGATAAGGTTGCCCACCATGATGAAGCGGCCGCCCTCAGCCCCGAATGCCCCAAACAGAGCCTCCTTTACCCACTCTGTAATCTTGCGGACGCGGCTGTCATTCTCGCACAGTTCATCGTCGTCGAGGTCGTCGATGACGATGTAATCCGGACGCCGGTTCCGGTAACGTAAGCCACGCGGGGACTGTCCACGGCCGCGGGCAAAGAAGGCAACGCCGTCGCTGGTGACAAACTCACCGTCCTGCCAGTTTCCGGCGTTGTATTTTGTCCCGAAGTCGTGCGTGTAACGCCGATTGTATTGCAATTCTGCCTGGATGTCCCCCAGCAACGTCTTTGCCGAATCCTCCGACTTTCCAACCAGTACCATGACGTTTATCTCGCGCCGTTTCTGCGCCATGAGCCACATTGGTATCATCACGTCCATGTGGGTGGATTTTGCCTGCCCGCGCGCCCATTTGAATACGGCTTTCAAAGTGCGTTTACGGAGTATTTTCTTCGCCGCCTCGATGTGATGGCGTGCTGAAGGTATCACCTTTCCCGTTTCGCTGTCGGTGCAGTAGTGAGGAAAGTAATGCTCTACAAAATAGGCGTAATCCTTCCGCGCGCGGTCGATACGCTCCTGCTGCTGGGTTTTCGACTCGGCCGCGTTGACGGTGGAGAAGTTCTGGATGGTTTCGCAGAGTTGCTTCCACCGCTTAAGGGCCTCCTTTTGGGTGAGTTGTGTTGCCATTGCCGTACATTATTATACGTTACGGATGTTCCGCGGATACCTGTTCCGCGATAAAGATATCCTGGTACCGGTTAGTCATCTTGAGGAAATCCACCGTCAATTCCTTATCCACCTGCGTGCGTGCCACCAGCCAGTTGTTGTACGAGGTGAGCACTTCTATGATAGTGGTGGCGTTGGTGCGCTTGTCTATCTTCTCAATACTTGCCGCCAGCTTCGCCATTTCGTCGGCGGTCATTTCGCCGTTTTCCAGCCGTTCGTCGGCCTTACGCATGATTTTTGCCACCAATTCCTTGCGGGTGATGGATTTGGCGGTACGCAGCGCGTCCCATCCTCCCTCACTGACCCATTTATTCACCGTGACGCGCGACACGCCGGTCTTTTCGGCAACCAGCTTCTGCGTGTCGCCGTTGAGGTAATAGAGTCTCGCAAGTTCCTTTGTCTTTTCCAGTTCTTTTTTTGACAGTGCCATATTACATTGACTTTTCCGCAAAATTGTCAAGAAACGGCCTGTCCGGCAACAAAGCGTGAAGCGGTTACGCGGAAGTGTGAAGCCTTTTCATAGAAGCGCGCAACCGTTACACACTTTCTTTTTTCGGTAAACGGGATAATCTAAGTTTGCCGAAAAAAGGAAATAAATGGCGAAACGAATCATAATCAGCGATGAGTCGGTCAACTGCTACGGCACGTGGATCAGCACGGGCGGCATGGACATCTCCCAATACGAGAAGAACCCGGTGCTGCTGTGGATGCACTGGCGCGGCGTCATCATCGGCTGCATCAAGGACATCAGAAAGGAGGAAGGCCGGGTGACCGGTGAACCCTGGTTTGACGAAGTGCGCGAGGAAAGCAAGCAGGCCAAGGCCCAATGGGAGAAAGGCACGCTACGCATGGCCAGCGCGAACATTGACGTAATCGAGGTCAGTGACGCGCCGGAGCATGTCAAGCCCGGCCAGTACCGTGCCGCTGTCACCCGGAGCAAGCTGACCGAAGTCAGTATGGTGGACATCGGCGGCAATGACAATGCACTTCCGCTCGTGCTCTCCTTCCAAGGCAAAGAACTGAAACTGGCGGCGGGCGAATCATCCGACTTTCTCCCGTTGCTTATTACTAACCATAACAACACTGACGTAAAGATGGATTACAAAGCGATTGCCCTGAAACTGGGCCTGCCGGAAACGGCTACCGAGAACGAAATCCTCTCCGCCATCGAAGTGCTGTTGGGCTACAAGACAGCCAACGAGCAACTCAGGCAGGAGAAAGAACAGATGCAACTGGCGGGCATCACCGCCGCCGTGGAAACTGCCGTCACCGAACGCCGTATCACGGCCGACAAAAAGAACCATTTTGTCGAGCTCGGCAAAAAGGTGGGACTTGAGACGCTGAAGCTGACTTTAGAAGCCATGACCCCCGCTCAAAAACCGCTGGATTTGATACAACCCGGTGCAGGACATGAGGGAACTGGGGAGTTTAAGAAGTTGTCGGACGTTCCCGCCGACAAACTGATGGAATTGCGAACGAACGACAAACCTACCTATATGAAGCTATACAAGGCCGAATATGGCGTGGAATGTCCAAATTATTAACCCTAAAAAAGAATCAAGAACAATGAGACCAAACGGAATCAAAGCTATGACCGCCCTGCTGTTCAACGCGCTGATGGGCGTGATGGTTGCCGCCCTTGCGGGCGTACCGACGATGGCCGGAGCCGCCACCGCCGTCGGCATTTCACTGGCGGCCGGTCCCTTCATGCCTTCCGGAACACTGTGCGAAGGAGTGTTGACGGAAGTATGGACGGGAGAGTTAATCAAAACCCTTCGTGCCGGAGATGTGGCGACATTCCTTGACGGTTTGCCTGATTATTCCCAGTACGCAGAGAACGACGTGATCCACATGATTGATGTGGGCGGTGATCCTGAAGTGTTGGTCAATAATACGACCTATCCATTGTCAGTACAGAACATCACTGATAACGATGCGGTGTTCTCGCTGGATAAGTTTCAAACCAAACCGACTCCGGTAACGGATGACGAACTGTACGCTTCTTCCTACGACAAGATGTCGAGCCTGAAAGAGCGCCATGCGGACGCGATAAAGGAAAAGAAATTTGCCAAGGCTATCCATGCGCTGGCTCCAGACAGCGACAGTGCCAAGACACCGGTACTGAGAACCACAGGAGAAGTTGTTGGCGGAGGAGCCACCGGACGAAAACGCCTACAGATGTCCGATATTATCGCGCTGAAAGATAAATTCGATAAAATGAAGGTTCCCGTTCAGGGCCGTCGCCTCGTGCTCTGTTCCGACCACGTGAACGACCTGCTCCTGACCGACCAAAAGTTCAAGGACCAGTATTATAACTATACCACCGGCAAGATCGCCAACCTGTACGGCTTTGAAGTGTACGAGTATAGCGACAACCCTATTTACAAGAATACCGGGGCAAAGGTGGCCTTTGGCACCGCTGCCAGCACCAACGAATACCAGGCTTCCGTTGCTTTCTACACCAAGCGCGTGTTCAAGGCATCAGGCAGCACGAAGATGTACTATTCGGAAGCAAAGACAGACCCGCTTAACCAGCGTAGCCTTGTAAATTTCCGCCATTACTTCATCGTCCTTCCGAAGAAGAGAGACGCAATGGGCGCCATCATGTCGGATTATAAAAGTGCCTGATAAATGACGCCACGAGGTATTCGTAACTGTAATCCGGGCAATATCCGGATTACAAAAGATAAATGGAAGGGTCTTAGCACTGTCCAGTCAGACCGTGAGTTCTTTCAGTTCACAGAAATGAGATGGGGTTACCGCGCACTGCTTCGAACCCTGCAGAACTATCGCAGGCGACACGGCTGCCAGTCCATCAAGGACTTTATCAGTCGGTGGGCGCCATCTACCGAGAACCATACTGGCAACTACATTGCCGCCGTGTGCAAGAAATTGCAGGTTCCTGCTACTTACTGCCCCGACGTGGACGACCGGGGTACGCTGTGCGCCTTGGCCGCTGCCATCAGTGAGGTAGAGAATGGCGTACCAGCCGTCCGTGCCGACATTGAAGCCGGATGGGATTTGTTGAATGAATAATGCTTGTGAAATCAGGATGGAAGCGACTGAAATAATCTCTCTGGTGTTCGGCGTCGTGTCGGCCCCCGTCAGTTTGTGGATACAAAAAGTGCTGCTGCACGGCAAGTACAAGGCCGAGATAGAGCAACTCCGCGCCGAGATAGAGGCGTCAAGGACGGATACACGCGGCGACGAACTGGAGAATGTGAAGAAAGCGATGGCCATCCTGATGGAACAGGTGGTCGAACCGTTAAAGAAAGAAATCAATGCGATTCGTAGAGAAGTGGCCCGGTTGCGCCGGGCTGTGGAGAAAGTCAATACCTGTCCTCATGCTGACCGCTGCCCTGTGCGCACTGAGTTGCAGAGGTTTGAAGACAGCGAGCCTCGCGCCCGTGAGCCTACCGGTTCCTGATCCGGTAGTGAAGGAACGGTTGGTGCCGGTTTACATTTCCCCGGATTCCACTCTGCTGACCGCACTGTTCGAGTGCGATTCTAACAAACAGGTCATCCTGCGGCAAATGGAAGAATTGAAGGGGAAAAGCATGGAAAGCAACCTGTCTTTCAAAGACGGCAGGCTGGATTACAAGGCCAAGGCCAACCCCGATACTTTGTATCTGCCCGGCAAGGATTCCATCATCTATGTGCCGCAACCTGTGGAAGTCAAGGTGGAGGTGAACCGCCTCACCTGGTGGCAGGAAACCTGGATACGTGCCGGAAAAGTATTGTCGGCGTTGACAGCCCTGCTGCTGGTTATTATACTGATTAGAAAACGAATTAAAAAATAACAATTATGGCATTACCCAATGTAAACATAACTTTAGGAAATGGAAACATCGGCTCGGTGACTCTCTCGGACGACGGCATCGCCGGACTGATTGTGACTGGAACGTCTGTCAGTACGACGCTGGCATTGGAGAAGGTGTACGTGCTATCTTCAACGGCCGATCTGAAGAAGCTCGGTATCACCGAGGAGAACAACCCGCTCGCCTACAAGGAGGTGACGGCCTTTTACGCTACAGCCGGCGACGGTGCCGAACTGCACCTGCTGGTAACAGATGAAGAAAATGCCCTGACGGAAATCTGTGCCGCAACGGCTGGATCGCCCCTGAAGACGCTGGTTGATTCGGCTGCAGGACGCATCCGTCTGGTGGGTATCAATATCAACCCCGGTTCGGAATACGAGGGCACAGTAACCAGCGGCATCGACCAGGACGTGGTAACCGCCGTGACGGCAGCGCAACAAGTGGCGGATAGCTATCTGTCCCAAATTGCCCCCTTTGTCGTGCTTCTTCCAGCCTTGGGATGGAATGGACAGACAACCAGCCTGTACCAACCGCGCGAAGGCAGCCAGAACAGCGTGTCGCTGGTCATGGCCTCGGACGGAAAGGTGGGGAACGGAAAATACTTTTCGGCTGCAATAGGACAAGTGTTAGGGCGTTTGGCTACTTGCGCCGTCAACATTTCCATTGCTCGCGTCCGTGACGGGAGTATCGCCGCGGCCGGTTACCTGACCGACGGCAAAACCCCGGAAGAAGACTTTAGCCTGTGGAACACACTGCATGATGCCGGCTACATTTTCTACCGTACCTACATCGGAAAGAACGGTTACTACCTGAATGATGACGCGACCGCGGTCGCCACAACGGATGATTACCACCGCCTTTGCCTGACCCGCGTCATCCAGAAGGCACTGGTCATCTGTTACAAGACCTATATCGATGAAATATTGGACAGCATATCCGTAGATCCTGAGACGGGTCAAGTTTCCCAACCGATGTGCAAATATTACGAGCAGTTGCTGGTCCGTTCCATCAACACGAACATGGATGGCGAGATTTCCGGATTTACTGCCTACATTGATCCTGCGCAGGATCTGATTACAAGCGGAAGGCTCAGTATTCAAGCGAAAATTGTTCCGACCGCCCTCTTGAAAGAAATTAATGTGGATTTATCTTTTGAAAACCCTTTTAATACTAACGCATAATGGCAAGTTTTAACTCAAAAGAATTTGCTTGGATAGACGTGAATGTCGTGCTGCTTGGGAAACCTGTAGCTGGCCTCCGTGGCATTGAATACAAATCCAAGCGATCGAAAGAAGCCCTGTTTGCTACCGGGGAAAAAGCGCGTGGCATCCAGCTGGGCAAGAAGGAATATGAGGGAACCATAACCGTCCTGCAGTCGGAACTTATTGCTATGCAGGCTGCCGCCAAACAGGCCGGCTATGATGACATCACCGACTTGGAGTTCGATATCATTGTTTCCTACATTTCAGAAAGCGGTGTCGTACAAACTGACAAGGTGGTCAACGCATCCGTTACGGAGGCCCCGAACAGTATCAAGGAAGGAGACCTTTATTCGGAACATGCGCTGCCTTTCATCGCGTGCGATGTTGAATACAATGTAGTATAACTTTACGACGTATGAAAATGAGTGAAAAATCAACAAAAACCATCACCCCCGAACAGATCGAGGTGTGGAAGAAGAAACACGGGGACGTGTTCTGTGTTACCGTGAGTGACAAGGTGGCCTACCTGAAACGTCCCGATCGTAAGACACTCGGTGCGGCCGCTGTGGTGGGCAAGAACGACCCGATGAAGTACAATGAAATCCTGCTAAACAACTGCTGGCTTGCAGGCGATGAGGAAATCAGGACGGACGATGCACTTTTCCTGGGTGTGTCTGCCAAGTTAGGCGAACTGGTCGAGATTAAGGAGGCCGAGTTAAAAAAATTATAAGCCGGACAAATCTTGCGGACAAGCCCGGCTGGCTGTTCCTTGCGGACAGCCTGATCCGGGCTTGGCTGCATATAGACCCTTGTACCCTTAACGACGAGGAATGGGGATTACAGGTGTCGATGGCTGAATGGGTTAAATTCGATTTCATCAACAGTATAGGCAGGTTATGGCAAACAAGATAGAGTACATTTTCTCGTTACGCGACCAGATCAGTGCGAAGCTTGGAACTATCACGGCGACTTCTGACAAGACGGAGGCCGCCTTACTGGGCGTGCAGGAAAAGGTGCGAACGGTGGATTCTGTTTGCCGGGATACGGGTAAGACCATCGGGACGCTGAAGATGCGCATCGATGCTCTCCAGTCCGAGAAGGAATGGATACCCGCAGACAATCTTCCAGCCATCAAGGAATACAACCGCGAGATTAACCGGCTTACAAACGAGTTAAACGAACTGGAGACAGCCGCCGGAGGTGGTAAATTTAAGAAGTGGGCGTCGGAAACCTTCGACGCGATACCAGGTGCGAGCCTGTTGAAGAACCCGCTCGTTACCGGTATAACCGCTGTAGGAGCGGCCGGTGCTGCGGGCATGAATTTCGACGAAGCGATGGCCCAGGTAAACATCACCGCCCAGTTGGACGAGGCCGGTCTTGACGACCTGAAGAAACGGCTGAAACAGATTGCCTCCGACAACAAAGCTGATATCCAGGTGGTTCCTGTGGGCTTTGAGCAAATCAACTCACAGGTGAATGACGTGGACCTGTCCCTCCAAATCCTGGATGCGGCCCTAAAAGGCAGCAAGGCCGGATTTACCGACCTGGACATCGTTTCCGCCGCCTTGGCGCAGACCCTTTCCATCGTGGGCAAGGAAAACACGACGGCAGCGGAAGTGCTCGACACCTTCTTTGCTGCCAAACGTGTGGGCGCAGGTGAGTTTGCAGACTTTGCCCGCTACATGCCTAACCTGATAGCTGGTGCCGACAGCCTGGGCATCGCCTACAAGGAAGTGGCCGGCACCTTCGCCTATATGACCGGTAAAGGACAGAGCGCCGAGCGTGCCGCCACACTGATGGAGAATGCCTTCTCCGTCATGGGCCGTGTGAATGTGCGCAAAAAACTCTCGGAAGCGGGCGTAGACATTTTCGACGACACTGGTAAGATACGGGGAATCGTTGATATATTTTCCGATTTGGAAAAGGTGCTCGGCGGAATGACCGACGAACAGAAGTCCTCCATGCTTGAGCAGTTCGGTTTGGTGGACAAGGAAGCCAAGAGCGCATTTGCCGTTCTCACCTCGGACATTGGAAAACTGGAGGAATCCATGCATGACGTGGTGAGTGCCACCGGAGAGACTGATGCGGCTCTGGCCTTTTCCCGCAACTCTATGCAACAGGCCACCGAAGTGTGGAACCAGTTCAAGAACATCGGCACCGAAGTGGGTGAACTGATGCTGCCCGCCATCAGTACGGGATTGACCGTTTGCGGCACCGTCCTTTCCGGCGTGTCCGCCGTGCTTGACGTGGTGGTCGGCTTCTTTGGCGGCTGGTTCACGCTCCTGCAGGAGGGGAATCCCGTCATCGTGGGGTTGACCACGACGGTCGGTATCCTGACTGCCGCCATGGCGCTTAACTATGCCTGGACACAAAGGGCGGTTGTCCTGGCCGGTATCAAGAAGCTGGCAGACATCGCCCAGACTGCAGCCACTTCCGGGCTGACCGTGGCGCAATGGGCGCTGAACGCAGCGTTCTACGCCTCTCCTCTGGGCTGGATAGCTTTGGCCATTGGCGCGGTGGTTGCCGCGGTGACGGTATGTTGGCAGAAGTTCGAGGGTTTCAGGAGGACCATCCTGGGCGTGTGGGAAGTCGTGAAAGAATTCGGGAAAACCCTGCTTGAAAGCATCGTGAAGCCGTTCAAGCAGGTGTTGTCCGGCATCGGGGGTGTTTGTTCGGCCATTGTCAGCCTTTTGAAGGGGAACTTCAAGGAAGCCGCCACCTTGGCCAAGGACGGTTTCAAGGATATTGGGGAAGGCGTGCTGGGAGCCAATCCGGCATCCGTCATCACCAACACCGTGCGCAACGGCAACTATGCCGAAGCCTGGGAGCGGGGCAAGCAGGCAGGCAGTGACAGTTGGGCAGCCTCGCAGGCTGAAAAGGACGCGGACGCGGCCAACCAACTGATGCCCGAGGTACCGGAAGCCCTTACAACACCGGCAACAAACATGCCCGACTTTGGCGCGTTGATAGATAAGTCCGGCAGCAGCGGAAGTCCCCAGGTGGCCGGTGCCGGTGCTCGACCCGGCGTGCTCCGGCTGGATGACGGGCCGGTTGTCCAGGATCTGAACGAGACCTCGGACTATACGGCCATCACCCGGAAATTGGAGCCGGTAACCCTGCCCGCTGCCCAAATATCCCAAGACGTCGGGCAAGGCATCCCGGAAACCGGAGGAACGAAGCCGGCAGTCGCACAACTTCCGAAAGCCGATGATGCCACACAGGCATACGAAGGCGGCGAAACAAACTATCTGGCCGACATCATGCTGAACGTCCGCAAAATCGCGGCGGCAGTGGCGTTGCCGGTGGTTATCTCATTGGCTCCTGCTGATGCGAGCGCCAATAACGAACGCCCGCTGAATCTGAACATCCAAAATACGGAGGTCTCTACCCCGGAATTTGTCACGCCCGCAATGGATGTCCCGGAGGCAGCCGCCCCCTTGATGAACGTGGCCAGTCCACCAGTGACGGTACCCGACATCGCGGTACCCACGCCGGAAGTTCCGGAGATACCTGCGCCCAGCATTTCCGATGCCTACAACGTGGAAAATATCCGGGAAACGAACAACATGTTCACCTCGGACAGCAGCCGTACATATAACAACAGCGGTCGGACGGTGCAGGTCAGCAAGGTCTGCGATGAGGTGGTCATTCATGTGGCCAACACAGACCGGAAAGGGGGCGACGCCATCCGACGGGAAATCATGAACATCTTAAACGAACTGGGAGAAGGATAACATGGCATCGAAATACACATTCAAGGAAGTAGGGCAGACCGCCAAGCGTGTCAGCACATTCAACCTGGGCGAGCTGCTGCTGAACTTTATCGGTTACAAAGGCGTACCTTATCCGGGCGGATTCCTGTCCCGCGTACCGGGCAAATACGGAGCGGACGATTACGCCTATTCCGGCGAACCGGCTTCGGAAAAGACCAGTTCCGACTTCGGCTCCACGCTCCGGAAGCGGGATGCGCAGGGACGATGGTACTTCATGCCTGTGGAACTGGGCGGCGTAGAGCTGCCGAACACCGTGATTTCCATCCGTGGAAAGAAAACCATTGTCGAAACCCCTATGGTTGGTCGAAAAGGGACGGTCAAGGAACTGATATCCGTGGACGATTACGAAATCAACATCGCGGGCGTTTGCCTGGACGTGGATTTCCCCGACCAGCAGATCAACGCGCTGAAAGAACTGTACGACATCAACGAGTCGGTGACCCTCAAATGCGCCCTGACCGACATCTTCCTGGACGAGGAGGACAAGGTGGTCATCAAGAGCATCGATTTCGCGGAGATGCGTGGCTGCGAGACCGCCCAGGCATTTACTATGGAGCTGGTCACCGACCGGAGTTTCGAACTGATATTGGAGGAATGACGATGTTTGCCCTGTGTTGTGAAATAAAAATCGGTTCGGTGTCCTTCAAGTCCGTGCATGACGTGAAGATCAAGCGCAGCATCTATGACCTGGCCGCGACTGCCGTCATCCAGGTGCCCGTTACCGCCGTGCTGAAACACGCCGGGGAGCCGCCTACCCACATCGAGACCGCCCAGGCCGTCAAGGCGGGCGACCCCGTGGAAATCAAGCTGGGCTACAACGGTACCCTGAACACTGAATTTGTCGGCTATGTGAAACGGCTGAACTACAAAGTGCCGCTGGAAATTGAATGCGAGGACGAATACTACCGGCTGCGCTTCCTGAACTGCGTGTTCAGCCAGAAGGAAACTTCGTTAAAATCATGTTTGAACACCATTCTAACTGGTATCGAACTGGGCGAAGTGGCGAACCTGACATTAAAGAATTTTGTGGTGAACAACAAACCCGGAAGCTGGGTGCTCGGTCTTTTAAAAAAGGAATACGGCCTGGTAGCGTACTTTGACATCGACGGGAAGCTGAACGTAGGCAAGGCCAACGACGTGAAGGGGGAAAGGGTGAAATACGTCCTCCGTGAGAATGTGGTCAGCGACGACGAACTGAAATACCAGCTTGCTTCAGACGTGAAGCTGAAGGTAAAAGCTGTCTGCTACTGCAAAGACGGCACCAAGGCGGAGGGCGAACTGGGTGAGGACGGTGGCGAGGTGCGCACCCTCTACTACTACGACGTCAAGGACGCCGGGGAACTGAAGACTCTCGCCAACGAAGAGTTGAAGCGGTACAGTTTCGACGGCTACCGGGGAAAGATAACGACCTTCCTGCTGCCCTATGCCCTTCCGGGCATGGTGGCCGGCATCGAGGACAAAGTGTATAACGAGCGGAGCGGTGACTACTTCATCGAATCGGTGGAAACAGTTTTCGGTACCGGAGGAGGCCGCCGCACCGTGGAAATAGGCATCAAGGCATGAGCAAGGAAATGGAAGAATTGCGGAGGAAACTCCGCGACTGCATCGCCGGCGACGTGGACACGGTGTTTCCGGGTGTCGTCACCGAGGTAAACGAGGAGGAGCTCTCCTGTACTATCCGGCGAGATGACCAGGTGGATTACTACGACGTCCGGCTGCGCGGTCTGGTGAATGCGGAGCTTCAAGGCTTCGCATTCATCCCGAAGTTGCAGAGCACGGTCCTGGTATGCCGCATCGGCAAGAGCAATGAACTGTTCGTGTGTCAGTTTACCGAAATCGACAAGCTGGTGTTCACGGACAATGACTTGGAAGTAAAAATTGACCTGGAAAACATCGACATCAGGAAGGGAGACAACATTACCGTGCATGTCGATGCGGAGAAGCTGGAAACGGCCAACGGAAAAACCAAAGTCATTCATGAGGCGGAAGCCCTGACGATGGTATCTGACCAGGCAACCATCAAGATAACCACCGGAGGTCTGACCCTGGTCAAGGGAGGCTCCGGACTGAGGAAAACGCTGGAACAGCTGCTGGACGGAATCTGTGCCCTGACCGTCCCGACCGCCGTCGGGCCGTCTGGCGTGCCGATCAACACTGCCACGTTCCAGAAGATAAAAGCGGATTTACCTAATTACCTGGAGGGATAAATATGCCATTAGTAAAAGCAACCATCAAGGACGAAGTGAAAGCGGCCTTCCTGCAGGTCATCGACCAGCAGGACGAAGACCGCGAGGGAGCCGTTGACAAAGTGGCTGACAAGATTGCGGACGCCGTCATCAACGCCATCAAGAGCATGCAGATAACCTACAGCACCGGACTGACCTCACCGATGGGGCCTGTGACCGGCATGTTCACCTATACCATATCTTAAACTAAGAAAGGAGGCTACGATGAAAGATTATAAACAAAAGACGGACGGCGACCTTGACTTGACCACGGGCGACCTGCTCGAAGCGGAAAGCACCCGCCAACACCAGCGTGACCTGCTCCTTTCCGGCAAAGGGCACATCCGGCAGAAACCGGAGGCGGGCATCGGCGCAGTGGACTACCTGCAGGACAACGATCCAGAAGCCCTGCTGCGCGCCACCCGCAAGGAATTCACGTCCGACGGCATGAAAGTGAAAAAAGTGTCATTCGACCAAGCGACCAACGACCTGAACGTGGAGGCAAGCTATGAAAACGATTGAGGTAAAAGACGAACAACTCCTGCTGGACATCGCCCTGCAGCACTATGGCACCGCGGAAGCAATCGGTGAAATTGTGTCGAACAATCCCGGCCTGCGCAACGAACCGTCCGCCGTGGTATCGGCCGGGCGCGAACTGGGTCCCTTCTACCCGGACATCAAACTGAAAACGGGGCTTTCCGTCAATATCGACGAAGAAAGCCGCCTGATGAAGAAAACGATAGTCAAAAAGATAGAAACAGACATAACCACTTATATGGAAAAGCAATGGCAAGAACAATCAGTCAGATAGAAACCAGCATCACGGAAAGGCTGCAGGCGAATTTCAGCCTCTCCACATCGGCCGCTGCGGAGTGGCGGCTGTGGGTACACGCCGTGGCATATTGTATCTACCTCTTTGAAATCGTGCTGGACACGTTCAAGGCGGAGATGGACGCCGACGCGGAAAAAGAGGTCGCGGGAACCGTTACCTGGTACAACGACAAGTGTTATGAATTCCAAATGGGCCATGAGCTGGTGTTCAACGAGGCCACCGGCCTGCTGGAGTACGAGAAGGCGGATGAAACCGCCCGGGTGGTTAAAATTGCGTCGGTGAACGTGGCGGAGGACAACACCATTTTCTTCCGTGTCGCCACCCAGGACGGGGACGGGAAGGTTGTCCCGCTGACCAGCAACCAGCTGCTCAACTTTAAGAACTACGTGGACGCCATCAAGTTCGCGGGCACCAAGTCGCAGGTCATCTCGACCGATGCTGACGAAGTGCGCTACGACATCAAGGTCTATTACAACCCGGCCAACCCCGTGGCCACGGTGCAGGACGCCGTCCTTGTCTCACTGGAGGAGTTCAAGACCTCGCAGAAGTTCGGTGGCGTCATATATTCGCACAAGCTGCTGGAAGCGGTTACGGCCGTTTCCGGCGTGGTCACCGCCAAATTGGTTTCCCTCTCGCGTAAAGGTACGGAGGACGATGACTTCATTGCCATCGACACGATGGCCACCCTCCACGCCGGTTACTTCAATTATACCGAAGACAGCAAACTGGAGATGATCTCCATTAACGACATTTAGCATGAACATCATCCTGGACATCAAAGAGCTTATCCGGCAGTATGTCGCCCCTCACCGTAGGCAACCCGTCCGGCTCACCTGGCTCCATGCCCTGGCAGATCTGGACGGACTTTGGGCGTCCTTCGCCGCGTGGCGTGACTATTATCGCTACAAGGTGCACGTGACAAGCCAGCACAAATCCCTGCAAGGCCACCTGAACAAGACTTTCGGGGGAGGTATCCTGATAAAGAGCTACGATGACCAGTTCTTGGATATCGGGCTGAACACGGAGCCGGCGCACTGGGTTCTTTTCGAGCCTATGCAGGATATAGCATTGGAGGGTGAGGGCGGACACAGTTTCGACGACGTGGACTTCATTGTCTATGTGCCGCAGGGTGTGGACCTGAACCTGGTATGTGCCGAGATAGAACGATACAAGATTGCAGATCGAACCTATAAAATAGTAACGAAACAATGAAACGACATGTTCAATACCCAGGTGTCCGCAAGTGGTCCGGCAACGACCTGCTTGAACTACAGAGCGAAGGGCTCTCCGTGGCGGACGAATTCTTTTCCCAGTATGGCGACTGCATCATCTGCGGCTGCCAGGTATCGAACGGCGGCATCACCGCCGGGCTGGCCAGCATTGACGGCATGGTGCTGCCGCTGGCCGCCGTCGATACGGTGGAAGTCTTTCCCGTGTATCTGGTGAAGGCAGAAGAACATTTCCAGCGCGAGTACGCCGACGACGTGGTGCGCGATATCGCTGTCAGGTGCTACGCAAAGGCTGTGCAGACACGACCCGAATCCGGCGGTTACATAGAAATCACCGAAGGGGGGGGCGGACACTTTCTTTGACAGGCTGCAGGCCAAGTGGCTGAAGGATATCGTAAATAAACTGACTGAACTGAAGAATACCGACAAGAGCCTGGGCGAGGCCATTGTCCTGCTCAATCAAGCGGACACCGCCGCCGTAAGTCGCATCGACGCACTGGAGAAAAAGATGCCTTCCTACCTCGACCATGTTCCGACCGTGGACGACGATGGCTACGGCATCGGTGTGGAGGTGTGGACGGTGGACGAATACGGCAACAAGACCTTTTGGAAGTGCCACGACAACACCGAAGGCGCGGCTGTCTGGAAACGCACCGGCGAGGGGGCCGGAGGCGGGGGCAGCTACGGCGGCGCGGTCTACCTGACCGGACAAACCGATTTTTCAAAAGCAACCATAATTATTAAGGAGGGATATTTATCATGAGCGAAACATCAACCACCGGTGCATACGTGTACCAACAAATCGTTAAATCGACGGCCGATTGGGCCGCAGACAAGACTATCATACCCGAAAACGTGTGGCTGTTCGAGCGCAGGACGGACGGCAAGATAATTACCAAGCTGTCCGACGGGCTGCACTGTTACGGCGACCTGCCTGCCTACGGTCTGTCCGCCTGGCAAGCCGCACAAATGGGCGGTTACGAAGGAACGGAAGAAGAATTCTACAAAACCCTCGGCACCCTCGAAGGCGTGGTGGAGCAAGTGACCGGCATCGCCGCCTCCCTGTCCGGAAAGTACGCCGAAACCCCGACTTTGGAAGCTACCCCAACCGAGGACACGCTGAGCTATACCCCGGAGGACAGCGAAGAACCCCGCCCGTTCGCCATCGGCCAGCAGTGCCGCGTCTATGAGGATGACGAAGAAGACTGGGTAT
>CAYQOV010000010.1:58963-63622 GCA_964419245.1 uncultured Bacteroides sp. | reverse complement strand
CGGTACGTCCGCTACGGTGGGTGTAGCTTTCGGTATCGTCGGGCAGGCCGTAGTTGATGACGTGTGTCAGGTCGTCCACGTCCAGTCCGCGGGCGGCCACGTCGGTGGCCACGAGCAGCTGCAGGTTGCGGATGCGGAACTTCTGCATCACGGCGTCGCGCTGCGCCTGCGACAGTTCACCGTGTAGCGAGTCAGCGTTGTAACCTTCCTGCATCAGCTTGTCGGCTATCTCCTGCGTCTCCTTGCGGGTGCGGCAGAAGATGATGCCGTATATCTGCGGATAATAGTCGACGATGCGTTTCAGCGTCTCGTACTTGTCCTTGGCATGGACCACGTAGACGATGTGCTTTACGTTGGCCGTTCCCTCGTTCTTGCGTCCGATGGTGATTTCCTTGGCGTTGTGCAGATAGTTCTTCGATATGCGGGCTATTTCGGGACTCATGGTGGCCGAGAAGAGCAGAGTGTTGCGTTCTTCGGGCACGTCGGTCAGGATGGCGTTGATGCTGTCGGTGAAGCCCATGTTGAGCATTTCGTCGGCCTCGTCCATCACCACGTTCTGGATGGTGGTTAAGGAGACGGTCTTGCGTTCCATGAGGTCGAGCAGACGGCCGGGGGTGGCCACAATGATGTGTACGCCGCGTTTCAGGGCCTTGATTTGGCTTTCGATGGACGAGCCACCGTAGACGGGCAGCACGCGTAGGCCGTCGATGTACTTGCTGTAGTCGTTCAGGTCGCCCGCAATCTGGAGACAGAGCTCACGCGTGGGGCAGAGGATCAGTGATTGTGGATATTGTTTGCTGACGTCGATTTTCTGTATCAGCGGCAGTCCGAAGGCCGCTGTCTTTCCGGTGCCTGTCTGTGCCAGAGCCACCACGTCATTGTTTTCTCCCAAGAGGTAGGGGATTACTTCTTCTTGTACCGGCATGGGATACGCATATCCCATCTCTTCGATGGCGCGGCGTATCTCCGGCGACACACCAAGCTCTTCAAATGTCTTCATTAAATCTTTGTATCTCTTTATGTTTCGGGGACAAAGATAGTGCAAACCGAGTGAAGTACAAAACGAAAACCTCGTTTTCGGATTGTCTTACGGCTGCTTTGTCAGCAGGATATTCCGCAGATGTTTCATTTCCTGCTTGCTGAGGCCGATGCCTTCGCGCAGGTAGGTTTTGATGTCGCCATACTGGCGTTCGGCTTCCTCCTTGGCTGCGTTCAGGAAGTCTTCGCGGGCGGAGAAGAGCGTGGTGATGGCTTCCTGCGAGCGAATGGGCAAGTTGTAGGCATAACGGGTGGCCCGAGGAATGTTGAAGTAATCGTTACTCAGGCGGTAGTCTTCCATAATTTTGTCTTCATTGACGTCGAGGCAGGCTAAAATGAGCGCTGAGACAATACCTGTGCGGCCTTTACCAGAGGAACAGTGGATGACGACGGGGTAGTTGTCCTCATTGAGCAGGAGGTCAAATACTTTGCGGTATTGTGCCGCGTATTTGGTAATCAATTCCCGGTTCATGCGTTCCACGATGCGGTAAACTGTATCACTACGGATGCTTCGGTCTTGCACGCCGTTAATGATTTGTTCCATGTTTCCAGTAGCGATGGGGATAGATACTACGCTGAAGTTTTTCTCCAGACTTTTACTGAGTTCAATTTTCTCTTCGGGCGAACGGAGGTCGATGATAGTTCGTATTCCCAGGTTTTTCAGTTTCTTCAGTGAACCTTTGCGTAGCCTGTTGATTTCACCGGAACGGTAGAGCATTCCCCAGCGGACGAATTTATGATGCGGGTAGGAGGGATAGCCTCCGAGGTCGCGGAAATTCTGTATGCCCGGGATGTTGATGTTGCGTGTAGCCATGTCTACCTTGTATTTCTCGGCGAAAACCATCCGGTAATAATACCGGCGCATGGGGTCGGTGGTGATGATGGTCAGGTGCTGGTCGGAGATGGGTGCGCTGGCTACGAGATGTTCCGTGCCCGTGTGTTCCGGGCTTTCAGATGCATAGACTTTGACTTCGCCGGGGATTTCGGGGATGGTTTCCCATTTCACGATGCTGTTCCCTACGTTGTTTTCTTCGCACACGACGGAGATGCGTGGGCTGGTTTTGCTGCACGACGGGAGCAGGGCAGCTAACACTAACAGGCAATACAAATTTCTATACATACTTGCGACTTTTCTTTTGGATGGACAGAAATCCGGCTTCCATGCGGGACGGATGCCGTCCCCGGAAAGCCGGTTATCACAAATATAGGAAAATTGCGTTCAAGGCGTATTGGACGGGTGGCCCTTTTATGCTTCTTTTTCTATCTTTAATTTTTCTGCAAATTCCGGGGAGATGCTGTTGTTCAGGCTGCGGCACGACTCCGTGGCGAAGGCGATGCCGTAGTCCATCACGCGGTTCCAGCGCGCTTCGTCCAGGTCGTTCAGGTCGTCGTAGCGGATATCCAGCTTCAACAGGCCGTAGATGATACCGGCGTTGAAGTTGTCGCCTGCGCCGACGGTGCTGACGGTTTCTACTGTCGGAATAGGGTAATCCTTGCTGAAGCGGGCCGTGCGCAGGGCGATGTCTTTGTGTCCGGCGGTGCAGATGAAGTTGCGGCAGTAGAACTTGATTTTGTCCTTGTAAATCTTGTCCACGTCTTGCAGGTTGTACATGTAAAAGAAGTCGTCTACTGATCCTCGGACGATGTCGGCGTATTCCAGATTTTCGATGATGGTGGGCGCCAGCTTGATAGCTTCTTCCTTGTACGTGGAGCGGAAGTTGGGGTCGTAGTAGACGATGGCTTTCTTGGCGCGCGCTGTGTCCAGCAGTTCCACGATTTTGTCGCGTAGCACGGGGTTCAGGGCGTAATAAGAACCGAGGATGACGATGTCGTCTTCGTTTACTTCGGGCCACACCACGTCGAGTCGCTGGCGGGGATAGTCTTTATAAAAGAGGTATGCGGCGTCGTTCCGTTCGTTGAGGAAGGCGAGCGACACGGGCGACTTGCCGTCGGGGAAGACGTTGACGTGTTCCGTGGGCATGCCGTTGTCGCGCATGAACTGGAGGATGATGTTGCCTACCTGGTCGTTGCCCGTCTCGCTGATGAAGCGGATGGGGACACCCGCACGACTCAGTGACACGAGACCGTTGAAGACCGAACCGCCGGGTACGGCCGCGGTGGGCTGCCCGTTGCGGAAGAGAATGTCGAGAATGGTTTCTCCGATGCCGATTACTTTTCGCATAGTGAATGATGTTTTTACGCTCGCGGGGAGGCGGCCGGGGCGCGTCTTCCCGCTTTTGCCGGGTGCAAATATCCGCAATTTTCCATAAAACGCAATAGGTTTTGTTGTATTTTTGCAGGCGCAAAATGTAAGAAAACCGACCGATGAAGAAGTTTGAAACCGGGGAACCGGAGTATCACGTGCATACGCTGGCCAACGGCCTGCGCATCATCCACGAGCCCCTGCGCTCGCGGGTGGCTTATTGTGGATTTGCCGTCGATGCCGGCACGCGCGACGAAGGCGAAGAGGAGCAGGGCATGGCCCACTTTGTGGAGCACCTCATCTTCAAGGGAACGCAGAAGCGCCGGGCGTGGCACATCCTGAACCGCATGGAGAACGTGGGCGGCGACTTGAACGCCTATACCAACAAGGAGGAGACGGTGGTCTATTCGGCCTTCTTGGTGGAGCATTTCGCCCGCGCCTTCGAGCTGCTGGCCGACATCGTGTTCCACTCCACCTTTCCGCAGCGCGAAATCGAGAAGGAGACCGAGGTCATCATCGACGAGATACAGTCGTACGAGGACAATCCGGCCGAACTGATATTCGACGATTTCGAGGACCTCATCTTCCGCGGCCATCCGCTGGGACGCAACATCCTGGGACGGCCCGAACGGCTGCGCACGTTCCGCACGGAGGATGCCGCCGCCTTCACCCGCCGCTACTACCGGCCGGAAAATATGGTGTTCTTCGTCCTGGGCGACGTGGATTTCCGTCGTGTGGTGCGCCTGGCCGAGAAGCTGGTAGGCGACTTGCCCGGTGGTGGGACGGGCGACGCCCTTACGGACCGTCGTACGCCCCTGCCGCTCTACGTGCCCGATCGCCTCGTGCTGGACAAGGGTACGAACCAGGCGCACGTCATGCTGGGCGCCCGCGGCTACAACGCCTACGACCACCGTCGCACGGCTCTCTACCTGCTGAACAACCTGCTGGGCGGGCCGGGCATGAACAGTCGCCTGAACGTCTCGCTGCGCGAGCGCCGCGGGCTGGTCTACAACGTGGAGTCGAACCTGACGGCCTACACCGACACGGGCACGTTCTGCATCTACTTCGGCTGCGACCCCGCCGACGTGGACCTCTGCCTCCACTTGGTGCACAAGGAGCTGAAGCGCCTGCGCGACCGCCGCCTGACCGCCTCGCAGCTGGCCGCCGCCCAGAAGCAGCTGATAGGCCAGATAGGCGTGGCGTCGGACAACAACGAGAACAACGCCCTGGGCATGGCGAAGACTTTCCTCCACTACAACCGCTACGAGTCGCAGGAGGCCGTCTGCCGCCGCGTCGCCGAGCTTACGGCGGACGAGCTGCTGGCCGTGGCGGGCGAGATGCTGGCCGAAGACTATCTTTCCGTATTGATTTATAAATGATGGGCGGCGTTTTCGCGGCTTGCGAAAGCTTGCCGCAAC
>CAYQOV010000010.1:0-58863 GCA_964419245.1 uncultured Bacteroides sp. | reverse complement strand
GTGCAGGACGGAATCGCGAAATGCGAAAGCTTCCTGCAGCGTGCAGGACGGAATCGCGAAATGCGAAAGCTTCCTGCAGCGTGCAGGACGGAATCCCGAAGCTGGAAAGCTTCCTGCAGCGTGCAGGACGAAATCCCGAAGCTGGAAAGCTTCCTGCAGCGTGCAGGACGAAATCGCGAAGCGCGAAAGCTTCCTGCAGCGTGCAGGACGAAATCGCGAGGCTGGAAAGCTTCCTGCAACGTGCAGGACGGAATTCCGATGCGGGGCCGTCAGCCTTCTTTCGGCTTGTTGAGGCGCCTCATGCTGAATTCGCAGCCGCAGTACTGTTGGTTGTAGAACGCATATTCGCGGAGCAGCTGGTTGCGCCGCTCCTGTAGTCCGCCTTTCCGCCAGTTCTGCTCCCAGAACAGGGTGCCGGGGTAGCGGGCGGCGGCACGTCGTCCGGCCTCGTTGATTTGCTCCAGACTCTTCCAGCGCGACGAGGCGAGGGTGGTGGTGAACAGCGTGAAACCGTGTTCCGAGGCATAGCGGGCGGTCTCCGTCAGGCGCAGGGTGAAGCAGCGCAGGCAGCGCGGGCCGCGTTCGGGCTCGTCCTCCAGTCCCGTCATCTGGGCTTTCCAGTGGGCATAGTCGTAGTCGGCGTCGACGAAATCGAGGCCTTGGGCGGTGACGAAGCGGATGGCTTCGTTCTTGCGCGTTTCGTACTCTGCCTGCGGGTAGATGTTGGGGTTGCAGTAGAACACGGTGGGGCGCAGTCCGTTGGCCAGCATGCACTCGATGATGGCCGACGAGCAGGGGGCGCAGCACGAGTGGAGCAGGATGCGGGTGTCGCCGTTGGGAGTTTGGAGTTTGAGCATGGAGTTTGTGGTTAGGGGTAAACGGTTAGCGGTGAGCACAGACAATATGCTCACCGCTAGCTACCAATTAGTAAATCGATTTCGCAATTCCCATTTCCAGTCCGCGCAGTTCGGCCAGTCCGCGCAGGCGGCCGATGCACGAGTAGCCGGGGTTAGTCTTCTTGCGCAGGTCGTCCACCATCTGGTGTCCGTGGTCGGGACGCATGGGGATGGAGACGCCGCGGCGCTGCTGCAGTTCGAGGAAGGCCTTCATCACGCCGTACATGTCGACGTCGCCCTCCAGGTGGTTCGCCTCGTGGAAGTTTCCTTCAGCGTCGCGCTGCGTGGAGCGCAGGTGCACGAAGTTGATGCGGTCACCGAAGCGGGTCATCATGGCGGCGCAGTCGTTGGCGCTGCTGACGCCGAGCGAGCCGGTGCAGAGGCAGAGGCCGTTGCTGGGGTTGGGCACGGCGTCGATGAGTGCCTGGAAGTCTTCGGCACAGCTCATGATGCGTGGCAGGCCCAGGATGGACATGGGCGGGTCGTCGGGATGGATGACGAGCTTCACGCCCACTTCATCAGCCACGGGGCAGATTTCGCTCAGGAAGTAGATGAGGTTCTGGCGCAGGCGTTCGGGCGTGATATCCTTGTAGCGGTCCAGTTCGTGCTGGAACTGCTCCAGCGTGAAGCTTTCTTCCGAGCCGGGCAGGCCGGCTATCATGTTGCGGATGAGTTTTTGCTTGTCTTCGTCGGTCATCTGCTCGAAGCGGGCGCGTGCCTTGGCCTTCTCTTCGTCGGTATAGTCGGCTTCGGCGCCGGGGCGTTTCAGCAGGAAGAGGTCGAAGGCAATGAAGGCGGCACGCTCGAAGCGCAGGGCGCGGCTGCCGTCGGGCAGTTCGTAGGCCAGGTCGGTGCGCGTCCAGTCGAGCACGGGCATGAAGTTGTAGGTGACGATGTAGATGCCGCATTGGGCCAGGTTGCGCAGGCTTTCCTTGTAGTTGTCGATGTAGCGTTGAAAGTCGCCCGTCTGCGTCTTGATGTGCTCATGTACGGGCACGCTCTCGACCACAGACCACGTGAGGCCTACTTCCTCGATCATCTGCTTGCGTTTCATAATCTCTTCTACCGTCCACACCTCGCCGTTGGGGATGTGGTGCAGGGCGTTGACGATGCCGGTAGCTCCGGCTTGCTTGATGTCCCAGAGGCTGACAGGGTCGTTCGGCCCGTACCAGCGCCAGGTTTGTTCGCAAAGTATCATATCGGTATTGTTTTTTTGAGGATTACATGGCAAATACATTGAATCCGCCGTCTACCACGGCCACGGTACCCGTCACGAAGCTCGAAGCGTCGCTGATGAGGTATTGGATGGTGCCGCACAGTTCTTCGGGGCGTCCCATGCGGCCGAAGGGAGTCTGGCGGATGACGTCCTGTCCGCGCTGCGTCCACGAACCGTCGGGGTTGGTCAGCAGGGTGCGGTTCTGTTCGGTCAGGAAGAAGCCGGGGGCAATGGCGTTCACACGGATACCCTCGCCGAACTTCTTGGCTACTTCGGTAGCCATGAAGGCGGTGTAGTTGGAGATGCCGGCCTTGGCGGCGGCATAGCCTGCTACGCGGGTCATGGGGCGGAAGGCAGCCATGCTGGAGAAGTTGACGATGACGCCCTTCTTCTGTTCTACCATCGGTTTCAGGAAAACTTGCGTAGGCAATACGGTGCCGGTCAGGTTTAGTTCGAGTACGCGTTGGAACTCTTCAATCTTCAGGTCGAAGAACGTGCCGTCCGGGCCGATAGTGGCTCCCGGCATATTGCCTCCGGCTGCATTCAGCAGGGCATCTACACGTCCGTAAGTCTTCAGGATGTCAGCCAGATTTTGCTCCAGTTTGCTGCGGTCCATCACGTCGGTAGTCAGGAACATGGCTTCTCCGCCCTTTGCCTTGATGTCTGCCACGATGGCATTGCCTACCTCAGCTTTGCGGCCAAGGATAACCACTTTAGCGCCTTCTTCGGCCAGGTGGGCTGCAATGGCTTTACCCAATACGCCGGTTCCTCCGGTGATGACTACTACTCTGTCTCTGATGTCAAATAAGTTCTTCATGATAAATATATTGTTTAAATGAATGAATGTACGTTTTCTCTTCGATGGCTGGCCTGCAATACCAGCAGGCTTTCGGGGCCCATGTTGAACAGCAGGTCCACGATGCTCAGGTTGGGCAGGAAGCCTAGCCGCTCCTGGAATACCTGGTAATAGGGTTGCGGACAGAAGTCGGGGTCCTTCGTGCGGAAATCCTTCTTGGGGTGGATGCGTTCGCGGAAGTCGTCTTCGCCGGGAGCGAAGTCAGTCTTGTAGTCCGTGGTACGCTCCATCTGTGGCTCCAGTCCGATGAGCTGGCAGACCAGGCGGCACAGGGCTTCGTTGAGGTCGGCCAGGAACTCGTACTTCTGTTCGTAGAAGGGGCGGAAGTCGTCCTTGTAGTATTCGAAGAAAGGGGTATGGTTGTAGGCCGATTCCAGAGCATTCCAGTGCAGGTGGCGCCAGTTGCCGTGGTCGGAGATGCGGATGTCCTTCATGGGGCACTTCAGCGTGTCGGGCTTGATGATAGGCACCGAGAGTGCCAACGGACCGTCCGGCGCGGCAATGGTGCAGCGGTTGCGGTAGGTCTGTTTCAGGTAGTGGTCGCAGTCTTCCACATAGACGCGGTTGTAGGCCAGCAGTTTGGTGTAGTATTCCACCGGGGCCAGATAGGCCGAAGAGAGGTATATCGTTTCCTTTTCCATTGTTTTCTTGTTTTTATCGCACGGCTTTGCCTATCCTTTCCCAACGCATGCCGCTTTCCTTGTCGCGCGAGAACCAGATGACGGAAGCCCGTCCGATGATGTGGTCCTCGGGCACGAAGCCGAAGAGGCGCGAGTCCGACACGTTGGCCGCGTTGTTCGAGGCCACCCAGTAGTAGTCCTTCGTGAAGACGCAGTGCTGCACGGGGCGGCCGTCCACGTAGAGGGTGTCGTTCTGTATCTCGGCGTTGCGGTGTTCGTGCAGCACCAGCGTGTTGCACAGCAGTACGCGGTTCCACGGATAGACGCGCACGGCACGGTCTTTCTTCGGCACGATGAGGGCGCGGGCTTCCTGCAGGGAGTCGGGGCGAGCGGCCGGTTGTATCCAGCAGTGCCCGTAGAGAGCCTGTTCCAGCAGATAGTATTCGTAACGGCTGAAGCTGCGCAGGTAGTGGAGCGAGTCTTCGCCCATCCGCTCGGCGTGGCGGATGGAGAGTGTGGCAAGCAGCGTGTCCAGCTGGCGTTCCTTGTTCTTGGGATAGGCGTAGACAAACTTCTGGTCGGGAGCATACTGCTCGCAGAGCAGGGCGGTGAAGAAGGAATCGACCAGCAGCGTGTCGCCCGGCAGGCCGATGCAGCGGCTGATGAAGACTTCACGCCGGCTGATGTCTGCCTGACGGTTGGCAGGGTTGTTGAAGACGAGGATGTCTTCCTTGCCGACGTCGCAATCTCCCCAGCGGTGGTAGCCCCACAGGCGCATGAAGGGCAGGCGCAGCCCGTAGCTCCACTTGTTCACCAGGATGCGTTCGCCCTGGTAGAGCGAGTTCTCCATGCCGGCCGAAGGAATCAGGTAGGAGGTAGCCACACACGAGCGGAGCAGCACCACGATGAGCGCCACTCCTGCTACAGTCAGTATGATTCTTCCCGCCTTCTTCATGGGGTCTGTTCTCCGTTCAGCTTAGCCTACCCACTTGAACAGGCGGCTCCAGCGTATCTTGCCGTCCAGCCAGCTGCGGTCCTTGTCCAGCGAAAGCCATACGACGAGCGGCTTGCCCACCACGTGGTCTTCGGGCACGAAGCCCCAGTAGCGCGAGTCGGCCGAGTTGTGGCGGTTGTCACCAATCATCCAGTAGTAGTCCATCTGGAAGGTATAGGTGTCGGTCTTCTGGCCGTTGATGTAGAGGCCGTCGGCGCGGCGTTCCAGTTTGTTGCCCTCGTAGGCCGTGATGCAGCGCTCGTAGATGGGCAGGTTGTCGTCCGTCAGGGTGATGGTGGCTCCCTTGGCGGGTATCCAGATGGGGCCGTAGTTGTTGCGGTCCCACTTCGTATAGAGGTTCTGCGGATACATCTGTCCGGCAAAGCTTTCGGGCTCCATGGCGATGCGGCTGATGAGCTTCTTGTTGCCTTCGAGGGCCTGGCGCATGGCCTGCGTCAGCGGCAGGTGATAGACGGGAGCTAGACGGCCCTGTGCGTCGCGGCGGTCGAAGCCCATGGCCTCCAGTTCGGCCTCCCAGCCCGGATCGTTGTTCATCAGCCACTGGTCGTCCTTGCTGATGCCCAGCTCGCGGAAGAGGTTTTCGGGGATGAGCGGGCCGGTGGTCTGCACGAAGTAGTTGAACTGCAGGCCTTTGGGGTTCTCGATGGCCTGGCCGTCGATATATACCTGTCCTTCTTTAATTTGGAGCGTGTCGCCCGGCAGGCCCACGCAGCGTTTCACGTAGTTCTCGCGGCGGTCAACGGGGCGGGTGATGACCTTGCCATACATCTGCGGGTTGGACAGGATGAGATTGCGTCCTGCCGCATAGTAGAGGTCGTAGACGGCCCGCTGCTGCTGGCGCGTCAGGCTGTCCATGTTGACCTGCTTCGGATAGACGCGCTGCCCTTCGCTGTAGGCCAGGCTGTAGAAGTCGGTCTGCTGGAAGTTGGTGGCCACGGTGTCGCCCGCAGGGAAGTTGAACACTACGATGTCGTTCAGCTTCACTCGTCCGAAGCCCGGCACGCGCTTGTACTTCCACTGCGGCCACTCGATGTACGACTTGCAGTTGAACACGGGCAGCGTGTGCTGGGCCAGGGGCATGGAGAGGGGCGTGTTGGGCACGCGCGGTCCATAGCTCACCTTGCTCACGTAGAGGAAGTCGCCCACGAGCAACGATTTCTCCAGCGACGACGACGGTATTTGGTAGTTCTGGAAGAGGTAGATGTTGACGAAGTAAACGGCTACGAGGGCGAACACGATGGCGTCTACCCAGCTCATGACGCTGCGCACGGCAGCGTTCTCGGACTTCCTCCACCAGCTCCAGGGTATCTTCTTGGTAATGTAGATGTCATAGATGAAAGGCACGACCACCAGGCCCCACCAGCTCTTGACCCACAGGAGGAAGAGCAGGTAGAGCAGCGTGACGATGCCGAACTTGGTCCATTGTTTGCGTGATACTTGTTCCATGGCTTGCTATGCTTGTTTATTTCAGAAACGGGAATAAGTCGCCCATCCCCAGGAAACCTTCGTGCGTGGCGGTGTATTCGGCGGCCAGCACGGCGCCCAAGGCGAAGCCGCTACGGTTCTTGGCATCGTGGGTGATGGTGATGCTGTCGGCCTCGGAGTCGTAGCGGATGCTGTGGATGCCCGGCACTTCGCCCTCGCGGATGGAGCCGACGGGTAGTTCGTCGGCGGCGCAGGCGGTGGTACCTGTCACGGTGCCGTCGGGTGCCCGGAGCGTGCCCTTCACCCAGCGCGACTTGCGGTCGAGGTTCTCGAGGATGCCTTCGGCCAGGGTGATGGCGGTGCCGCTGGGAGCGTCCAGCTTGTGGATGTGGTGCGTTTCGCTCATGCTGACGTCGTAACCGGGGAACTGGTTCATGATGCGGGCCAAGTACTTGTTGACGGCCGAGAAGATGGCCACGCCCAGGCTGAAGTTGCTCGACCAGAACAGCGTCCGTCCACCCTCGGTGCAGAGGCGGCGTACTTCCCCGCCGTGTTCTTCCGTCCAGCCCGTGCTGCCCGATACGAGCTTCACGCCCGCTTCGAACGTCTTCATGTAGTTGCCGTAGGCAGCCTTTGGGTTGGTGAACTCGATGGCCACGTCGGCCGAGCGGAAGGCTTCGGACCGGAAGTCCTCCTGGTTGTCGATGTCGATGATGCAGACGATTTCGTGTCCGCGGCTGCGGGCAATGCGTTCTATTTCCTTGCCCATTTTGCCATATCCGATCAGTGCTATTTTCATTATTCTCGGTTTTCTTGTTTCCTTATTAAATATCAATGTGCAAATATAGGACTTTTCTGATACAAACAGCCTTAATTATCGACTTGTTAACAATAGCGGTCGGCAGAAGCGTGCTTCTTGTCTTGTCTGCCTTGGGGACTGCCAACTTGTGACACAAGCTTGGCAGTGTTTGTGCCATTAGCCTGTCACAAGTTGTGCCATTAGCTGTCAGTACTACTGCCACATATATGTCAGTGGCAGGCATATAATCAGGCGACTGATTGTTTTCCCTTTACTTCCATAAAGATATAAGCTTGAAAACAAAGCCGGAGTTGCCATTTTTGGGGGTGGCAGCTCCGGCTTTTATTTGTGCGGCAAGCCGTCTTTCTATAGTCTCTCCCATGAGAGTATGCGGTTACGTCGCTATTCTACCATTTCTCCTTGCGAACCATTGTATTTTAATATTTTGGTGACATTGTCTCCTTGTGCGGAAAGTTTATAAGTTATATTCTCGAAGGACGTTTCCCCTTCATAAGCCGTACTGACTTCATATCCGGCAAGCACGATGGCATAACCAACGCCGTTTGAACCGCCTCCATTGACGGAATAACTTTGTGTCGTAGCACCGGAGGACAGGGTCGCTCTGCTTACCGTGATATCTGTTTTCTTCACTTCAATTGCCGATTCCGCTTCACTGTGAATGCTTCCTCCGGTAACCTTCAAGGTGTTCTTTGCTCCGTTGGCATTATTGGAAAGGTAGATTCCGCTATAAGGTCCCGAAATAGTACAATCTGTCAGTTCTATTTCAGAACCGGGGATGATTCCGTTTTGGGTGATTCCAAAGTATTTGTGATTAATTATGGTGTCCTCTATTTTCACTTTATTGTTGGCTCCATATATCAGGATTCCAGTACCATTGGAGACGATTTCCGAGTTTTTCAATGTCAGTTGGGCATTCCCGCAGTTTTGGTCATCGCCCTTTATATCTCCAAGTTGTATTGCAATTCCACCATCTTGTGTTGCAGTTACCTTAACATTATCAAGTGTGATGTCGGCATTGGCATAGCCACGCAGAGCGAAAGCTTCCAAGTTTCCATTCTTGACTGTAAGAGGAGCAGTCGTATTGATATAAGTCACTTGTAGTGTATTGTTATTCAAATCGATGGTCTTGGTCGTGGAAGACACATTCAATACGGAAGTCAGGGTTACGTCATCCGCCAACGTGACGAGCGTGATGTCTTCGTCGGCTATAGCCGTCGTCAGTTCCGTCTCATTCTCTACCACTTCGGCGGTGCCTCCCTCGATCGAATTGTTGAACACCGTTTGTCCATAGGCCAACTGATAGCCTTTGCTGTCGCTCACGGTCACCATCAACAGGGCAGTCTCGCCTTCTTCCACGCCTTTGGCCGGATAGGCCCTGAGGGTCATGGTGTTGCCCGTCGTGCTGCTTGTTATTTGCCAGCGTGTGCTTTCGCTGCGGGTTTCAATGAGGGAGCCGTCGGCATTCGGGCTTTCTATGCGGACATGCACCACGTTTCCGGTACCGGCTTTCAATAATTCGCCGGTTACGGTGAATGTATTTGCCGCTTCGCCTTCTACGATTGTCAATGTGGTGGCAACACGCGGCACGGTAAAGGTTGTACCGTTGGCAAGCGTGAATGTTACGTTGTCGGGATTGCTTGTGTCGACACGCTTGAATAGCGAGTCTCCCGTGCTTCCGGTCGCTCCCGTCGCTCCGGTAGCTTTGACGCCTGTGGAAGTCCAAGTCTTTCCTCCGTCATTCGAAATCTCCCATTCGTTGGTAGTGGCATTGATGCGTACCTGCGGGGCGATGGCATTTGTTCCGGTATCGCCCTTGTCTCCTTTAGCTCCGGTCACCGGAAGTTTATCGCCGTTATCGTCTGTGAGAAACTCACCGTCCAACGTCCAATAATATGTACCGTCCGTGTCTTGGAGTACACCGATAACTGGAGTTGCACCGTCTTTGCCGTCCGCGCCGTCCTTGCCGTCCGCGCCATGTCTGATTGTGATGGAGTTTCCGGCTTGGAAAGTGATTGTGTAACCGACTTCCTCGCCCCCTTCCGTGACGGGAGTCACGCCCGTGATGTAGTTCCTGCCCTCGAGGGCTTCCACCAGGCTTTGCAACGACCGGATGTCCGTATTGACGGACTTCTGCCACTCTTCGAGGGTTGCAACCCTGTCTTCGAGATTTTCGATTTCATTCCGCAGTTCCGTGTCGTCGTAGTCGTCACTACACGAAGAAAAGCCCAATGTGCAGAAGCACATTAAAAAACACCCGATTCCCATCCCGAGAATCGAACTTGTCAAGGATTTGTTTTTCATACTTGAATACAATGTCTTTCCAGTTCCCCAAAGACCTTTAGCTATTAAACACTGAAGCGTGGAACTGCAATGCCACGTCTTAACTTGGAGGTCCTGAGAAAACCTGTGAATACAGATATGGATATAGCAGCCCACGCTATAGCGTGAGAAACCACTATGCAATCCTTGTATTCACTTATGAAATTTCTCAGGTTTCCAAGTTACAAGATAAGCATAACGCTTCTTTCTTAATCTAATACGTTGTCGGAGAAGACGTTTCCTCTCCAACCGCAAAAGTAACTAAATTTTTATAATCGCCTTGAACTTTTTAGCAGATTTTTTTTCTGTTGCATGAAATAGTAGGAATTTATCTTTAAATTCAATAAATAATTAACCTTAAATCATAAAAATGCGGGACACTTTCTCACGAAACCATCCCGCATCTTTCTTTTTAAAAGAAATTTAATGTTAAAGTAAACTTGCCGGAGTTAGAGTGGTCCGGCAAGAGAGAATTCTTCTGGAAACACTTTTCCTGAAAAATTTTTATCTTGCTATTTGTTGTCATCCTCTGCCGTGATGGAAGGATTGTTTTCCATTTCGGTGGTGGGGATGTGGTAAATCATACGATAATCACGTGAGGAATACGTAATGGCATTATAGGAAGACAAATCGGCCGCATGGTTGCTACTTGCCGAACGGTCTATGGTTTCATTGCGGCGTTTTGCATCCAAGTAGCGGTTACCCTCCATCCAAGTATCGATGCGCTTCTGCAAACAGATTTCCTGATACAAATCGTCGCCGCTTCCGGTGAACGAATAGCCGGAAATGCGGGTTGTCATCACCGTATTCAGCATATTCTTTGCTTCCCCTTCATTTCCAGCTAAGTAGAATGCCTCAGCCGCAACGAAATACATCTCGCCGCTTCGGAAATAAATGATGGCGGAAGTAAACGGGTCGCCGGTGCCGGTCATATAAGCATCCCTGAACTTATTCTGGATATATTGCGTCATATTCCCGGTTTCTTCATATTCGTAGTTGACGCCCAGCAAGTTATAGTCATCACTATAACCAAACCATTGTTTACGGACATCATTGTCGGCAATCTTGCTATACAAATCCGAAGCAATATGTTTGCGGTAGCCCACCTGACCGCCGTATCCGATCATATAAGAATCCACATGGGAAAAGAAAGACGCATAATATCCGGTCGTTTCGGAAGTCACGTTATATCCCCAAATCACTTCAGGCATGCTCAGGGAGTTGAAGCCGCCCAGCATGTCGCTTTCCGAATTCAACGAAGTGCTTTTCGCTGCTATCTCCGCATATTTTGCCGCATCAGCATAATCGCCCGTAAACATCAGCACGTTGGAATAGATGGCTGCTGCCGCATATTCGGACAGCCCTGTCTTGCCGTTGTGGAAACCTTCGCCTTTCAAATAACCGTATCCGGTATTTATATCAGACAATATCTGCGTATAAATCTCTCCCACGCTTACACGTTCCTGCCGATAAACTTCTTCCGTTTTCAGCGGAACGCCAGCCTGTTCGGTTCCTGCACCATACGGATGCTGCCACAGATTTATCAGCCAGAAGTAGCAATAGGCACGTAGCGAGTAAGCCTCGCCCAACATTATCTTGGCTGCTTGGCTGCTCGGTTCCTCGCCTTCCGCCGGTTTCAGCATCGTAATGATGGTATTGGCATTGTCCACTACCGAATACAGCTGATTCCATGCACTCTTCACACGTCTATAATTGCCTTGCCTATTGTCCAGTTGGTAATCATAGCAGAACCATGTCGCATCGCGGGGATAGGCAATGTCTTCACAGAGCAAGTCTGTTGCCAGTTTAATGGCCGGAAGTCCGAAATCATCATGGGATGTCCAATAATCTCCTCCACAATAAAAATTCATATAGGCACCGGTAACATAAGCTTGTACTTGCGAAGGATCTTTCTGCATAGTTTCAGTCACAGCGTCCTCCTCCAAGTATCGACTGGGAGTGGTTTCCAAATAATCATCGGAACAAGATGTAGCCGGCATAACGGAACAGACTACAAGCCCTTTAAGTATAATATTTTTAAAATTCATAATAACTTCATTTTTAAAATGTTAAAGAAATTCCCACAGACATAGAACGGATGGCAGAGTAGTTAGCATTGGACTGACCATAAATGTATTGGCGCGGGTCCATACCTTTGCGTTTGGACCAAAGAGCTACGTTATCCGCGACAAAATAAATGCGTGCATTCTCGATGGCAACCGGCTTCAGCCACGATTTCGGGAAAGTATATCCCAGCGTAATGTTACGGATATTGAAGAAGGATGCCCCGATGAGGAAACGGTCTGAGAAGGTGTTGGCATTTTGGTCACCATCCAATATCGGGATATTGCTATTCGTGTTGGTTTCACTCCATGCATTCAGAATATCACGATGCCAGTTCATTCCTGCATTGCTGCCTGCATGCATCAATGCTGCGTACATGCTGTCGTAGATTTTTCCACCCAGTTGATAATTGGCGGCAATGGAGAAATCTAATCCTTTCCATGAGAATTCCGTACTGATACCCCCTTGAAAATCGGGCAGAGCCGTACCTATGTAGTATTTGTCTGCCTGACTGTAGTCTGTAGTCGTTGCCAAAACTGTGTTCCCATTCTCGTCAATGTCATCATAGTACCACATGGAATGTCCTGTTTCATCCACACCGGCATAGCGATAATAGTAGAAATCCCATACACTCCTACCTTCACGGATGTTATAGTAGGAGTTGTGAGTAATACCATCTTCACGCTTTTCTTCCGGTATATCCGTCACCTTGTTCTTATAATGTGTTCCGGTTAACGTCCATTTCCAATTCATATCTTTGGGCATAGGGATATTGATTCCTAAAGTGAACTCAACACCTTTATTGGTCATGGTCAAGGCATTCTCCGATATGTAAGATAAGCCGGAGGACATAGGCTGTGGCACATTATACAGCATATCCTTCGTCTTTTTGCTGAAATACTCGATGTCGATATCCAACAGATTGTCAAATAAGCTTGCGCTCAAACCGACATTGAAATTGTAGGAGGTTTCCCATGTCAAATTCGGATTACCCTCATAATATTTGGATACAGCAAAACTACCGTCACTATTCGATACGGAATATTGGGTCTTATAAGCATAATAGTTGCTGGTTTCCGTGCTGGGATAATAGATGTCATCATTACCTACACTTCCATAACTGGCCCGCAATGTCAAGTTGTTGACCCATGAGGCATCTTCCATAAAACGTTCCTTGGAAATGCGCCATGAACCACCCAAAGACCAGAATGTTCCCCAACGGTTGTCTTTTGCAAAACGGGAAGAGCCGTCGCGACGGATTGAGCCGGAAAAATAGTACTTGTCATCATAATCATAGTTTAGACGTCCCAAATACGATTCAATGGTGTATTCGTGGGAATAAGAGTTCATGTCTTCCATTGTGATGGCATTGCTGTATTCAGGTGTCGTTTCTTCAAAGAACTTTGTTTTAGCATTGTACAAATAGTTATACATATACTTATAGTTTTCATGCCCAACCAATACATCTAGATGGTGTTTGTTTGCTATCGTCTTTGTATAACTCAATAGTTCATTTACGGTATAGGTTTGTGAACGGGTACGGTATTTGTAGGCCCGTCCCCCCGATGCAGCGGCATCCCCAAAGGAAGGGGTCTGAAAACGGTTCTGCATCTGATTAGTCATGTCATAACCCATATTTGCCTGAAATTTGAAATCCTTCAAGAAAGAAACAACCGCACCGAAACGGCCGCTGACGTTATCACTGATAATTTGATTCTGATTAGCAACATCAGATGCGACAACATTTTGGTTGGAGCCCCATGCGCGGCTTCCATATGTGCCGTCGCCAAAATCATAAATATTGCTTCCGTCCTCATTATAAAGTCTATTTCCGTTTTTATCATAAGCGTATACCGGATAGATAGGAGCCACATACTGCGTAAACATAAACGTGTTTACATAATTTCCAAGGTCACTGATAGCCTGACTATTCTGTTCGCCACGCGCATAGGCCACACTACCGTTCAGCTTGATAAACTTATTTACAGTATAATCGCCACTGGCACGAAGTGACAAACGGCTGTAATCGGAATTGGAAATAATACCTTCGTCGTCCAGATATCCCAAAGAAAGAAAATGTGTAGATTTGTCAGAACCGCCTTGCACGGTCAGAGAATATTCCTGACGCATACCGTTCGAGATGGCTTCTTTCTCCCAATCGTCGTGGTATAGTAATCCCGCTGAAGTAAGATTGCCATTGGCATCCACAATGGATGAATTGTCGCAATTATAAGGATTATAGCCCAATTCTCCGTAAAGTCCAGCAGAAGCTTCCTCACTCGAACCTAATTGATTTCTGAGGACAGTCCAATAGGTAGTCATATATTCACCCGGACTCTTCATGATGTCATATTCAGGAATACCACGGCTGTTCACACCGACACGGGCATCAAAAGTGACTTTTGATTTCTGTGAATTTCCTTTCTTGGTTGTAATGACAATAACACCATTGGCGGCACGGGAACCGTAAAGAGAAGTGGATGCCGCATCCTTCAGTACACTGATAGACTCTATGTCAGAAGGATTGATTGCAGAGATATTCCCGTCATAAGGCATGCCATCTACCACATACAATGGTGCGGCATTCGAGTTGATGGAGCCGATACCACGGATACGTACAGTAGCATTTGACCCCGGCTGACCGGACTGCATGGCCACCTGCACACCGGGGGCGGCCCCTTCTAGGGCCCTGCTTACATTGGATACCTGAAGTTTCTCTATGGATTTGGAAGATACTGTCGCCGCAGAACCAGTAAAAGATGATTTCTTTGCCGTACCGTAAGCTACAACCATCACCTCGTCCAGTATTTCAGAGTTCGTGTTTAAAACTACCCTAATTGTCGTTCCCCGTCTGATTGCCACTTCCTGCCCTTCCATTCCCACAAATGAGACTTGCAGCAGTTTAGCGGAAGCCGGAACATTTGCAATTGAAAAATTTCCATCAATATCAGTAATGGTTCCCAAAGTGGTACCTTTTACCAATACAGATGCCCCAACGACCGGTTCGCTATCCTCTCCAGAAATCACGACTCCCGTAACCGTTGAGTTTTGGGCCAGAACCAATTCCAGACTAAGAAAAAAACTGGTCAATAACATTAGTAATTTTTCTTTCATAAATTCTCTCTTTTAAAATTGTTAATTTGTTAAATAATAGCCCATCTCTTCGTAAGAGATGTATTACGAATGTTTATCAGCCATTTATGTAGCTATTTGCATAACAAATTGGTGGAATTACATAACTTTTTTAGCTCGTTATTGCATTTTCTGCTTTGTTTTGCTTGCTATTTTCAAGGAATTACATAATTTTGCATTTCATAATACATCTCTTACGAAGAGACTTGTCATTTTGCAAAACAATCATCTTAACATGAACTATATATCCAGTGATTCTTGTCACATTTTATGCTTTTGTTAGTAAAAAGCTGTATTTTTAAGCAGATGAAGATTCATCCTTTTTTGTAAGCCACCCAGTGAAAATTAGGACTCATTGCAAAAAAGTAAGCTGAGATTATGTTCCTTAAGGGGAGAATCGTGTATCATGTATAGAGAATATTCTTATCTTTGATATCGTTTTCAAATATTGCAACTATGAAGTATATAATTCTGATGCTCTTATTCGTATCTTTTTCTTTCGAAGGTCAAGCGCAGGAGATAAACAATGCCTATGCAATTATGGAGTGTATTTCAGTAAATGAAGAAAGCCTTCAGACCAAGTTTCAACAATCTTATGAACTGGCTGCATCTGATGGGATGGTGGCAGGTAAGGAGATACTTGACTACAAACAAACTGCTTATTGGAAAAAACATAAGCGATTGAGGAAATATGCATGGGCTGCGCTTGGATTAGGCGTTTGTGGAACGGTTGTCAGTTGGATAGGGGAAATAGGTAATACTGCGTATACTAACAGTAACTGGAAAAAGAACGGGAAGGTATGGGATGTCGTTTTAGTTGCAAGTATAGGTCTTACTGTTTCCAGTATTCCATTGTTCGTCTTTTCACATAAGAACAAAAGGAAGGCTAAGGAAGCTGTAGAATTTGCGTTTCAGAGTTTAAACATTCATTGGGTGTCACCAAATGGTATGAAGCAAACGAAACGTGCATTAGGCTTTTGTATAAGCTTTTGAGCCGTTCGGGATTACAAACCAAGAACATGTTTATGCTTATTGGGAAATAAATTCTTACTGATTTGAGGCGGTGTATTCATCTTTATCTTAACTGAGTTGGAGGGAAAGGGAAAAGAAGCTATTTTTGTCAATGGTTAATGATTAATGGTAAATAGCCAATAGGCGAGGTTGTACCAAGCATGTCCTGCTGTTTACACTTACATTAACCATTTATCATTAACTGTAAAAAAATGTCCAAGTCCTACTACATCCTACTTACCCTCATGGCCGTCTTCTTCCTCGGCCGCTGGACGGGTATGGGCTTGGGGCTCAACAACCAGCGTGTGATGTGCACCGTCCACGAGGCTTGGTATCGCGCCGACGACCGTAATGCCCTTTGTCCCGAAGCTGGGCTCGACTCCCTCTTCCGCCAGCAACTGCGCGAGGACTTCTCCTACACCGTGGTGCACGACATGAAGAACCCCGTCACCTTCCACACCACCCTACAAGCCAGGGAAGTCTATGGTGACCTGGAGTATCTGAAAGAAGCCCTTCCCACCCTGATAGACAACGCACTGAAATACTCCAAGGAAACGGTAGAGATACGCATCGCCTCACGGTGGGAGGGCGGCTTCATCCGTATCAACTTCCGTGGCAATAGCATCGGTATCCCCTTCTCGGCCCAGTGTACCATCTTTGACAAGTTCGAGCGCGTGCTACCCCGTGACGACGGTAGCGGCCAGAAGACAGTTCCCGGTTTCGGCCTCGGCTTGAATTACGTGATGAATATCTCCCGCGAGCATGGCGGCTACGTCAGTGTGGAGACTGTACAGGGACGCTTCAGCGAGTTTACGATGTCGCCCCTCTTCCACAGGAACCGCTCATCACTCATCATTAACTACTAACCGCTACAGACATGGAACACCTTTTACATTACCTTTGGAAGCACAAGATCTTCCCCTTGCAGGAACTCCGCACCACCGACAGCCAGCAGGTGGAAGTCATCGACCCCGGCCTACCCAACACCGACGCAGGCCCCGATTTCTTCAATGCCAAACTGAAGCTGGACGGTGTGTTGTGGGTAGGCAACGTGGAGCTGCACGACCGCTCTTCCCTTTGGTTGAAGCACGGACATCAGTCGGATGCAGCCTACGACAATGTCATCCTACACGTGGTGGGCGAGGCCGATTGCTCTGTGTGCCGTCGCGACGGCCAGCCCATTCCCCAGCTTGTACTGCCTTGCCCCGTCGATGTGGCCTGCCGCTATGATGAATTGCGCCGTTCGGAGATTCATCCGCCCTGTTACTCCATTTTGTCTTCCCTGCCCAAGCTGACGGTGCACTCCTGGCTCTCGGCCCTGCAGGTGGAGCGCTTCGAGCGGAAGGCGTGCGACATTCGTGCCCGTCTCGATGCCTGTGGCAACCATTGGGAGGATGTGTTCTTCGTCACCCTGGCCCGCAATTACGGCTTCGGGCTGAACAGCGACGCCTTCGAGGCATGGGCACGGCTTATTCCCTTCCGTGCCGTGGACAAACATCGTGACAACCTTTTCCAGGTGGAAGCCTTTTTCCTCGGCATGGCCGGCCTGCTGGACGAGGAGAAACCCGACTATGGCGACTATTACCTCCGCCTTCAGAAGGAGTTTCGCTACCTGCGGCAGAAGTTCAGTCTGCCCGCTCCGCTGAACCCTTCACGCTGGAGACTTTTGCGCCAGCGTCCTGGCGGTTTTCCCTACATCCGTCTGGCCCAGCTGGCAGACCTTTATCAACGTGGGCAAACGCTCTTCTCGCGGGTAATGGAAGCCCGTACCGCCGAAGAACTGCGCAAGCTGCTGGCAGTGGGTACCTCTTCCTATTGGGAGGAGCATTTCACCTTCGGCAAGGCCTCCGTCCGCCAGTCCAAACGGATGGGGCGCGGTGCGCTTGATTTGGTTATTATCAATACTGTCGTCCCTTTCCTTTATGCCTATAGACAGCATCGCCAGGAAGAAAGCCTCTGTGAACGGGGCACGATGTTGCTGGAGACCCTAAAGGCCGAAAACAACTACATCACACGGATGTGGAGTGGAGCCGGTCTGCCTGTTTCGACAGCTGCCGACTCGCAGGCTCTTATTCAACTGCAGAAAGAGTATTGCGACCGTAAGGACTGCCTGCGCTGCCGCTTCGGCTACGAGTACTTGAAGCGAAAGGGAGGAAACGGTTAGTGGTTAGTATTATAAAAAAGCAGATTGTTCACCACTAACCACTACTTACTATTTTGTAATTGTTCTGTACGATTTTGCCTGTCGGTCTGCGGGAAATGTCGTTTCTTCGTGACTGAATAAGAAAAACATTGCAACAATCTTAAAAACAATCCAACAGAATATGACGTATTTCAACAAATGGACCCGTAGCGTGGCTGTACTTCTGGGTTTTTGGGGAGCCTCACAGGCGGAGGCACAAGTAGTAAAGAACGAGCGCCTGCTCTCTTTCGAAGACGGAACGGTGCCGGCCTGTCTGGTGGTGGATGACGGTTCCCGCCTGACCATCAACGACGAACACTACAAGGACGGTTTCCACAGTCTCGGCTGGGAATATGAACCGGGTGCCGTACTCAGTGTGAAGAAAAATTTGATGTTCGAGAAGAAGGACCCTACGGGCAAAGACCTCTACCTGTCGGCCTTCATCGTGTGGGTATATAATGAGCAGGCACAGGACAAGCAGATACGTTTTGAGTTCTTGAAGGACAGCAAGCTTTGTACCTCCTTCCCCTTTGGTATAAACTTCACGGGCTGGCGTGCCGCATGGGTATGTTATGAACGCGACATGCAGGGCACGCCCGAAGAAGGTATGAACGAGCTGCGTATTGTGGCTCCCGACGTGCAGGGCAAACTCTACTTCGACCACATCGTTACGGCCAGCAAGGTGGATGCCCGCCAGCAGACAGCTGACGTGCAGGTACCTTTCGTCAACAAGGGTACGACGAACCATTGGCTTGTCATCTACGAACACTCCCTTTGGAAACCAGAAATCGCCCTGACATCTCTCGACGACCGGCAGAAGGCCGATATCAGACGGATGGAGACCCGCTTCCGCGACATGCTCTACACGCCCGGCCAGCTGACAGACAAGGAGATGCAGGCTATCCGCAAGGCAACGACTTCTATCAGATTGCCTATAAAAACGGCAAGGTGAGCGGTCTGCCTATCTTCATGGTGCGTCAGGCCGAGGCCTATGAGCGCATGATACCCGGCTGGGACAAGGATATGTTTACCAAGCTGGGCATGGAGATGAACAACTATTTCAACCTGATGAAGCGTATCGCTATTGCCTACCTCAATGCCAAGGATGACACGCAGCGTGGCGAATTGTGTCAGAAGTTCCTGGCCATGTACGACCATATCACCGACCAGGGCGTAGCTTACGGCAGTTGCTGGGGCAACATCCATCATTATGGCTATAGTATGCGCGGCCTATATGTAGCTTACTTCCTGATGAAAGACGTACTACGAGATGCAGTCAAGTTGGCTGAAGCCGAACGTACGTTGCGTTGGTATGCCATCACCAACGAAGTCTATCCTATGCCTGCGGTGAACGGCATCGACATAGACTCCTTTAATACTCAGATGCAGGGTCGCATTGCCAGCATCCTCATCATGGAAGACTTGCCTGAGAAGGTTCAGTACCTGCGTTCCTTTTCCCGCTGGCTCGATTACGGCTGCCGTCCGGCTGATGGCCTGATGGGTTCTTTCAAGAGCGACGGCGCCTGTTTCCACCATTGCAACAACTATCCGGCCTATGCCGTTGGCGGGCTGGACGGTGCTACGAACATGATTTACTTGCTGAGCGGCACACAGTTCCGGGTGTCCGAACTGGCACACGAGACGGTGAAAAAGGTGTTGCTTACCATGCGCTTCTATTGCAACACCCGCCAATGGGCACTCTCCATGTCGGGCCGTCATCCCAACGGTAAAGGACAGCTTATCCCCGTACAGTATGCCATGATGGCCCTTTCGGGTACACCCGACGGCAAGCAGACTTACGATGCCGACATGGCTGCCGCCTACCTTCGACTGGTGGAGTATACCAGTCGGGTAAATGGTAATGATCCTGATTACCTGCCCCGTACGTCGAATAAAAAGGAACTGCAATTGAAGCAGGAACTGGAAGCGCAGGGCTTCCGTCCCGAAGCAGCCCCCCAAGGCAACTTGGCCTTGGGTTACGGATGTGTCAGCGTGCAGCGTCGCGACAACTGGGCTGCTGTGGTACGTGGGCATTCGCGCTATCTTTGGGCTGCCGAACACTACCTGGATGCCAACTTCTACGGCCGTTACCTGGCCCACGGCAGTACAGGAAAGCCCGATGAAATGGTGACTTTCACCACCAGCGGCTGGCAGGAAGCCGGGTTTGACTGGAATCGCATACCGGGTGTCACCAGCATCCACCTTCCTTTCGACCAGCTGCGTGCCAATGTTCTGAATGTAGATTCCTATTCGGGTATGGAAGAAATGCTTTACTCCGACGAAACTTTTGCCGGCGGACTCTCGCAGAGCGGTGAAAACGGTAATTTCGGCATGAAACTGCACGAGCATGACAAATACAATGGCTCTTTGCGTGCCCGCAAGTCCTATCACTTCCTGGACGGTACCATCGTCTGCCTCGGCTCGGATATCGAGAACACGAATGCCGACTATCCGACAGAAACCACCGTTTTCCAGCTGGCGGCTACTACGCCCCAGTTCCGCAGCTATTGGGAGGCCTATCAGGACAACGGCACCACTTATCTCGATCCCAACGGCGTGGGGTATTATCTGCCGAAGTCTGCGATGAAATCGGCTAAATTTGAAAGAAACTTCCCGCAGACTACCGTGGGCGAACGCAGTGTGAAGCCCACGATGGGCGACTGGGTATCACTCACCCTGCAGCATGGCAAGGCTCCGAAAGGTGCGTCCTACGAATATGCCGTCCTGCTCCGTACCGATGCTGCTACACTGAAGCAGTTTACGCGTAAGCCCGACTATAAAGTGCTTCAGCAGGACCACAATGCCCACATTGTGCGTACAGCCGACGGCAAGCTGACCTCTTATGTGCTTTTCGAGACATCGCAATCGCTGCCCAAGAATGGGTTGGTGCAGGCCGCCGACACTTCCTGCCTTGTGATGGTACGTCGGGAAAACGACAAGGTTCGTCTGACTGTGGCTCAGCCCGACCTGGCTCTTTACAGCGGTCCTAGCGATGAGGCTTTCGACGAACAGGGCAAGCGCAAGGAACGCAGTATCTATTCCCGTCCGTGGATTGGCAACAAGAGTGGTGAGATGCCTCTGACCATTACGTTGAAAGGCTGTTGGCAGGTAGAAGAAACGCCCTTTTGCAAGGTTCTTTCTGCGGACAAGAAGCAGACGGTGCTCCGCTTTACTTGCAAGGATGCCGCCAGCTTTGAGGTGATGTTGGAGCGTTAGTCGTTATTTCAATTTTACCTTTGATTGATAAAAGCCTGCATGATGGTGCCATAGTTTTTTGGTAGTCATGCAGGTTTTCTTTATATTTGTTGGCATAATGTTTTCCTGCTTCGCAGGCAAAAGGCTTTGTAACCCGATATTGTTTGTAATTTTAGATAAAAGTATCATGAAGAAAATCTTAGTAAGTTTAGCGTGTATCTTCGTATGGGCCTTCAGCGTAGCCTGTGCGCAGGTCAATTTTGCCAAGGACAAGCTATACAATATAGCGCCGGCCGGGCAGAAAGGAAAAGTAATCGGTTACAAGGCGGATGGTGGAGAGGCCCTGCTTGTAAAGCAGCGTGCAGCCGACCAGTTGCAGCAATGGGTCCTCAGCAATCTGTCGGGCAGTTTCCGTATCCTCAATCCCTTCGAAAACAAGGCCATCCATAACAAGGCCGGACAGGCGGTAGGCATTACGGAAAACAACGGTTCGGACGAGTCTCAGTTGTGGATTGTCCGCGAGAACGGGAAGTATGTACAGATATTTCCTTCCAACAGCCCCGACCTGATTATGGTTTGCAACAAGTCCGGCCAGCTGGCTCTGATAGCCAAGGACGGGTTGAAGGACGAGAAAGAAACACTGTTCTCCATCGAAGTCAGTCCGATGCCGATGCCCGAAGGCATGGCCGAGCAGGTAGTACAGCGTTCGCGCACCTATTGGGAAGACGAAACCCGCTTTGAAGAGAACAAGGAAGCAGGTCACGCCACCTTCCTGCCTTATGCCAGCGAGGCCGAAATGACAGCCGATGCCGAATATTACCGCACGCCGTGGGTGGACAATCACAGCTCGCGCTACCTGCTACTGAACGGCGACTGGGCCTTCCACTTTGTGCCCGAACCTTCGCAACGCCCGCTGAACTTCTACAAGGAAGACTTCGACGTGTCGGGCTGGGAAACCATCCCCGTGCCTTCCAACTGGGAGATGCAGGGTTACGACCGTCCCATCTATGCCAACGTGGAATATCCCCATGCCAATACGCCTCCCTATATCGATGCCCGCAAGGGGTTCAATGACGGCGGCAAGAACTACGGCATCAATCCCGTGGGTTCCTACGTGCGCTTCTTCGACCTGCCGAAGGGCTGGGAAAGCCGTCGCACCTTCATCCACTTCGGAGGTATCTACAGCGCCGCGCTGGTTTATCTGAACGGTAAATACGTGGGCTATACGCAGGGCGCCAACAACGTGGCCGAATTCGACCTGACTCCATACCTGCGTACGGGCCGCAACCGCCTGGCCGTGCAGGTGTTCCGCTGGAGCGACGGCTCCTACCTGGAGTGTCAGGACATGTTCCGTATGAGCGGTATCTTCCGCGACGTCTGTCTGTACAGCACTCCGAAGGTCAGCGTACGCGACCATTACATCACCTCCCGCCTCGATGCGCAGGCCGGATATAAGGCCGGTGAGCTCTCCGTTGCCCTGAAACTCGACAACCGTGACGGACTGACGGGTGAGAAAGAGATTGCCCTCCGCCTGCTGGCTCCCGACGGCTCGCTGGTAGCCGAAAAGGAACTCACCGTTTCGTTCACCGAAAAAGACCGCGAAGTGGAGACGAAAGCACTGTTTTCTTCGTTGAAGGACTTGCAGCTCTGGACGGCCGAGACGCCGAACCTCTACACCCTGCACGTCATCCAGCGTGAGGGAGGCAAGGACGAGATGGCTTTCTCCACGAAATATGGCTTCAGAGACATTGAAATACGTGGTTCGCTGGTATATATCAACGGCCAGCGCGTGTTCTTCAAGGGTACGAACCGCCACGATACGCACCCCCTCTACGGCCGTGCCGTGCCTGTGGAGTCGATGCTGCGCGACGTGCTGTTGATGAAGCAGAACAACATCAATACCATCCGTACGTCCCACTATCCGAACGCGGCCAAGATGTACGCCATGTTCGACTACTTCGGACTCTATACGATGGATGAGGCCGACCTCGAAGACCATGCCAACCAGTCTATCAGCGACATGCCGTCGTGGATTCCCTCCTTTGTGGACCGCATCGACCGTATGGTGCTGCGCGACCGCAATCATCCGTCTGTCATCTTCTGGAGCTTGGGCAACGAAGCCGGAGGCGGCAGCAATTTCCAGGCCTGTTACGATGCGGCCCGCCGTCTGGACAGCCGCCCCATCCACTACGAAGGAACGCGCGACGGGAAGGATTTCGGCGGCAACCGCTTCAGCGACCTCTATTCAAAAATGTATCCGGGCATGAACTGGATGGACAAGTATGTCAACTCGTTCGACAAGCCGATGTTCATCTGCGAATATGCCCACGCCATGGGCAATGCCGTCGGTAACCTGAAGGAATACTGGCAGAGCATCGAAAGCAGTTCGACGACCATCGGCGGCGCCATCTGGGACTGGGTGGACCAGGCCATCTACGAGCCTCACGAAATAAAGAAAGGTATCTATCGCCTGCACACGGGTTATGACTTCCCCGGCCCCCATCAGGGCAACTTCTGCTCCAACGGTATCATTCCCGCCACGCGCGACGAGTCGCCGAAGCTGAAGGAGGTGAAGGCCGTATATCAGTATGTGCATTTCGGCTTCCTGGGTATGGATGTGCAGAAGGATGAGGCCATCGTACTGCTGAAGAATACCTACGACTTCCTGCCGCTCGACGGTTTCTACCTGCGCTGGCAGGCCGTGAAGGACGGTGTGGCTCTGACGGCCGACAGCATGATGCTGGACCGTGTGATGCCCGACGATTCCTTGGCCGTAACGCTGAAGCTGAACACCCTCAAGCTGCGTCAGGCACAGAAGGCGGGCGAGGAAGTGATGCTCAACCTCCAGGTATGCAAGAAGGAAGCCGCTCCTTGGGCACCGGCAGGCCATGTGGTGGCACAGCAGCAGTACACGTTGCTGGAGCGCGGCCCGTTGCCCGAACTCTCGACCAAGGGCGGCCGCAAGCTGGCTTTGCAGGTGGAAGAGACGGAAAGCACCGTCAGCGTGAAGAATGCCAACGTAGAAGCTGTCTTCAACCGTCGGAACGGCCAGATGACGTCGCTGGTGATGAACGGTCAGGCCGTTGTCAGCGAAGGTCAGGGCTTCGTTTACGATAACCATCGCTGGATAGAGAACGACCGCTTTACCCGCACGGAGAACGGACTTGAGGCCGAAGGCGAATGCACGGTGACGAAAGACGGCGCGAAAGTCGTGGTGAAGACCGTCCGCAAGGGTTCGCTCTGTGATACGCAGATTACCTACACCTTTGCTCCCGACGGTACGATGGATATGGACGCCGTGTTCCAGCCTCATACGGCCGACCTGCGTCGTTGTGGCCTCGTGTGCGGCATCAACCCCTCGCTGAGCCAGGTGGACTACTACGCTTACGGTCCGTGGGAGAACTACAACGACCGCAAGGACGGCTGCATGGTGGGCCGCTATACGACGACCGTGGACGATATGGCCGAGAAGTATGTCAAGCCGCAGTCCATGGGCAACCGTGAAGGCCTGCGCGAGCTGAAGCTGACCGACGCTTCGGGCAAGGGTGTCTGCATCCGTACGGAAGGCAACGTTTCCTTCTCGGCTCTGCGCTATACCGACGAGGACCTGATGAAGGGGCAGCACATGTGGGAACTGACAGCCCGTCCGTACATCGTGCTCCATCTGGATGCCGTTATGCGGGGTGTGGGCAACGCCAGCTGTGGCAGCGATGTCGACACGCTTCCCATCTATCGCGTATCTCAGGAGGAACACTCCTACAAGCTGAGATTCACTCCTTGTCTGTAGGGAACCCTTTCCTTTCTTCTTCCGTCAAGGCCTGAGCGTGTGTATCCAGGTATTTTGACACAATATTTTATGGCGGTCTGACACAGTGCTTCCTGAGGTTGTAATGAAGCACTGTGTCAGACCGCCATAAAGCACTGTGTTAGAGGGTCACAAAGTGTAGTGTTAGGATGCGATGATATATTTTTGTCAAAAAAGACGTAAATGAGCTTTTTAATAAGGTATCATATCTTTTAAGATTCCCTCCTGATACCAAGGATCATCTATATCTTTCAGTACTTTACCCATCTCGACACAAAGTTCCTTCACCACTTCAGAATGTTCTTCCAGCGGGAGATTGTTCAGCTGATAGGGATCGTTCTCATCATCGAAAAACAGACTCTTGATCAGTTTGTGCTCTTTGCGGTCTATGTAGAGAGCCAGGGTATATTTGGCCGACTTGAAGCCGCGGGCTGAGGGAAAGTATGTTCTTACTTTGCCGTCTGCATCCTTTTCACCGTCCATGTTCTGAATGTAGAGTGCTCCTGTGGGACGAACAATTTCGGCCTTTTCATCGAAGAAAAGCGGAGCATAGTTACGGCCTTGTACTTCGGTGGGGATGGAGTCTGCCAGTCCGGCCAGTCCCAGCAGTGTGGGCATGATGTCTGGAGATGACAGCATCAGGTTGTCCACGCGTGGTGTCAGTTTGCCGGGATAGCGGACAAGGAAAGGAACATTCATCGACTCGGCGTAAGGAGAGTTCTTTGGATCGTCTGTACCTTGGCTGCACATGGTTTCACCATGATCGGACGAGAAGACGACGATGGTGTTCTTGTCCAGCCCTAACTCTTTCAATGCATCGAGTATTTGGCCGAAAGCACGGTCTACGCCCGTTACCGATGCAAAGTAGTAAGGCGCACTGGCCGCTTTTTCCATTTTAGGATCTGCATTGGGGCGGATGAGCAGGCTGTCCAGCGGTATGTCCTTGTAGAGGTTAAAGTCTTCTTCCATACAGTCGTTCAGAGAGCGATAGGGACTGTGTGGCGGGTTCATGCCTACCATGATGAAAAAAGGTTTCTGTGTGTCGCGCACGTTGCCTTCGTTTTTCAGGTAGCTGACCACCTGCTTGGCTTCATGCAAGGGAGACCATTCTTTGGGCTCATGACGTTTTCCTTCCGTATCCCAGTAATGAGGATTCTTATGTACGTCGTAGGTACCGTAAGAATACCAGTAATTAAAGCCGTGTCGGCGTTCTTTCGGGGTGTAAGCATCCCATGCAGGTACTTGTTCTTCTACGTAATGTCCAGGGTTATTGGGATCATTGGGAGTAGGGAAATCGACATGCAACTTGCCGAAATAGGCACAATCATAACCGGCTTTGCTGAAAACATCGCTGACGCATTCGGCATCTTCGCGTAGTGAACTGATGGGGCGATCGGCATTGCAGTTCAGGGGCACACCACTCTTATTGGGATACATGCCTGTCAGCAGAATGCCGCGATGTGGACTGCTTAGCGGACAGTTGCTTTGGGCTGAAGTCAATACGACCGACTCGCGGGCAAAACGGTCCAAGTTGGGGGTGTGTACGGGGTCATTGCGGAAATCGACGTGTTCGCGGAAGCCTTCTTGTCCCCAAAAACCCATAGCCTGGTTGCGGTATTGGTCGGGGAATACATAGATGACATTGGGTTGTTGGGGCTGTTCGTTTTGCTGGGTTTGGCAGCCGGTTAGAGCCAGCAGGCCCATCCCTCCCACCATAAGATTCAAAGGATGTTTCATGGTTGTTTTATATTTAGATGTGTGAATAGACAGCGGGCTACAAGTTGCAGATTACAGCTTTTGGCTGTCTCCTTGCAATTTGTAGCCCTTAGCTTGTCTGTTGTTACCGGCTTATTTCTTTTCCAGGTCGCGTTTCCGTATCAAACCTTCAAGGAAATAATAGTCGGCATAGTTCAGTGGAACGTCGATTTCTGCGCCGTGGGGAATGCTGCCTACGGAGTGCATCAGGATAAAGTTTCCGTTTGTCCCTACTTCAGCGCGATAGGCTGGAGAAGCAAGGCTTTCCATGATGCGGTCGGCTGTTTCCTTATAATTCTTGTCAGGAATATACGTACTTAACTCGTACAAAGCTGAAGCAGTGCAGGCTGCCGAAGAAGCGTCGCGCGGTTCGTTCGGAATGTTGGGTGCATCGTAGTCCCAGTAGGGTACGAGGTCGGCAGGCAGATTCTTGTTGTTGAAGATGAAATTGTATACTTTCTCTGCTTGATCCAGGTACTTCTTATCGTGTGTATAGCGGTAGCAAGTCGTATATCCGTACAACGCCCATGCTTGTCCGCGCGCCCAAGCTGATTCGTCGGCATAGCCTTGGGCTGTTTGCTTGCTGCGTACTTCGCCGGTCTCAGGATCGTAGTCGACCACATGATAACAGCTGTTGTCAGCCCGGAAATGGTTGGCCAGTGTAGTGTCGGCATGCTTTACGGCGATGTTGTAGAATGTAGAGTCGCCCGACAGGCGTGTAGCTTCGAACAACAGTTCGAGGTTCATCATGTTGTCGATAATAACGGGGCATTTCCAGCCACGTGTGCCTTGCCAGCCTTTATCGGCATCCCATGATTGGATGACGCCGGCTCCCGGACGGAAACGGGTGGACAATGATTTGGCCGCTTCTACAATGACATCTTTGTATTCGGTTTTTCCAGCCAGTCTGTAACCGTTCAGGTAGCTGCAACCGATCATGAAGCCTACGTCGTGGTGCCATTTCAGGTACTTTACGGAGTCCAAGTCTTCCGTATACTTCTCTGCCAGTTTTTCCCATTTTTGGTCACCGGTCAGCTCATAAGTCAGCCACATATTTCCGGGAAAGAAACCGGAGCACCAGTCGTCGATAGGCACATAGAGAATACTGCCGTCTTTTTCGATGGTACGGGGGTTCAATATCTTACCGGATTTTTCGATAATGTCTGTCTGCAACGTGTGTTGAGCCACCGCATTATCAATGTTTTCTTGGATGAAGTTGCTTTCCGTTTTTTTCTGGCCGGCGCAACTTGCGAAGATCAGGAGCGATACTCCCAAGGTCGTCAGTGTTGTTTTCATAACAAAGGATTATAGTTTAAAAATATAAGTTCATACCATTGACGTTGGCAAAGGTACGTCCTTTTTGTAACATATATGTACCTAAATCATACAGTTAAAGGGTAAAATTGTTACATTTGTGGGCGAAACCTCATTTTTTGGTAAAGTTGACCGAAAGGAAACGGAAAAAGGGGGTTATACAGTTTGTTTATAAGAAGAGACCGAAATGACACCACAAGAATTTTTCAAGAACGACCGCTTTGCCGATAATGTAGGCATCGAACTGACAGAAGTGAAAAAGGGATATAGTAAAGCACAATTGAAAATAACGGATGTCCATCTCAACGCAGGTGGACGTACACAGGGGGGAGTGCTTTTTACTTTAGCCGATCTGGCTTTGGCGGCAGCTGCCAATTCGCATGGTACATTGGCTTTCTCGCTTTCCTCTAACATCACTTTCTTGCGTGCCAGTACTACAGGAGATACGCTTTATGCCGAGGCGCGTGAGCGTTATACCGGTCGTAGTACCGGATGTTATCAGATAGACATCACAAACCAGCGTGGTGAGCTGATTGCCACGTTTGAGTCGAGCGTATTTCGTAAGTCAGACCCGCTTCCTTTTCAGCTGAAATAAGCGAAGCGGGGGATGGCTGTTAGTCCTCAACGATGCATGTCAGCGGGTAACGGTTGCCACGTACACTGGTCAGGAAGGCTTTGGCCGATCCGAAGTTGAGATACAGGTCGAGACGGATTGGGAGGTGGTTCTTGTCGTCTGAGACAAAGAACGTGATTACTTCTTTTTCTTTTTCCTTATTGCCGTCCTTTACATATTCTACAAATGAGAACACCAGGCAGCGGTAAGTCGTATCGTTGTTGGCCTTGATGTTTTCTTTTCCACGGTAGATCAGGGTCTGTTCTTCTACCTTCCGGCCTGTAGCCATGGGAAAACATATCTTTTGGCCTACCTTATAATCTTTTGGGTCATAAGACCGTGCCTGTGCCAGTATGCTCAACATGTCGAAGATACAACGGCTGTCACTATAAGACATGGTGTCGACACGGCCACTCAGCCATGAACGGCTTTGTCTGACATGGGATACACCGTCTTTGTAGTTGAACCAAGCTTCGTCTACCGTATAGCGTTTGCCTTCTTCGGCTCCTTTGCGGAAGTATAAAGGTTCGAGACGGTCACTGACGTAACAAGTCAGCGTGTCGCGCATCTTGAAGAAAAAATCGACCCGCTTACTGCTGACCGACAAGAGATTGAAGCGGAAAGCCGGCTTTTGTTGATAGGTAGTCGCATTGGTTGTCAGACTTGCAATGCCGGCTTTTACCCAGATGAACTTCCAGTTGAAATAAAGGTCGTACATCACATGTTCGCCCGACTGGAATGCTTTGTTTTCTGCCGGGCATTGTGCCTGTAGGGGGAGTGTGGAAAGCAAGCACAGGAGTCCTGCCATTACCCCTTTTATAAATCCGTTCCTTTGTTTTATTCTTATTGACTGTTTCATTTTTTTTCTACATTTGATTTTTTCGGTTATCGGTTATTTCGTATCTATTTTTTCTTTTTATTCTCTTCTGGCTTTTGCTTTTTGAGGTCCAATGGCTTTTGTTGATCCAGAGGCTTCTCAAATATATTCCAGGTTTGTTGTAGCTCGAAGTTTGCTTTTAGTTCGAGCAGCTGAAAATAGTAGTAGACCATTTCAGGCTGTAAATTTTCTTTAAAGTTTCCTGTGTCCCATTGGCCGTTTTTGTTTTTGTCGACAATCAGGCGTGCGCCATATTTTCCTGGCGTCAGGTAGTAGAAGTCGGCTTTTCCGTCGACCACAGGTACAGTGCGTATCACCTGGTCTTGTGCATCGAGTAGTTCGACAAACGATGTGGAGTCGGCATCCGTGATGTCGAAGAGAATGGTTCCGTATTCTTCAAGGGTCTTGACTTTGAATTCTTGCTTCACTTTGTCTGTTGTCAGGCCGTATAGTCCTTGGATAGCAGCCGAGTCTATGGCAAACTGATAGCTTTCTCCCAGTTCGAAATTGGCGAAGATATTGTAGACTTTTATGTCCAGTGAGTCACGTTGGAAGTCGAAGGGAATGTCCTGCCACAAAGTGTCCACTTGCTGTTGCAGGTGGAAGGCTGTGGTGTCAATCCGTGCTAAAGGTTCCTGGAAGGTCAGGGTCAGGTAGTCGTATACGTCCATCGACGACGGGGCATAGACATCCATCGGCAGGAATTCGGTCGGCAAAACGGGTTCTTCCGGTTCTATGGGATTGCCGTCAGCGTCACGCTTCTTCTTTTTCTTGGCTTCTTTGCGTAGTTCTTCCAGCTTCTTTTCGTCCTGTTCCTTCTTCTGTTTCCATTGTTTTTCGTAGGTCAGTTTCGATTGCAGGCGCAAGGTGTCCGTACGTGGTACCAGTTTGCCTAGCGAGTCGGTTTCCAGATAGGTTATTTCCGCTTGCAGGGTATCCCGTTTGTAGAGTAAGGAGTCTTTTATCCAGTAGTGGATTGTATCGTTGCGTCCTGTCGTCTGCTCAATGACAAAGGCGTCGTGCTCGTCGAAGTTGAGGCCTTTCAACAACGGCAGGCTGTCGGCCGGCGCCGTAAAGTAGATCGAGAACTTTTGGGGAGTCAGGCGTTCGCTTTTGGCCAGACGCTGGTTGTAGGATATCTCTTTGAAGCAACGCAACAGAATGTCATCGGGCAGGTAGTGCGTGTACTGACGTTCGATGATGGTGTCGATGGTCAGGGAGTCTATCCACGTCGTGTCTTGTCTCGTTCGGAGTTCGTAGCGCGGATTGATCAGCGAGTCTTGCCATGCAATTTGTTCTGATGGTTGCGAATAGAAGTAATTCTGGTCGGCATCCTGTAAAGCATAGATACGATAAGTGCCCGGCGCTACTCCGCGGATGGAGAAGCGTCCGCGGCTGTCTGTACGTCCTACGCGTTCGAAAGGCAAGGAGGTAAAAGCCGTATCGGCCAGATTCGACTGGAGGCCTACCAACATGCCTTTTACCGGCTCCAGGTCGGAAGCGTTGAGCACGGTGCCCGACACGGCCATCGTGTCCAGTTGCGAACCCGTAGAGAAGGTGAAGGTGAACTGTTCCAGCGGATTGCCTTCGTTGTTGTCCTGAATGGCGTCACCAAAGTCTATCGTATAGGTGACATCTGCTTTCATCGTATCCTGAAAGTTGATGATGACCTTCTTGCCGCTTGTCTTGATTTCGGGCTGTTGGATTTGAGGAGGGGAAATGACCACTTTCTCGCCTGCATTGTCCAGTTTGATGTATTCGTCGAATGCGATTGTCACACGGTTGCGTTTATAGTTCAGCTGGCCGGGTACAGGTGTGCTCTGCACAAAGGTAGGGGGAGTCTCGTCAATAGGTCCTCCTTCAATGCGTCCGATGCTGGCACAGGAGTACAGCATGACGCCCAATACGATGAAAATCGGCAAGCGCTGCATGTGCCATGCGCCCGATTTGGTGTGCAGATTTTTTTTTAGTCTATTCATATCCGTTGAGTCTTGCATCCGAAGAAGCTTCGCAAAGATACAACATCTATTCATATGGGAAATAGAATGGCTGTTTTTTTTAGATTTTTATCACAACAACAGGCGTCGGGTAATGCGGAAGAAAAACAGTGGAATACCAAGCGGAAAAGGCTGTTTTCTTAGCAGGAAAAGGCTGTTTCCCTTTTTTGAAAAAAGTGGAAGACCGGCGGGAAATCCTGCAACCTTGTAAAAAAACGGCAGAAGCTTGGAAGTCCATACAGGTAGAATTCTCTGAAACATAGTTAAAAAAGCTTATACAGCAAGTCTATCTATAGCAAAAGCGGTACTTTTGCAAGACCGAAAACCGGGAGAGTTCTTTTAAGTTTTCAACTGGCCTGTATTTAAGTGTATACGGCAATGAAGGTTGACATTCAATAATTAGACACAGAGATAAAAAAGTATGAAGAGTAGATTAGTATTATTGGCATGTTGCCTGGCGCTGCTTAGCAGCTGCGGACAAGGCAACAAGGAAGCGGGTAAAGCGCCCGAATTTGCAGTACTTACGGTACAGACCACCACTGCAAACCTGACAAACAGCTATCCTGCCACCATTAAAGGTAAACAAGATGTGGAAATCCGTCCGATGGTAAGCGGATTTATTACCAAACTGCATGTGGACGAAGGTGCGGTTGTACGTAAGGGGCAAGTATTGTTTTCTATTGACCCCGTCCAGTATCAGGCTGCCGTGAACTCAGCCAAGGCGACGGTAGAAACGGCCAAAGCTGCTTTGAATACTCAAGAACTGACTACCGCCAACAAGCGTGAACTGAACAAGAAGCAGATTGTCAGCGACTATGACTTGCGCATGTCCGAAAATCAGTTGGCACAGGCAAAAGCTTCGCTGGCACAGGCTGAGGCACAGCTGGTGAACGCACAGAACAACCTGTCGTACACACAGGTGACAAGCCCCAGTGACGGTGTCGTAGGAACCATTCCCTATCGTGTGGGAAGCCTCGTGAGTGCCTCCATCACCACCCCGCTGACAACGGTAGCCGACATCTCCGAAATGTACGCCTATTTCTCTATGACCGAACGCCAGTTGCTGGCCATGATACGCGAAGGCGGTAGCATGAAGGAAATTCTGGAAAGTTTGCCAACAGTCCATCTGCAGCTCATCGACGGTTCGATCTATCCTGATAGCGGACGCGTTGAAACCATCAGTGGCGTCATTGACCAGACAACGGGTTCGGTCAATATGCGTGCTTTGTTCCCCAATACAAAGAACATCCTGCGGAGCGGCGGTACGGGCAACGTCGTTTTCCCCAACCCGATGGAGAATGTCATCATGATCCCTCAGTCGGCTACTACTGAAATACAGGACAAGAAGTTCGTATTCGTTGTACAGCCGGACAATACGTTGAAGAACACCGAAATCAACGTCTTCACGTTGGACGACGGCAAGTATTACTACGTGACCGCAGGCTTGAAGCCTGGCGACAAGATTGTATTGGAAGGCGTACAGAACCTGAAGGACGGCCAGGCTATCACACCTATCAGCCCGGCTGACAAGGAAGCTGCTTACCAACAGGCACTTCAAGACCAGAAAGAGGGTAACATTCAAACAGCGTTTCAATAAGACGAATCCAACCAACAAATTGACAAAAGAATGAACTTAGATAAATTTATTAACCGTCCGGTACTATCAACGGTAATCTCCATCTTGTTAGTCATCCTGGGCTTTATTGGCTTGGCTACATTGCCCATCACCCAATATCCGGACATCGCACCTCCTACGGTATCTGTGCGTGCCACCTATACGGGTGCCAATGCCCAAACCGTTTTGAACTCAGTCATTGCCCCGCTGGAAGACCAGATCAACGGTGTGGAAAACATGATGTATATCAGTTCAAGTGCTTCGAACAGCGGTTCGGCTGATATCTCTGTTTACTTTAAACAAGGCACCGACCCTGATATGGCTGCCGTAAACGTGCAAAACCGTGTTTCCATGGCGCAAGGTCTGTTGCCGGCCGAAGTAACCAAAGTCGGTGTGACTACACAGAAACGCCAGACTTCTATGCTGATGATTTTCTCCATCTATGATGAGAAAGACCAGTACAATATCGAGTTTTTGGAGAACTATGCCAACATCAACCTGATTCCTGAAGTAAAGCGTGTTACCGGCGTAGGTGACGCCAGTGTGATGGGACAGGATTACTCCATGCGTATCTGGCTGAAGCCCGATGTCATGGCGCAATACAAACTGATTCCGAATGATGTGGTGGCTGCTTTGGGCGAACAGAACATTGAGGCTGCACCGGGACAGCTGGGCGAGCGTGGCAATCAGACTTTCCAATACACCCTGCGCGCTACAAAGGACGTCTGCAACAGCCTGCCGAATTTGAGGAAATTGTCATCAAAGCCCTTGAAAACGGTGAAGTGCTCCGTTTGAAAGACATAGCCCGTATCGAATTGGGCCGTCTGGCCTATACCTTCAACAATACGGTAAACGGACATAAGTCTGTGAGCTGTATCGTCTATCAGATGGCCGGTACGAATGCCACGCAGACCATCAGCGATATTGAGAAACTGCTCGAAGACTATTCTGCCAAGTTGCCTTCGGGATTGAAGATCAACATTGCACAGAATGCCAACGACTTCCTTTTCGCTTCGATCCACGAAGTTGTGAAGACGTTGATTGAGGCATTTATCCTCGTGTTTATTGTGGTGTATATCTTCCTTCAGGATATGCGCTCTACGTTGATTCCTGCCATTGCCATTCCTGTAGCATTGATCGCTACATTCTTCGTGTTGAAATTGATCGGCTTCAGTATCAACTTGCTGACACTTTCGGCAATGGTGCTTGCCATCGCCATTGTGGTCGATGATGCCATTGTGGTCGTCGAAGGTGTCCACGCCAAGCTCGACCAAGGTTATAAATCGGCTCGGGCGGCCTCTATTGATGCCATGCACGAACTGGGTGGCGCCATCGTTTCTATTACGTTGGTCATGATGTCCGTGTTTATACCTGTGAGCTTCATGGGCGGTACCGCTGGTACCTTCTATCGTCAGTTCGGTTTGACCATGGCCATCGCTATTGCTTTCTCTGCTATCAACGCTTTGACATTGAGTCCTGCTTTGTGTGCTATTTTCTTGAAGCCACATAATAGTGAGGCTTCGTTAAAAGAACGTATAGGTACTGCGACCAAGGAAGCTCGCAAAATTATGCTGGCTCGCTATGCTGATTCTTTAGGAAGAATGATGCGTCCTGGCATAACATTGATCTTTACGGTTATCGCTATCCTTGGTATGATCTTTGGCTTTTTTAACTTCGAAAATCATCCTGTATTATGCATTGTGATGATTGTCGTTAGCGTCCTGGCACTGGCTGGTATGACTACCGATAAGTTCAAGAAGGCTTTCAATGATTCTTATGATTCACTGCTGGGCAAGTATAAGAAACAGGTTTTGAACTTTATCCAAAAGAAATGGCTTTCAGCAGGAATCGTCGCAGCTTCTATTGTATTGCTGGTCGTTTTCATGCAGATTACGCCGACTGGTATGGTGCCCAATGAAGATACAGGTACCATCATGGGTGCTGTGACTTTGCCTCCTGGCACTTCGCAAGAGCGTGCGCAACAGATTCTGAATCGTGTGGATAGCCTTGTGGCTGCCGATCCGGCTGTTGAGTCACGTACTATTATTTCTGGTTTTAGTTTCATTGGTGGTCAAGGACCTTCTTATGGTTCAGTCATCATCAAGTTGAAGAACTGGGAAGAACGTTCGACCATGCAGAATTCGACTATTGTGTATGCAACCTTGTTTATGCGTGCTCAAAAGGTTATCAAAGAAGCTCAGGTGTTGTTCTTTGCTCCGCCTATGATCCCTGGTTATTCTGCTTCTAGCGATATCGAGTTGAACATGCAGGATAAGACGGGTGGTGACTTGAACCACTTCTTCGATGTGGTGAATGCATATACGGCCGAGTTGGAAAAACGTCCGGAAGTGAACTCTGCACGTACCAGCTTCAATCCGAATTTCCCGCAATATATGTTGAATATCGATGCGGCAGCTTGTAAGAAGGCAGGTATCAGTCCGAGCGACATCCTTACTACATTGCAAGGATATTATGGTGGTCTTTATGCCTCCAACTTCAATAGCTTCGGTAAGATGTACCGTGTCATGGTTCAGGCTGAACCCGATGCAACCAAGAATCTGGAGTCTTTGCAAAGTATCAAGGTTCGTAACGGCAGTGAAATGGCTCCTATTACACAATTTGTATCTATTGAGAAAATTTATGGTCCGGACGTTATCAGCGGTTTCAATCTTTATATTCCTTTGAAGGTAATGGTACTTCCTGCCTCTGGATATACTTCTGGTCAGGCTCTGCAAGCGATTGCCGAGGTTGCTCAACAGAATTTGCCTGCAGGTTTTGGTTATGAGTTGGGTGGTATGGCACGTGAGGAAGCTCAGACAAGTGGTAGTACGACAGGACTTATCTTTGTACTCTGTTTCGTCTTTGTTTACTTGTTGCTAAGTGCTCAGTACGAAAGTTATATTCTGCCTTTGGCCGTATTGCTTTCTATTCCATTCGGTTTGTTGGGAAGCTTCCTCTTCGTCAATGGGGCTAGTGCTATCGGCAGTGTGCTGGCATTGAAGATGATTATCGGTTCAATGTCCAATGACATCTATATGCAGATTGCTTTGATTATGTTGATGGGATTGTTGGCCAAGAATGCCATCTTGATTGTAGAGTTTGCTCTTGATCGTCGTAAGATGGGTATGAGCATTACGTGGGCAGCCGTATTGGGTGCTGCAGCACGTCTGCGTCCTATCTTGATGACTTCATTGGCTATGATTGTAGGTTTGCTTCCGTTGATGTTCGCTTCGGGTGCAGGTGCCAATGGTAACCGTACGTTGGGAACTTCGGCGATCGGCGGTATGTTGATCGGTATGATTTTGCAGATCTTCATCGTACCGGCTTTGTTCGTTGCTTTCCAATATCTCCAAGAGAAATTCAAACCGATTGAATGGGACGATGTTGATAACTCGGATGCTACAGCAGAAATCGAGCAATACAGTAAATAAATGATGCATTAAGAATGAAAAATGAAGAATAGCCCCTTTGTGGAGCAGTGCTTCGTGAATGACTATTCTTCGTTTCTCATCCTTGCTTATATAAACCAACAAGTATGAAAGGAAAAATATTAACCCTGATATGTGCAACTGCCTTATTGAGTAGCTGTCATATCTATAAAACATACGACCGGCCTGAAGACATTGTGGCTGAAGGTTTGTATCGCGATACAGTTGCTGTGAACGATACACTGGTTTCGGATACAGCCAATTTTGGTAATTTGCCTTGGCGTGAGGTGTTTACTGATCCGCAGCTGCAGGCACTTATTGAACAGGCGCTTACAAGTAGTCCTGATATTCGTACGGCTGCATTAAGAGTGCAAGAGGCTCAAGCCCCGTTATTGGCTTCTAAGTTGGCTTTCATCCCGTCCTTAACGCTTTCTCCTCAAGGAACCGTAAGTAGCTGGGACAAAGGTAAAGCTACGCAAACATATTCTTTGCCTGTTACTGCCAGCTGGCAGATAGATATGTTTGGCCAGCTTTTGAACTTGAAGCGTCAGGCACAGGCAACTTTGGAGCAAACATTGGCTTATGAACAAAATGTTCGTGTGCAACTGATTGCGAATACAGCCAATTTGTATTATACATTATTGATGCTTGACCGTCAATTGCAAATTACCGAGGGTACGGCCGAAATTCTGAAAAAGAATACTGAAACGATGATAGCCATGAAAGAGGCTGGTTTCTATAATACAACAGAAGCTGCCGTTGAGCAAAGCCGTGCTGCATATGCACAAGTACAGGCATCCATCCCTGATATTCGTTCAAGCATTCGTGAGGTTGAAAATTCGCTTTGTCTGTTGTTAGGTGAGCCTGCTCATGGTATCGAACGTAGTGTGCTCGAAGAACAACAGCTTCCTAATGAATTTTCTGTAGGTATTCCTTTGCAGTTGCTTTCCAATCGTCCTGATGTGAAAGCTGCCGAGCAGGCATTGGCTTCAGCCTATTATAATACTAACGTAGCCCGTTCGAACTTCTATCCACGTATTACACTTAGTGGATCTGCAGGTTGGACTAATAGTGCTGGGGCTGCTATTGTTAACCCTGCCAAGTTACTGGCCAGCGCAGTTGCTTCGCTTACGCAGCCTATCTTCCAGAACGGTGCAAATATTGCTAAACTTAAGATTGCTAAAGCACAACAAGAGGAAGCCAAAATTCAGTTTCAGACCACTTTACTGAATGCAGGTAATGAAGTAAGCAATGCCCTCGATATGTATCAGGCTTGTACGGAAAAAGTAAATGCACGCAATATGCAAGTAAATTCTGCCAAGAATGCAGCCGATTATACGAAAGAATTGTTTAACTTAGGCACGTCAACCTATTTGGAAGTGTTGTCGGCTGAACAATCGTATCTTAGTGCGCAGCTGTCGGAAGTAAGTGATACATTCAGTCGCATGCAGGCTGTTATCAGCTTGTATCAGGCACTGGGTGGAGGAAGAGAATAACTTAATTCTATATATTATGATTAGTCCATTAGCTTATGTAGATCCTGCCGCCAAACTTGGCAAGAATGTAACAGTACAACCGTTTGCTTATATCGAGGCAGATGTGGAAATTGGAGATGATAATGTGATCATGTCAGGTGCTAGAATCCTGAATGGTACAAGAATGGGCAAGGGTAATAAGATATATCATGGTGCTGTACTTGCTGCCGAGCCGCAGGATTTTCACTATGAAGGAGAGAAAAGTTTGTTGATTATCGGTGATCACAATGATATCCGTGAAAATGTGGTTATCAGTCGGGCTACACACAAAGATGGATGTACGCGCATTGGTAATGAGAATCACTTGATGGACGGCGTGCATTTGTGTCATGATGTGCAGATTGGCAATCGTTCGGTTTTGGGAATCAAGGTGTCTGTAGCTGGTGATTGTCGTATAGACGATTGTACCATACTGAGCAGTAACGTCATTATTCAACAGAATTGTCATATTGGTAGCTGGTCGCTGATCCAGAGTGGTTGCCGTATTGCCAAGGATGTGCCTCCTTATATTATTATGGCGGGAAATCCTGCTGAATACCACGGCATTAATGCAATGGTACTGCAACACCAGAATCAAGTAACAGAACGTGTGTTGCGTCACATTATGAATGCTTACCGCTTGGTATATCAAGGCAACTTCAGTGTTCAGGATGCTTTGCAGAAGATTGAAGACCAGGTTCCGATGAGTGATGAAATATACAACATCATTAATTTCATCAAGAATTCAAATGGTATCGTGAAATAAAGTTCCAGTCAAAGCGAAAAACAGGCCGTTTCATTTGAAACGGCCTGTTTTTTATACCTTGGTGTGAAACCAATAAATCGCGTGAAACGTTGCTTTCACCATAATTCATTCGAAAACAAAGATTTACGATAAAGTGAAAGCGTGAAAGCATTATGTGAAATTTTAAAAAAAGGGCGGTGTGAAAGCAAAACCGAAGTTTCACATGTCCCTCTTTGCATTTCCTAAACACCTACTTTGGCGCGCTAAACATCTACTTTAGAAGTGTAGAGTCCATAGTTGTGTCTCACAAATACCACGTCATCCTGGCTCAAGGTCAGGATGATGGATGGTGGGGATATTCTTACTTTCTTTGTGTTTAATCAAATTGCAACAGGCCGAAAAATGCCGGACAATGAAAGTCTGGTTTCGGCAAGTCTATCGGATTCCAGGAAAGGAAATGGGGCGTTTGCAGCTTGTCACCGCATTTATAGAAATTGGCGCGTACCGATTTTCCTTCCAAAGACTGGATGTCATGCAGAAAGAAGGTCGAGAAAGGAATGACCAATGCAACTTCCCAGTTGCATGTCCCTATCCGCTCTTCAAAATCGTCCCTCCCCAGAGAAGCCCATCGCGATACCCGGTCCAGCACCTCCTGAGGAGCATGTTGGCGATTGGAACGTGTCGCACCAGCACCTACCAATAAGGTGCCTGTGCAGTTGCACTCCACGTTATAATAAATATCATCACCGCCGGGCATGGAGAAGAACTCCACGCAGGCATCCTCCCAGACAGGGCCGTTGTCGTGTCCTGCTACGGCACGTACCGACTCTTCTGTTACTTGATAGTGGAGTAATATGGCTTTATCAGTATAGGCAATGCCAAACTCTACTTGTGGGCAATAGGGGTAGCTGTCTTTCCAGTTGACATTGGCAATCGTCTGGTACGCGATATGTTCCTGCTTGAAGAGGGCGGGTATTTCTTCTACCGATATTGTATCGACATTTATTTTTTTTACAGTTAAATTTTTCATGTCTTTATCTTGATAAGGGTTACCATGTACATTCAATGATATAAATATCAGTAAGCCGGAAATTATCCGGCTTAGATAATCTATTCTCATCAGATGCAGGAAGCGATAAAGTCTTTCATGGCAGCCGTCTGTTCTTCTGCGCTCTGCAACAGCTTGAACTGGGCTTTCGTGCGTACCAAGTTGTGTTCAGGATACTGTATCTTGTAATAGGTGTCGCCGTTAATGTAGTCTGCCAGGAAGCGTACGCATTGCATGTAGGGGAACAAAGCTGCGGCGTAGGGCAGGTTCTCGATTTCGATGGGAAGCAGGAAGCTTTTGGCCGATTCGAGGTAACCTTTGGTGAAAGCTTTGAAAATCTCCATGTTGAAGTTTACGTTGTCCAGGTTCTTGTCGTCTTCGAGTCCGGTATTGGCTGCCGAACGGAGGAAGTCTCCGTAGTCAGAGAAGATGAAAGAGGGCATTACCGTGTCCAGGTCGATGACGCAGAGTACGGAGCCGTCTTCATCGAACATCATGTTGTTTACTTTGGTATCGCAGTGGCAAACGCGTTTAGGTAGTTTCCCTTCGCGATACAGACGTTCGGCTTTGCACATTTCTTCTGCCCTACGCTCTATTTCGTCCAGGTAATACTGTACTTCCTTTACTCTTCCTGCGGCATCGGCTGCTACGGCATCGCGTAGTTGCTTGAGGCGAAATTCCATGTTGTGGAAATCGGGGATTGTTTCGCCCAGTGTATCTGGAATATCGGCAAGCATGGCCTGGAAGTTACCAAATGCCTTTCCTGCATAATAAGAGTATTCAGGATTTACGGTTTCGTATGTTTTTGCACGGGGGATGAAGATCATGATGCGCCAATAGTTCTCGCCATCGAACCAATAAGTCTTGCCATTGTCTGCAGGCAAGAAGTGCAAGACTTTTCGTTCAATATCGGATTCCCCTTTTTCCTGCAATTTCGTTCGGATGTGGCGTGTTACGGCTTCGATGTTTGCCTGTAGCATGTCTACATTCTGGAAGATTGCATGGTTGATGCGTTGCAATACGTAGTCGGGATTGTTGTTTTCGGTTATGACTTTATAGGTGTCATTGATTAAGCCTGAGCCTAACGGTTTGATTTCACGAACGGCGTCTGCCAACTGAAAGTGAGATACAATAGATAAAAGGTCTTTCATGATTAAAATTATTAAATAAATGAATTTATACTGATGAATTGCCAAAAATAGGCATTTAAATAGACATAATCGAAAAAACGGGAATAAAAAAGAGTAAGATGGCATAAAAACTTTATATATTTGTCACATGAACCTTAAAAATAAGCCTGAAGTGAAGAATCTTATCATCTATATACTCTTATTTTGGATTATTGGCATAGCAAATGTGCATCTCCATGCTCAAAACGTGGCTTTCAGTAATCTGACGACTGAAGATGGCTTGTCTCAATTCTCGGTCAACAGTCTTTATATTGATGAGAATGGCATGCTTTGGATCGGTACTCGTGAGGGGTTGAACCGCTATAATGGAACGGATATACAGACCTATAAATTGGAGAAAGACAATCCGTATAGCTTGTTCAGCAATACAGTAATTCGTATTACGGGTGACAAAAAGGGGAAGATATTCCTACTTTGTAATGATGGAGTAGCTCAGTTGGATCTTCGTACCCAAAAGTTTAAGACGCTTTTGGTGGACAATATACATAGTATTTACTATAATCAGGGCCTTTACATAGCCAAGAGAAATGAAATTTATCTTTATAATGAAGATACTGGTAATTTTGACCTTTGTTATCAGCTGGCAGGGAATACCCCTGAGATTTATTGTATGCATATTGATGATCGGTATTTGTGGATAGGTACAACTACTGATGGCGTTTATCGCTTACAATTGGATAGCATGGCTTTGTCTCATCCGATTAAAGAAGGTAACATTACCAGTATTTATGAGGATAGTGATGGAGAGCTGTGGATTGGAAGTTGGGAAAATGGACTTTACAATATCCGTACTGATGGCAGTATTCGTAACTTTAAGTATGACGCTAATAATCCGCATAGTATATCGTCCAATTTTGTGAGAGCTTGTTGTGAGGATAATTTAGGTAATATTTGGATTGGTACATTCAATGGCTTGAATCGCTACAACAAGAGCAATGGGCTTTTTCAGAATCATACGGCCAATGATGTGAGGGCGGATGGCTTAACGCATTCTTCAATCTGGTGTATTGTGAAGGACCAGCAAGGGACGTTGTGGCTTGGCACTTATTTTGGTGGAGTAAACTATTTTAATCCTGAATATAATATTTATACAGCCTATCATTATTCTTCTGTAGAGAAGAAAGGGCTGAGCAACCCGGTTGTAGGTCGTATTGTAGAGGATAAAAATGGAGACTTATGGATTGGAACAGAGGGTGGTGGTTTAAACTACCTTGACCGGCGAAAAAATGAATTTCGTTGGTATCGCTCCAACAAGAATAATACGAATAGCATTGCTCACGATAATGTCAAGGCATTGTATTATGATGCAGCACTAGAAGAAATTTGGATCGGAACTCATTTAGGTGGACTTGATCGTTTGAACATACGTACAGGGCGTTTTACCCATCATCGGATGGAAGAAGGAAATCCTGAAACTCTTCCTTCCAACATTGTGCGCGATATTGAGCCTTATGGTAAGGATAGTTTAGTTGTGGCTACTCAAAATGGCGTTTGTATCATTCATAAATATACAGGAAAATGCCATAGGCTCTTTCAGCATTCGAAAGAGGGGAGAAATATTCGGATGGTAGCAGATGTGGAATTTGACCGAGAAGGTAATCTATGGATTGCGGCTACAGGTGAGGGAGTATTCCGATATAATCTGCAAACAAACGAGCTGAAAAATTACCGTTGGAATAGTCATGAGGCCAATTGCTTAAGCAACAATAATGTATACAGTATTTTATGCGATAAGCAGGGTAATCTATGGTTTGCGACCTCTGGAAGTGGTTTGGATTTGTATTGTCCTCAAAACGATAATTTTGTGAATTTTGACCAGGCTCATCATGGATTGGTGAGCGACTGTATTTATGAAGCTCAGGAATCACCTGTAAGTGGTCATCTTCTTCTGATTACAAACCAGGGATTTTCTATTTTTGATCGGCATACGCTCAAGGCGCAGAATTATAACATAGACAATGGATTTCCTTTCTCTGCCATCAACGAAAATGCTCTGTGTGTCACGCGTGATGGAGAAATTTTCTTGGGAAGTACCAAAGGGATGATTTCTTTTCATGAAATGGAATTGCATTTTCCTCAAAAGCCTTATAGCATTACCTTATCCAAGCTCTATGTCAATGGTAAGGAAGTTCGGGTAGACGATGAAAGCGGCATCCTTAGTCAAGCTCTTTCTTATACGCCCGAAATAACTCTTAAGGCGGATCAATCCATGTTTACCATTGAATTTGCTACTTCCAATTATGTAGCTGCCAATAAAGATGAGATTGTTTATCGATTAAGAGGATTCTCTGACAAATGGACGCAGGCGCGTACAGGAAATGCCATTACTTATACCAATCTGAATGCGGGTAACTATACGCTTGAGATAAAACCTAAAGATCAGAGTGCCGACATTTGTGCCCCCGTCCATCTCAAGATACACGTATTGCCACCTTTCTACAAGACCGTTTGGGCTTATCTGATCTATATACTTTCTGTCGGAAGCCTTTTGTGGTATCTGATACGAGCTTATAAAATGCGTTTCAAGCTAAGGGAATCCTTGAAGTACGAGAAAAAGCATGCGCAAGACATCGAATTGTTGAACCAATCCAAACTACGTTTCTTTACCAATATCTCACATGAGTTTCGTACGCCCCTTACTCTTATTATTTCTCAGGTAGAGACGTTGCTTCAGGTACAGAATTTTACTCCGACTCTTTATAATAAAGTGTTGAGCATCTATAAAAACAGTATTCAGCTTCGGGAGCTGATAACAGAATTGCTCGATTTCCGAAAACAGGAACAAGGTCACATGAAGATCAAAGTGGCTTCCCACAATATTGTGAGCTTCCTTTATGAAAACTATCTGTTGTTTCTGGAGTATGCCAGTACACATCAGATCCATTTCGATTTCAAGCAAGAAGTGGAGGCTTTGGATGTCTGGTATGACCAGAAACAGATGCAGAAGGTTGTCAATAACCTGTTGTCCAATGCGATGAAGCATACCAAAGCCGAAGATTCCATCACCTTGTCTGTTTCTCGTGACGAAAAGAATGCCATTATTCGTGTTACGGATACAGGAGAAGGTATCGATGCCAAAGAAGTGGATAAGATTTTCGACCGTTTCTATCAGATAGATCCTATCGATGTTCAAGATGCCAACAAGTCGACGGGCACAGGTATTGGCCTTGCCTTGACGAAAGGTATCGTAGAGTTGCATCATGGACACATACGGGTGGAAAGCGAGTTGGGCAAAGGTACCAGTTTCATTGTGACCATTCCGCTCGGCAATGCCCATTTCTCGAAAGAGCAGATAGACCTTCGTGACAATTCCATCCAGCAACCCGATGTCAACAAGGCAGAAATGGACATGATGCTGAAGACAGAACTTGAGGAAGATGCTCCCATCAAGCGAATGGCCGATGTGAAGATGCTGGTCGTAGAAGACAACGACTCAATCCGTGAGATCTTGAGCAATATTTTTGCTCCTTTCTATCGTGTCGTAACGGCCTCCAACGGGCAGGAAGCTTGGGAGCTGATTGGCAAAGAGCAGCCGAACATTGTCGTGAGCGATGTCGTGATGCCGCTGATGTCGGGTACCGAATTGTGCAAGCGAATAAAGTCTGACTTTAACACGTGTCATATCCCTGTCGTATTGCTAACCGCACGTACGGCCATCGAACAGAACATTGAAGGCCTGCGTATCGGGGCTGATGACTACATCACCAAGCCTTTCAATACCAGTTTGCTCATTTCGCGTTGTAACAATCTGGTGAACTCCCGTATTCTGTTACAGGAGAAGTTCAGCAAGCAACCACAGGCTCAGGCACAATTGTTGGCAACCAATCCGATAGACAAGGAAATTCTCGACAGGGCCATGGAGGTGATCGAACATCATTTGGACGACCCCGATTTCAATGTCAACACCTTTGCCCGCGAAATGGCAATGGCGCGCACCAACCTGTTTTCCAAGATCAAGGCCATTACAGGGCAGACACCCAATGATTTCATTCTTACCATCCGACTCAAAAAAGGTGCTTTGATGCTTCGCAACAATCCAGAACTGAATATAACAGAAATATCAGATCGTATCGGTTTCAGTTCGCCGCGCTATTTCTCCAAGTGTTTCAAGGACGTTTATCAGGTGAGTCCCTTGGCTTATCGAAAGGGGGACGGTGCTGGAAACGAAACGGTGGAATAATCATTGGAAAACAGTGCTTTCTTGATCGGAAAGCACTGTTTTGTGTTTGAGGGGTAATGCTGATATGTACGTTTTTCGTCTTTCTTTGAACTTTTTCTGATAATACTATTGGGAGGATGTCTCTACTTTTGCGGCGTAACATTTTAAAATCAAAGCGCTATGAGAAATCCTTCTCCTTTTCTTATTGTGTTTCCAGTTGGTGCTGCTTTATTCAGTGCCTGCAACAGCACAGCGAAGTCTTCCAAAGAGGCTCAAACTAATCAAAAGCCCAATGTTATTTATCTTATTTCCGATGATTTGGGTATTGGTGATTTGAGTTGCTATGGAGCTACGAAAATCAGTACGCCTAATCTTGACCGTCTGGCGGGGCAAGGTTTGCAATTTACGAATGCTTATGCCACATCTTCAACCAGTACTCCTTCACGTTTCGGATTGCTGACGGGTATGTATCCCTGGCGTCAGGAGAATACAGGCATTGCTCCTGGTAATTCTGAGCTGATCATCGACACGGCTTGTGTGACCATGGCCGACATGTTTCAGGCAGAAGGATATGCTACGGCAGCCATCGGTAAATGGCATTTGGGACTTGGTCCTAAAGGAGGAACTAATTTCAATGGCCTAATCAAACCCAATACACAAGATATAGGGTTTGGCTATGAGTATATCATTCCCGCTACCGTCGATCGTGTCCCTTGTGTATTTGTAGAAAACGGTCGTGTGGATGGACTTGATCCGAACGATCCTATTACCGTCAGCTATGAACACAAAGTGGGCGACTGGCCTACAGGTGAAGAAAATCCGGAACTGGTCAAGCTGAAACCCAGCCAGGGGCATAACAATACGATTATCAACGGTATCCCTCGTATCGGATGGATGACAGGTGGTAAATCTGCTTTGTGGGTAGACGAAGACATTGCCGACGTCATCACTAATAAAGCCAAGGACTTTATTATCGATCACAAAGACCAGCCGTTCTTCCTTTATATGGGTACGCAAGACATTCATGTGCCTCGCATACCTCATCCGCGCTTTGCAGGTAAGAGTGGGTTGGGAACTCGTGGTGATGTCATCCTCCAGCTCGATTGGACGGTGGGGGAAATTATGCATACGCTCGATAGCTTGGGCATTGCGGACAATACCATCTTTGTTTTCTGTAGCGACAACGGGCCTGTCATTGACGACGGTTATCAGGATCAGGCACGCGAATTGCTGAACGGTCATACACCGATGAAACATTATCGAGGTGGCAAATATAGCGCTTATGAGGCTGGAACGCGTATTCCCTTCATTGTACGTTGGCCAGCCGCCATTCAGCCAGGCAAGCAACAGGCGTTGTTCTCCATGATTGATGTTTATGCGTCGTTGGCAGGTTTGTTGGGGCATAAGTTGCCAGAAGGAGTGGCACCCGATAGTCGTGATTGTCTTGAGACATTCTTGGGTAAGGATACTATCGGATGTGGATATGTTGTGCAGCAAAATCTGAACAATACGCTTTCCATCATCCAAGGAGATTGGAAATATATTGAGCCTAGCGATAAGCCTGCTATTGAGTTCTGGACGAAAATGGAACTAGGTAATGCTCCTGAAGCGCAGTTGTACAATATTGCTCAAGATCCTTCGGAAAAGACGAATGTGGCAGAAGAGCATCAAGATGTTGTTGAACGACTTTTTACTTTGTTGAAGAGTATAAAGAAGTAAGATATAATAGTTTTTGTAGGTTTTGTACAATTTCTGATGAAAAGTGAACTATAGAAGAGGTTGTGTTTTTTAATAGCTAATAATTTTGTGCAGTCTTTGTATTTAGGAAATGATAAATGCATTATTTAATAACTAATTAATTTAATATTTATGAGACAACAAAAATCTAATCTATTGAAGGTATTAGGTACTATGTTACTCGTCGCTTTATTAGCAATGCAGGTTAGAGCGCAAGACATCACAGTAACGGGTACAGTAACGGACAATCTTGGTCCTGTAATTGGGGCTTCTATTCAAGTGGAGGGAACAACTATCGGCTGTATTACAGATGTTGATGGTAATTACAGCTTACCAAATGTTCCTACTAAAAGTACATTAATTTTTTCTTATATTGGTTATCAGACACAAAAAGTAGTTGTTAATGGTCAAACCAAAATTAATGTAAAGCTGGTTGAGGATAGTCAGCTTTTGCAAGAAGTCGTAGTCGTTGGTTATGGTGTTCAACGAAAGAGTGATTTAACTGGTGCTGTTGCTTCTGTAAAGACTGCAGATGCCTTAAAAGGAACTCCCACAGGTAATGTGTCTGATGCATTGCAAGGTCGCATGGCTGGTGTGTCTGTATTGTCTGGCTCTGGTAACCCAACAGAAGATAATACGATTCGTGTGCGTGGTATAAATTCTATTACGGCAGAAACAGGACCATTGGTTGTAATTGATGGGTTTATAGGTGGGTCATTGCAGTCATTAAATCCTGCAGATATTGCATCTATTGAGGTTTTGAAGGATGCTTCTGCAACTGCGGTTTATGGTTCCCGTGGTGCCAATGGTGTAATTCTTGTAACAACTAAAAACCCAGAAAAAGATAAATTAACAGTATCATTTAATGCATTCGCTAATATTAAAACTGTTGCTAAATATGCTGATAACTTATCTCCTTACGAATATGCACAATTAGTTAATGATTATGGTCAGGAATATTATGGTTACGAAGATTATCATTATTATAGCCAAGAACAATTAGATGCCTTTAAATCAGGCAAGGCTGGTTTTGATTATTCTAAAGAAATTTTTCGTACAGCTTTGACTCAAAATTATGAGTTATCAGTTGCTGGAGGTGGTGAAAAAACAACATTCTTGGCTTCATTACGTTATCAAGATGATGAAGGCATTATTAAAGAGTCAGACAGTAGTATTTATAGCTGGCGTTTGAAAGTAGATACAAAAATAAAGAAATGGTTGAAAGCAGGGTTGAATATTTACGGTCACTATCGCGAAACTAGTGCTCCACGTATTACGGAATACGATGGTTTAATCCAACAAGCTATGTATTTCCCTAATACAATTGAACCCAAGGATGAGAATGGAAATTATAATAATGCATTCTTTGATGGTAGTGCAACCTATAATCCAAGGGGCATATCTGGGAATCGGATAATTCTAATAAGACGATTAATAATCGTTTGCAAGGTTATGTGCAGTTTGATATATTAGACGGTTTGAGTTTTCGTTCTCAATTAGGCGTTTTATTTGATAATCGTTTAAATACATCTGTACAGAATGAAGATAGTTACTATGCATATAAGAACGGAAATACGACACAGGGGCAGGTCCGTAGTTATTGGAATACTTCATGGTTGAATACAAATACTTTGAGCTATGTGAAAGAATTCAATCAGAATCATCGTGTCAATGCAACTGCTGTTTTTGAGCAATCTTATGATAATAATTTCAATCATACAGGAACTGCGTATGATTTAGATTATATTGATCGTATAGGTATTAATAATTTGGCTTGGGCAGATGCTGCGCTTAATGAATTAGCTTCTGATCGTACTATTACGACTTTAATGTCTGGAATGTTACGTGTCAATTATGTTTTCATGAATCGTTATATGGTGACAGCTTCTATTCGTGCTGATGGTTCTTCTCGTTTAAAAGATAAGTGGAGTTATTTCCCTTCTGCTGCTTTGGCTTGGGATTTGAAACAGGAGAACTTTTTGAAGGATAATAGTTTTATTGATCAATTAAAACTCCGTGTTGGATACGGATCTGTTGGTAATCAGGCTGTTGAAGCATATCGTATTTATTCTAAATTATCCCCTGTAACAACCACAGATAATACTACAGCTTATCAGATTGACCGTCCGGCTGCATCTTATCTGAAATGGGAGCGTAACGATCAAGTTAATGTAGGTGTCGATTTTGGTATTCTTAATGGCCGTGTGCGTCTGACTGCCGACTGGTATAATAAAATGTCGCGTGACATTTTGCTGGAGCTGGCACAGCCCACTCATATGGGATATGGCTCACTTTTGATGAATTCGGGTGAAATTAAGAATACAGGTGTTGAATTTACTATTGCAGCTGATCCGATTACAGGAAAAGAATTTAATTGGCATACAGATATTACTTTATCTCATAATAAAGGAACTTATAACAGTATACCTACTGCTAATCATCGTCAGCAACAAGCTGGAGAGTTTCAAAATCAGTTATTTCAGATGATTGAAGGTGAAAAATTGGGAACTTTCTGGGGATATACATTTGACGGTATTTGGCAGGAAGATGAAGTTAATGCACCTTTTGTCGATGCTAATGGAAATACAACTGGACAAACAAATGGTGAAGTTTATAAAGTGGTTGCTGGTAATTCAAAATATGTAGATGTTAATAAAGATGGAGTATTAAATGATTCAGACCAAGGTATCATTGGTTGTGGACAACCAACTTTTAATTGGGGATGGAATAATACATTTAATTATAAGAATTTTGATTTTTCATTTTTTGTTGTTGGTTTCCATGGATTTGATATTTATAATGCTACCCATCAAATGGGTTACAATACGGTAAATGGACAAAACATGGCGGCTGTAACCCCAATGCGTGATTTCTTGAATCGTTGGACTCCAACCAATACAGATACCGATGTGCCGGGTTTTGTACAAGGTGGTACAGAGACAAGAGCATTCAGTACTCGATTTGTTGAAAATGGAAGTTTTATTAAGATGAAAAGCATAACGTTAGGTTATACCTTACCTGAGGTGACTTGTAAATCATTGGGAATTAGTAATTTGAGAATTTATGCGTCTATTCAAAATCCTTTCCATATTACAAGTTATTCTGGGCTTGATCCAGAAGCAACAATGGGTAGTCCGTTGATACAAGGCGTTGACTGGGGAGCATATCCTAATAGTCGTAACTATCTCATTGGCTTGAATTTTTCATTCTAACATTAAGTAATTAAAAAAATAAATATGAAGAAATTAGCATATATAGCAACTATTGCTAGTAGTCTGCTCCTGACAGCATCCTGTGTAGATCTTAATCAAGAACCGCAATCATTTATTACCGAGGAGGAATATTTTGCTAGTATGGATTTAGATGGCATTAAGCAAGCCGCCTCTGCTCTTTATACGGATTTGTGGTATAGTAATTATGGATTTAACTGTCGTTTACAGCGTATTAATGTTTGTGCTGATGATATTACTTATCGTGCAGCTAAGGCGAATAATCCATTAGCTTATTATTATCGCTTGACTCCTAATATTACTGCCAATACAGAAGATTATGATATTACTTGGTCTTTGTTCTTTGCGGTAATTAATAATGCAAATAAACTTATAAATAATACTAGTATGCCTGAAGATGAGCAAGAAGCAAAAGAGTTCAAAAAGATTTTGGGTGAAGCTTATTTCCTGCGTGGACTTGCTTATTTTTATTTAGTGCGTATGTATGGTGAGGTGCCTTTGATTTTAAAAGGGGAAGATGCTTCTACCTACATGGTACGTACAAGTGTTGCTGAAATTTATGATCAAGCAATTGTTCCAAGTTTGAAAACAGCTATTGAATGGTTGCCTGAAACTAGTCGTAACTCAAGTGCAACTCCTTCTAAATGGGCGGCAGAGGCTTGTCTGGCTGATGTTTATATGACTATGGCTGGTTGGCCCTTGAAAAAAGGACAGGAATATTATTCTTTAGCGGCAGCTGCTGCTAAAGATATTATTGATAATTCGGGCCTTTATTTGACTTCCGAATATTCTGAATTGTGGAAAGAAGCTAATAAAAGTCAAACTTTGCATCATAGCGCGACATTGAAGACTGCCAGTAACTATGGTAAGTCCTATTATCCAAGTGATTTCTCTCCCAACGCCGGCTGGAGTGATTACTATGCTAATGAGTCTTTCTTTCTAAATTATCCGGACGATGACCGTAAGGCATGGAACTACATGACGGAATGGGATACGAAAAGTGGTCATGTGACTTATACGGAAAGTGCTGATAAGCTCCCTGCTATTTCTAAGTATTATGATTATGACGAAGGAGCTCCTGGCAAAAGTGCACAATCCAATGGTATCACTTGTATTTATCGCTACGCAGATGTGTTGTTGATGTATGCCGAAGCTTCTACTCGTGCTACTAATAGCGTAAATGCACAGGCATTGAATGCTATACAAGAAGTGCAGAAACGGGCAGGATATAGTGATACGGAACTTACTACTACCACTGATCCTACTGCTTTTGAAACAGCTGTCTTTAACGAACGTGGTTGGGAGTTTTTTGCGGAAATGAAACGTTGGTTTGATCTTGTTCGTTTAGAAAAGTTAAAAGATGTAAGATCTGAAGTATGGGATGCTTCTTTATTTAAAGCAAATAATCATTATTATTTCCCAATCCCTTATCAGCAGATACAGCTGACAGGATGGACAAATAATGCAGGATATTAATCAATTCTTCTCCAAATCTTCTATCCTTGAATCAATAATAAAGAGAGTGCATCAGTAGTTGATGCACCCTCTTTATTTTAGGTATTACATAGTTTTTGTTATCATTTGCGATTTATCTTTTGAAGGGTTATAGAATGGTAGTTTGATTTGATAATTAAACATGTAATATTGTTATTAATCGATACTATTGAGATTGTTTTGTGATATCTGAAGTCTAAAAAAATAACTTTATAGCACTATGAACAAACTTATTTTTTTTATTTTGGGCATATTTGTGTTTGTTAGTGTTAATAGCCTGAACGCAAAAAATTCAAATGAAACTAATATTGCTATTATAAATTCATTGTTACCTGCGCCGCAATCAGTTGTATTGTATGATGAAGAAGGCATACTGCCTCAAGCTATAGAAGGTTTTTATCCTCTTAAGAAGGTTCCTATTCCTGCTGGAGTAAGAAGTTTTCCTCGTAGTATCCGAAAAACAGAAAGAAGGAGTATTGTACTTGAAATAAGTAAAAGAATTCAAAATGAAGAAGGATATGAATTGGTCATACAAAATCAAACAGTAAAAATTAGTGCTCGAACTTCTAAAGGACTGTTGTATGGCATTGTCACTTTGGAACAGATGGCAAAAGTCGCTCTTGAGATTCATGCAGAAATCCCCGCTCTTAAAATAGAAGATAAACCTTATAGTAGTTATAGAGCAATTCATTTAGATCTGAAGCACCATATAGATAAAAAAGAATATATGTATTTTGTTTTGGATAAAATGGCTTCTTACAAACTTAATGCAGCTATAGTTGAATTTGAAGATAAAATAAAGTATGAAAGATATCCTGTGGTAGGGGCACCAAATGCTTGGAGCATAGCAGAATGGAAGGAGTGGTGTGAATATGCAAATAAACTTAATATCGAAGTAAGTCCGTTGATTCAAGGTATCGGACATGCTGATTATATCTTGAAACATGACGAAATGAAGTCTTTACGAGAAGATCCTTCTTCCGATTGGGTGTGTTGTCCTTCAAATGAAGATTATTATAAAGTTCAATTTGGTCTTTATGCTGATGCAATAAAAGCGACTCCATATGGAAAATATTTGCACGTTGGAGGTGATGAGGTTGGAACATTGGGGACATGCCCTTTATGTAAAAAACAGCATAAAAATGCACTTGAACTACAAATGAAGTGGTTGAAACGTGTTAGTGATTATGCTATAAAACATGGTAGAACACCTATTTTTTGGGATGATATGGTGTTTAAACAAGTAGGACTTTATGCTGCTATTTTAGATCAGATTCCACCTCAACAAGTTGATTCGGTTTGGAATGCACATCTTCCAGAGCTCAATAAGCATATTAAATCATTTCCTAAAGAAGTCATATATATGCGTTGGCAATACGGGAATGCAAATTTACCAGGTAATAAAAAAGCATTGAAATGGTATCATGATAATAAACTTAAAACAATGGGAGCTACTGCTGCTCAAACGACTTATGCGATGTTACCGTTGGGGGGCTTTATAGATAATATAAAAAGTTTTCAATTGGCAAGAAAAGATATTCCAATAGAAGGAGTGCTTTGTACCGCATGGGATGATGCATCTCCATTAAGTGATACGTATTGGCAGGGTTTTATAGCTCATGCACAATACAGTTGGAATATACAACAAGAAATGTCTAAGGATGAATTTGATAGGCGTTATCGCATTAATGAATTTGGATATGAAGTAGCCAAGCTTCCTAATTTTCGTCCTTTGTTAGAAAGTACATTTTCTCTTTGGGAGACTGGATTGTTGGATGAAGGAGTTAGACGGTCATTATATCGAACAGGTGGAAAATTTAAATTGATAAGTTTGCCTACCTTAAGAAAAGGAGAATGGAGTTTTAAATATCACCAGCGATTGAAAGAAGCTCAAGCAGGACTTATAAAATATAATCAATTGCGAACCCTTCTATCAAACTATCGGGAAATAGGTATTCGTAATGAATTTTCCATACAAGTTTTTGAATGCATTAATGAACTTACAGGTTATACGGCAGAATTGTTGTACACATTAGGAGAGTATGATTTAAAAAGAGATTTTCCAAGCCTTAACAATCTTATATTTTGTATTAAAAAGTTTGATGTAATTCGGCAGAATATGGAAAAAATATATTCACAAATACGCATATTAGAACAGCCGGAAGGCTATTTATTACCAATGAATCATCATTCGCATTTAGCTATTCAAACAAAAAATTCAGACTGGATGTTTTGGTACGAGATTGAATTTTTAAAAGAATTAAAAAAATATATTCTACAATTATCAGAACTAAAGTGCGTAGAAACGAAATAAAGTATAAATCTATGAGATTAATAATCATATTTTCTATTTTAGTAACTTTCATCTATCCTGTATATGCTATAAACAATCCTTGTTTCTCTACAGGTGGTTTTTATGAACTACCTGAGACTGGACGAAAAGCATATTCTATGAATTTAGCCTGGAGATTTTTTAAAGGAGACTTAGACAAGAATGTTTGGGAAAAAGATTTTGATGATTCTACTTGGGAGGTCATTTCTTTACCTCATGGTATAGAATACTTGCCTGTAGAAGCAAGTGGTTGTGCCAATTACCAAGGAGTGGTATGGTATAGAAAACATTTCACTCCTTCTAATGAACTGAAAAGTAAGCAGTTATTTTTGCATTTTGAGGCCATCATGGGTAAATGTGAAATCTATCTGAACGGAAAACTTATTAATAAACATTACGGTGGTTATTTGCCTATTATATCAGATATTACTGAAATAATAGAGTGGGATAATGAAAATGTAATAACGGTAAAGGCTGACAATAGTGACGATCCAACATTTCCAGTAGGTAAACCACAAAATTTATTAGATTATACTTATTTTGGAGGTATATATCGCGATTGTTGGCTTATTGCACATAATGATATCTTTATTACTAATGCCAATTATGAGAATGAAGTGGCTGGAGGTGGATTGTTCATATCTTATGATCAAGTTTCTGAGGAAAGTGCAATAATTAATTTGAAAGCTCATGTACGCAATCAATCAGTGAAAGGGCAAAATTTGACGGTAGACTTTTTGTTAAAGAAAAAAGATGAAAGCACCGTTATGTCTGTATCAAAGTCTCTTTTTGTGCGACGAAAAAATACGAATTATGCGATTTCTTCTATGAAAGTTGAGAACCCATTGTTGTGGTCACCAGAATCTCCCTATCTTTATTATTTGGACATTTTTATAAAAGACGCTTCTGGGCAGATTGTAGATGGTTACCGACAAAGATTGGGCATACGGAGTATTGAATTTAAACAAATTGATGGCTTGTGGTTAAATGGGAAACCTTATGAAGGAAAAATTATGGGGACTAATCGTCATCAAGATTTCGCGGTTTTGGGGAACGCAATACCCAATTCCTTGCAATGGCGAGATGCTAAAAAACTACGTGATGCCGGGCTGAAAGTAATTCGTACACATTATGTTATTGATCCAGCTTTTATGGATGCATGCGATGAATTGGGCTTATTTGCTTTGGTTGAAGTTCCTGGTTGGCAGTTTTGGAATGATGAACCGATATTTGCAGAACGTATTTATTCAGATATACGCAATATGATTCGTCTGCATCGTAACCATGCTTCCTTATTTTTTGGGGAACCTATCCTAAACGAAACACACTATCCTGAATATTTTGCCAAGAAAGCATTGGATATTTGCAACGAAGAATATCCCTATCCTTATAGCACTGCTGCATGTGATCATGGTGCAGCAGGCGATTCATATTATAGTTTACTGCTCCGACCTATTGACTCGCAATTGCGGAAGGATAAAACTTATTTTGTTAGAGAATGGGGTGATAATGTAGATGATTGGAATGCGCAGAATTCTGATAGTAGAGTTTCTCGAAGCTGGGGAGAAATCCCAATGCTACTCCAAGCTGCCCATTATGCTAATCCAGATTATTCGACCCTTTGTTATGAAACGATTTGCCAAAAAACACGTCAGATTGTAGGCGCTTGCTTTTGGCATTCTTTTGATCATCAACGTGGATATCATGCCGATCCGTTCTACGGTGGAATTATGGATGCTTTCCGTCAGCCTAAGTTTTCGTACTATATGTTCATGTCTCAACGCAGCGCAGAACGGAGTGATTTGATTGCTGAAAACGGTCCTATGATTTATATTGCACATGAGTTGACTCCATTCTCTCCTCGTGACATTACCATATATTCCAATTGTGATGAGGTACGTCTTACTGTCTTTAAAGATGGGAAAACGTACAAATATAGGAAAGATACATTGCACATAGGAATGCCTTCACCTGTTATTACATTTCAGGATGCTTATCATTTTATGGAATGGAAAGCAAAAGCTCGCGCAGGAAAACAAAACGAAGCTTATTTGTTGGCTGAGGGACTGATAAATGGTAAAGTTGTTGCTACACATAAACGTTATCCTGCTGGACAACCTGATCGCATTATATTGCGCACAGATAACGAGAATATGCCGTTAATAGCCAATGGTTCGGATGTGATGGTTATTATCGCAGAGGTTGTTGATAAACGAGGAACGGTGAAGCGTCTGAATAATTCCATTTATTCGATTTGACGTAAAAGGTGAGGGGAAACTCTTGGGTGACGCGTCTATTGGGGTCAATCCGATGCCCGTGAGTTGGGGAACCGCACCGGCAATTATACAATCAACAACCACACCGGGGAAAATTTATGTTACCGCTTCTTTACTGGTTTCTGGACAAGCTCGCCCCCTGGAAGGTATTTTAGAGTTAGAAACAGTTCCTGATAAACAAAGGCAGATATTCTCAGCTGATGAGTTGAAACTGATGGGAATGCACAAACAGTCTGATTTTAAACAGCCAAGTTTACAAGACTTGAAGCGAGAAAATGCTCTTTTAAAAAAAGAACTTAATAGCTTGAAGGTTAAAGAAGTTGAAAGACAGCAGACTCAGTTTGGGGAAGGAATCAATGATTAGTTCTGTAAACGTGTATGCAGAAATGGATAGAACTTACCGCGGCTTACACTAATTTATATAGATTCCTTTTGACTTAATTTGCAATAATTCAAGTAATCTGTAGTGAAAAAACAAGATTAATACATGTATAAATCTTTGTTTTTATGTGGCGTTTCTCTTTTTACTTTTTTTTCAGTAGCTCAAGAGAAACCCAATATTATCTATATCCTTACAGATCAGCAGACTGCAACTGCGATGAGTTGTATGGGAAGTGCAGATGTGTATACCCCTAATATGGATAGGCTGGCTCAAGCCGGTATTTTGTTTAAAAATGCTTATTGTGCAGCTCCTTTGAGTGGACCGTCTAGAACAGCCATGTTTATCGGACATTTTTCCCATGAAATTGGTATGCCAAGCAATGGTATTCCAATGCCTGAGGATTTGCGTGGCCTGAGTTTAGGTATGTTGATGAAAAATGCTGGCTATGATTGTGTGTATGGAGGAAAATGGCATGTTCATACTCCGTCTATTCTAAATCAGACGTTTGGATTTAGAAAACTTTATGAGCACAATGATAGTGGACTGGCTGAGGCTTGTTCTGCTTATTTGGATAATAATCCTCATTTTCCTTTTTTTCTTGTTGCATCATTTGATAATCCACATAATATTTGTGAGTTTGCCCGTCACCAGAACTTACCGTTTGCAGAAATACCAATGGCAGATTTAGCTGATTGTCCGGGGCTACCACTGAACTATGAACGGAATCCTTATGATGCGGATGTGATCTGCTATGAAAAAGCTTGAATTATAGTGCATATCCGACATCTCATTATACGGCAGACGACTGGCGAAGGTACAGAAATGCGTATTTTCGCTTGGTAGAGCATGTTGATATGGAAGTAGGGAAAATAGTAGATGCTATCGATCGAAATAATCTATGGGAAAACTCAGTCATTATCTTTACAAGCGATCACGGAGACGGAGTGGGAGCTCATCATTGGAATCAGAAATCTGCTTTATATGAAGAAGTTGTGAATGTTCCACTAATTATTGTTTTGCCGGATAAAAAGCATGCAGGGACTGAGTTGCCTCAATTGGTGAACAATGGAGTGGACTTTTTTGCATCTGTATGTCAGTGGGGTGGTGTTGATTTTCCCGATGGATTATGCGGTGTGTCCTATGCGTCTCTTGCAGAAAGTGGTGATCCAGGTAGGACGCATCAGGCTTATATAGTTACAGAGACACTTTTTGATAAAGGTGGAAATACACGTGGGTGGATGCTTCGTACACAGCGATACAAGTATATACTCTATGATAAAGGCCGATATCGTGAGCAGTTATTTGATATGTGTCGAGATCGTGGAGAAATGCGTAATCTTGCTGTGGAACATAAATATCAGGAGACATTGAATAAGCATCGTAAATTGCTTTATGAATGGATGAATTATCATCATGTGAAACAGATACGTACAGAAGTTCATTTGATTCCTGGGTTTTAAAAACTTACAGAATCTCTAGAACAAAGAACTACCCAAGAATACGTTTTTAGTTCGTAATCTTGGGTAGTTTTATTTTGTGGTTTTATTTTTGCGAATATATCTTAGGTTTATTTCGCAATAATCAGGTAGTAGTTCTTTTTGCCGCGCTGAACCAGCAGATACTTGTCGTCTAGCAGGTCGGCAGTGGTAATTACTTGGTCGAAAGCTGTGAGTTTTTCCTTATTCAGTGAAACTCCACCACCTTGAACCAGTTTGCGCATTTCTCCTTTTGAAGCAAATACAGCTGCATTTTCAACGAATAAGTCTACAGCTTTCACTCCAGAGGCCAATGCATCACGTGATACTTCGAATTGTGGAACACCTTCGAATACGGAAAGCAGTGTTTGCTCATCCAATTTCTTCAGAGCTTCGGATGTGCCACCACCAAAAAGAATATTTGAAGCTTCTACAGCTGCGTTGAAGTCTTCTTCGGAGTGTACCATGATTGTTACTTCCTTGGCTAGACGTTTCTGAAGAACACGTAAATGCGGTGCTGCTTCATGTTCAGCAGTAAGTGCCTCTACTTCTTCTTTGCTTAGAGCTGTGAAGATCTTGATATAACGTTTAGCATCTTCGTCGCTTACATTCAACCAGAATTGATAGAATTTGTAGGGAGAAGTATAACGTGGATCAAGCCAGATATTTCCGCTTTCGGTTTTGCCAAATTTGCCTCCGTCGGCTTTGGTAATCAACGGACAAGTTAATGCATAAACTTCACCGCCATTCGTGCGACGGATCAATTCGGCGCCCGTTGTGATGTTACCCCATTGATCGCTACCTCCCATTTGAAGTTTGCAACCTTTGGTTTCATACAAGTGGAGAAAGTCGTATCCTTGTAACAGCTGATAGGTGAATTCGGTGAACGAAAGGCCATCGCGGGCTTCGCCGTTCAAACGTTTTTTTACGCTGTCTTTTGCCATCATATAATTGACGGTGATGTGTTTACCTACTTCACGGGCGAAATCCAGAAAACTATAATCTTTCATCCAGTCATAGTTGTTCACCAGCTCGGCATGATTGGGAGCATCAGAGTCAAAATCCAAGAATTTGCTCCGCTGTCTTTTCATGCCTTCACTGTTGTGTCGCTGGGTTTCTTCTGTCC
>CAYQOV010000009.1:0-66941 GCA_964419245.1 uncultured Bacteroides sp. | reverse complement strand
CCTCATAAATATTCCATCCTCCATGAAAAAAAATCTCAGTTCTCTCCTTTTGCTGGCTTTGGCCTGCATTTGTTTTTCCGCCTGTTTCGTACAACGTTCCGTTTCGGTCGACAAAGCCGCCAATAACCCCGACTATACTGTCAGTTACCTCTTCGAACACGACGGATGCCGTGTATATCGCTTTTATGATACATATTCGTCCAGCTATGTTTATTTCACCACACAAGGCGACGTAACCGCCATCCCCAACGACTCCACACGCCAGCAAACGGTCACTTACCGCCAATGGAATGATAGTGTATTCACAAAAAAAGCAGAACGATAGCAACTGTTTGCTTTATTTTACCTAAATTTGCACCCTCGTTTTCGGAATCACAACAAACTCAATAGGTAAAATAAAGTTCTATTAAACAGAAAATGAAAGCGTTCGAATTCAAGCCGAAACTCTACACGGCGCTGAAGAATTATTCTAAAGAAATGTTTATGGCCGACCTCATGGCCGGCATCATTGTGGGCATCGTAGCCCTTCCATTGGCTATTGCTTTCGGTATTGCATCAGGTGTATCGCCCGAGAAAGGTATTGTAACCGCCATCATTGCGGGTTTCATCATTTCCCTGCTGGGCGGTAGCAAGGTGCAAATCGGCGGACCTACAGGTGCATTTATCGTTATCATTTATGGCATCATCCAGCAATATGGTGAGGCGGGCCTCATCGTAGCTACGCTGATGGCAGGTGTCATCCTGGTGCTGCTGGGTGTATTCAAGTTGGGAGCAGTCATCAAATTCATCCCCTATCCCATCATTGTAGGTTTTACAAGCGGTATTGCCGTTACCATCTTCACTACACAGGTGGCCGATGTATTCGGCCTTCAGTTTGGCGACGAGAAGGTGCCTGGCGACTTTGTAGGTAAATGGCTGGTCTATTTCAGACACTTTGATACAGTGAATTGGTGGAACACACTGGTGAGCATAGTAAGTATCGCTATCATCGCCCTGACACCCAGGTTCTCTAAAAAAATACCCGGCTCGCTCATCGCCATCGTAGTGGTAACGTTGGCTGTCTGGCTGATGAAGACCTACGGCGGCATTACCTGCATCGACACCATCGGCGACCGCTTCAGCATCCGTGCCGAGCTGCCCGATGCCGCTATCCCCGCATTGGATTGGGAAGCTATAAAGAACCTCTTCCCCGTAGCCGTGACCATCGCTGTGCTGGGTGCCATTGAATCGTTGCTTTCAGCTACCGTTGCCGATGGTATGATTGGCGACAAACACGACTCGAACACGGAGCTTATCGCACAGGGAGCGGCCAACATCATTACACCGCTCTTCGGCGGCATCCCTGCCACAGGAGCTATCGCACGTACCATGGCCAACATAAACAATGGCGGTAAGTCGCCCGTGGCTGGCATCGTACATGCTATTGTACTATTACTCATCCTCCTTCTGCTCATGCCGCTGGCTCAGTACATCCCCATGGGCTGTCTGGCGGGCGTACTGGTCGTAGTATCCTATAACATGAGCGGCTGGCGTACATTCAAGGCACTGCTCCGCAATCCGAAGTCGGACGTCACGGTGCTGCTCATCACCTTCTTCCTGACCGTCATCTTCGACCTGACCGTAGCCATTGAAATGGGTCTGGTTATTGCTTGCGTGCTCTTCATGCGCCGTGTGATGGAGACAACAGAAATCTCGGTCATCAAAGACGAGATAGACCCCAGCAAGGAATCGGATATCGCCACGAGCGAGGAACACCTTATCATCCCGCAGGGTGTGGAGGTATACGAAATCAACGGCCCCTACTTCTTCGGCATCGCCACCAAGTTCGAGGAAATGATGGCGCAAATGGGCGACCGACCCAAAGTACGTGTCATCCGCATGCGTAAGGTTCCGTTCATCGACTCCACGGGTATCCACAATCTGGAGAACCTCTGCCGCATGTCACAAAAGGAAAAGATAACTATCGTCCTCTCGGGCGTCAACGAGAAAGTACACAAGGTACTGGAGAAATCGGGCTTCTACGAACTGCTGGGCGAAGAAAACATCTGTCCCAACATCAATGTAGCGCTAGAGCGGGCTAAGAAGCTGTTGTAAACAGACAACTTCGCATATAAAGAATGTGCCAAAAACGAGTAATTCCTGTTTTTGGCACATTCTTTATATGTATATCACTACCAATTATTGCGCATCGGCAGGCTTCTCGATACCTTCACTTGTGGCGCGCTCTTCCATGCGCTTGATACGAGTATCAAGATCGGGATGGGTAGAAAACAGCTGATTCAGCTTATTAGTTTTCTGCACACCCGCTTCTTCCTGCATCGACTTCAATTTACGGAAAGACAAAGCCATCGACCAAGGATTCTTTCCTGCCTTCTTCAGAAACTCATAACCATAGTCATCAGCCTCGCGCTCCTGCTTCTGCGAATAAGTGGAGTTAACTAAAGCTTCACTCAAATCGCCCAACTGAGAATCAGTCAACGTAGCGGCCTTTCCGCCTTGCGAAGAAATGCCATCCTTCAAAGCCGAAGTGAGTAACGCAGTACGGAAGCCATCCTTAGAGTCACGATGAGCCACATGGCCAATCTCATGCCCAATAACACCCAACAATTCTTCATCAGTCATAATATCCATCAACGAGGAGAAAACGCGTACACTACCGTCAGCACAAGCAAAAGCATTAACATCGGTCACATAATAAACTTTGAAGTTCAAGGGAATACCGTCGGCATCACCTAAACCTTCAGTCAGTTTGCTCAAACGTTGGGTATAAGGACTATTGGAGTCACATACCTGATTGTGGGTATCCATCCAGTCGATATACTCCTTGACGTACTCTGTCATCTGTTCATCGGTCAGGGTAACGGCTTTTACAGCCTTGGCGGCACCGCTTACGGCTTTCTTTAAGTTGAACTGTGCCATGGCAGGCATTGTCAATGTTAAACACCCCAACAGAAGCATGGCTCTCAAAAACGTTTTCTTTTTCATGTCAATTGATATTTATAAAGGATTAGGAATTCATTCTAAGCGACGACGTGACTTCAGTAACAACCAGAAACCAACCATACACAAAAGGCCAACAGCCAGCAACGTCACCCAAATACAACGTTCATTGCCAGGAAGACGGATATCATGCGGACGATCAGGATGGTAAAACACTTCGAGACGGTCACCTTCCCTACGGAAAGGCCAGTAAGACTCCGTCGAAGCATACATCTGACCATACCGTTCGGTTTCATAACTTATCTGCATATGATGACGGATACGCATCTTTCGATGACGGTACTCTCGCTCTGAACGGAGGCTTTTGACTACGCCAGTCGTATGCACAAACGTTTTCGAGGCTTGTGTCAGTGACATAAATCCATACACACCTCCACCTATCAGAAGAATACCGACTCCAAAGAGTAAAAAACAGATAAATTTATTGCGCAAAGGTTTCATAGTTATCACAAAGGTAATGTAAAGTCAGCGAAATACAAAGTGAAAGAAGCGGTTTTCAATGTGCGCATCCAAAGTACATACTAAAATACCCACAACTGTCCCAAAGAAAGAATTTCTATATCGACCACTATTCCTCGAACTGATCCAGCAGCTCCTTGCACCTTTCCACATGCTTTTTATATTGCAACAGAGCTATCACAATGGCAACAATGATGGAAACAATGCCCGACACGGTAATAAGCTGTACGGTAGCAGGATCGTCCGTTTGAGCATACAGGCGCATAAAAATGTAGGTGAGCATGGCGGTCAGGGGAATTATGCCGACAAGGAGCGACCCCGTGTAAAATCTGCGATAACCGGTAATCTTTTCTGTAACCGTCCGCACATCGTCGTCCAGCAGATGGTTCATGCCCAATTTGCGACTGACCCACAGGCTGACACCCAAATCAATCAAAGCCCACAACGACACCAATATGCCGAACGTCAGAGGCCAGTCTATGTTAACACAAATCACAATAATCGTGGGTATCGTCACAACATCACCCAACATTCGGTCTCTGATTTCCTTGCTGATGGCCATCGCCGGCCGTTTCCTGAGGGATTTGAAAAACTTTTCATTCAGTGTTTCCTGCTTTTCCAGTCCTTCCTTAAACACGTTATACTCCGACTTCAGTGTCTGAAGTTCTTTTTCGATATTGATTTCCATACGATTCGCTTTTTAGATGTTAGACATTTTTTTGAGTTGTTCCTTGATGCGAACCAACTTGAACGAGACATTCTTGACAGAAATACCCAGGATAGCGCCAATCTCGTCGTAGCTCAGGCCTTCGAGCCACAACAGAACCACGCTTCTGTCCACCAGTCCCAATGCATTGATCCGCTTATAAAGCTGCTTTATCTGCAAATTCTTTTCCAGACTTCTCCCTTCCGAAGGGAAACCCACGCCCAAGTCCAGCCGTTCGCGCTGCTTCTTCCGGCGGTTGCTGAAGTTGATGCAGTAGTTCAGGCTGACGCGGTAAATCCACGTTCGGATATCACTCTTCCCTTCGAAGGCATCGAAGCCCTGCCACAAGCGGACGAGAATGTCCTGATAGAGGTCGTTCACCTCGTCCGTATCGTTCGAAAACATGTAGCAGACGGTGTAGATAGTCCGCTCATGCTCTCGGATGACAGTTATGAATTGTTGTTCTTTCGCATTCATTTCACATGCTGTTTTTACTTATTAGACCACAAAACGACCCGAAAACTATACGTTCACACCCATTATTTTCAATTCATTCATGTCCATCCAATGAAGTTTCAAAGTAAGCGTCTCATAACAAACAAGTTATGGTGAACGATTCACATAGAAAAGAACTTTATTCTTTCAAAAAACAGGATCGCGAAACAAAATAAATTGCTTTCACCCGAAAAAGCAATGCTTTACGAAGGATAAAACGATGTTTTACGGAAGGTAAAACGATGCTTTACGAAAAGCCATAAATACCCTTCCGCTTCGCAACCATGAACATGGTTCTCGTAAAGTGCCACTTTAGCTTGCTAAAGTCCCTCTTTACGACGCTCATGTTGATGTTTACTGACGACAAACAGGCATTAACCTAAGCTTAACGTAGCCTTAACCTGAAAGCTCCTTGCATCGCCCTACCTTTGCGACATCGAAACAAGAAAAAAGGAATGTCTAACTATAAAAACTGAAACGAATATGATTACCAATCTCATCATGGCCACTTTGATTTCGGCCGCAGGCGTATCTACCAACTTGGTATATAACGTAAAAATGGAAAACAACCGGCTGACGAACAAGGAAGTGTTCAGCGTGGAAAACGGCAAGTACCTGAAACGACTCTTCAAGATGGACTTCACCTACAATGCGCAAGGACAAGTGACGGATAAGAAGACCTACGTGTGGAGCGACGCCCGCCAAAACTACGTCCTCCAACAGACGGAAACCTTCAATCCGACCGACGACAAACAGGCTGAATAACCGCGCTTGAAGTTTGACTTTACATACACTTGTCCCCCGAAACGGCTATCTACAAATGATGCGTTTCGGGGGACAAGTGTATGTAAACAAAGGAAAATTTATCAAACCACAGTCACAATCACCCGACAATAGCGCGTCAATGCAGGCGTACCTGAGTCGCGAACCTCACAAATCAGATGGATAGTATCGCCCACGCGGGCATCTTTGGGCACCCGAAATGAAAACTTGGGTGTGGAAACTCCTTCGACATGACCCGCATAACTTCCAGCTTCGGCATAATGCCACCAGCGGAAAGACAACGTATCGCCATCGGGGTCGGTACTACCTGAAGCATCCCATTCAATTACTTCGCCAACGCCTGCAGAGACGTCCAACGAAGCTTGAGCCAAGCTGACAACAGGCGGATGATTGGCCGACTCATACTCTTCTACACACCAATCTGCCCGTGCCGCAAAGTCATTCTGAATGGCGTCCAACCATCGCCAGAGGGGCTTGAAATAGCGGGTACGGACATTGATTTCTGCCGTATCAGTCGCATGCTCCAAACGTTTCGACCAGCTGTTGGCAATCCCCCACTGGCCCGAAGGATGTACATAATCCGATGAAGGCAGAGGATCCATCCACACATTCCCCCTGACCCTGACATAACGTCCTCCCCAACCTCCATAGGCAGGCGACTCCCTGTTGCGCAAACCTGTAGGAATGGTATGCAGGAAGGCGGGCGTGTCGCCCTCGGCATTGAAGGCTCCCTGCTTGTTAGGATAAGCGTCGCACAGAGGTCCATGCCCCTCCAGTATCTGAACCTTCATCCATGCCTTCTCAAAATAAGGTTTAACCTCGCTTGGCAGCACCTTCGGCCATATATATGCCATGCAGTCGAACTGGTCGGAAATAATGGTCGGTATGCCATACAGCTCCCACTGAGGGCGGATATATTGCTGATAAGTCTCGTCCTGCTCCCAGATGAGATACAGGCGAAGGCGTGAAGCCACTTCGGCCATATGCTCAGGATGGTCTTCCTGAATGATTTTCAAGGCTGCCGCTATCGTGTTGCATCCACCCCAGGCCTGCAACCAGATGGGACGGCTGTCTGAGTTGTCCAAGAGGATATCTGCAATAAAGCGGGCTCCTTCCGTGCGGGTGGCATACTCGCCTACCGCACTGATGTTACCCACTTTCCAACGTGCCAGCAGCTCGTCGGGCGAAGGATAATCCTTACTGTGCTTCAACAGATTGGGATAAACCTGTGCATAATATCCGATATACTCTGCTATCCACTCGACGGGATGGAAAGCATTCCATCCTTTACCACCCACCCAATGGAACTCCGAACTGCTGTTCACTATGGCTTCGACATCAAACTCATTGGACGTCAGCAGAAAGCGTACAAACGAAGCGCGATCGTCCGCCTCACCATCGGTTGTGACAATGATGCGAGGCCTGTCTTCCATTCCCTTGACAGATGTACAACAACAGATGACCAGCAAGCAAACAATTCTAATAAATCTCAATCCAATCATACTATTCCAATAATAACGCCAACAAAGATACAGAATGTTTTCCTATTCTTACAGACAGAGTCAGTGTTTATGACCGTCGCCTGTTAACCTAACATTAACGTAACGTTAAAATAAGCCCATTTTTATTCATTTTCCATCATTCAACCCATATATGCAAATCGCTGTATTATAGCGCATTTTAGCAAATTTTCTCTCCAAATAATTTGCATCGTTTTCCGATAATCTCTATTTTTGTATGCAAATAGTATGCACATAAATTTGCATACAAACCAAGTAGAAAACCATCAAAAACGGCAGATTATGTACAAGTATTCAAAGGACGGAATTTCGGTACTGTCGGTGCTGGACGCACGCAGGGCGAAGAAAAGCGGCTTGTTCCCCGTGAAGATACAAGTCATACACAACCGCAGGCAGAAATACTATTCCACGGGGCAGGAGCTGTCAAGGGAGGACTGGGCGAACCTTGCGGAAAGCAAGAGCCGCAGGCTCATAGAGGCACGCTCGAGCATCGAGAACAGCTTCTCCATCATCAAGGGGCAGGTGGAAGCGCTCGCCGAGCGTGGCGACTTCGCTTTCGACCTCCTGAATGTCCGGCTGGGACGGTGCTCCACAGCAACGGTGAACGCCTCGATAAAGGCAAGAATAGAGGAACTGAGGCTCAACGGGCAGGCGGGCACGTACCGCAGCTACCATGCGCTGCTGACGGCGGTGGAGGAATTCGCGGGAAAGGACATCCCGTTCTCGGCCGTCACGGTGGACTGGCTGAACCGCTGCGGAAGATTCTGGACGGGCCAGAAAAAAAGCAGGTCCACGCTGTGCGTCTATTTCAAGATGCTCAAGGCGATAATGAACCGGGCCAAGGCGGACGGGATGATAAAGGAGGCCCACTTCCCGTTCGGCAGGAACAGGTTCGAGATACCGTCAGCCGAGGGCAGGAAGCTGGCACTCACGCTGGAACAGATAAAGAGGCTCGTCACCTATACCGACGGACGGGAGGAGACCGAGCTCTACCGGGACCTGTGGTTCTTCTCCTACCTCTGCAACGGCATCAACTTCCGGGACATGCTCTATCTGACATACGGCAATATCATAGGCGATGAAATTTGTTTCGTCAGGGCCAAGACGATGAACACCTCCAGGCAGGTGCGCACCATACGTGCGGTGCTCACCCCCGAGATGCGGAAAATCATGGACCGCTGGGGCAACCCCGACGACGGCAACCCCGGCACGCTCATCTTCAAGTTCGCCACGGGGAAGGAGGACGGCTTCGCCACCAAGCACCTCGTCGACACGGTCATACAGAAATGCAACAAGGTATTGGGCAGGATAGCCGATGCGGTGGGGCTGCCACCCGTGACCACGTATTCGGCCCGGCACTCGTTCGCCACCGTGCTCAAGCGCAGCGGAACGAACATCTCCTACATATCCGAAAGTCTGGGGCACTCCAACCTTGCCATAACGGAGAACTACCTTGCCAGCTTCGAGCGGGACGAGCGGATGAAGAACGCGCAGCTACTTACCAGATTCGACTGACCATGCCAAGAAAGAAGACCAGAGAGATAAGGATACGGCACCTCAAATGCTTCGGTGCCATATGGGAGGAGCTTGCCGGACATCCCGGGCTTGCAGGATACGAGATAGCGGAGGCCGTGATACGCGTGCAGGAGCGGGTACGTCCCACCATCAACAACGTGGAGGCGGTCATCGAACGCATCAGGTTCAGCCACGCCACCCGCAAGTACAGATACCCCGTCATCCTCGGCAGGGAGATGATAGACCAGAAGACACTGGCAAGGATGGCGGGCGTGAGCCGCCAGACCGTGGCCCGGTGGGAGGAGCTGGGCTTCATATCGCGCTCCGACATCGGGATACCGGGAGAGAAGCATTTCGTAATAAAAGAAGTCGTTTCCCAACTTGAAAAGTTAAAGAGTGCAAAATAACAGTACGTCCAGAATCGCTTTACACAAGTATGACAAACGGTGACAATGGCGGACTTATGGCTGTCCGTTGTCACCGTCTGTCTTTTTAATCCTCCGGAAGTGACATCAAAAGTCATGAAATGTCCATAAAAGTCATATCCGTGTTAAGTTATTGGCAATTCGGTATTTGTTTTCCTTTATTCTTCCTTTGCGCCACAACCGGTTGGAACGGCTGTGACGACGGCCATAGTACAAACCCCAAAAGACAAGGAAGAACATGAACCAGATTATCCTGACCACGCCCGAGGAACTGCGGGCAATCGTGAGCGAGAGCGTCTCGCAGACACTGGCGGGGCTCACCCTGCCGAAGAACGAACCCGACAACCTCACGCCGGATGCGGCTGTGGGGGTGCTCGAACAGCACGGGTTCCTTATTTCAAAGGCCCGCCTCTACAAGCTGACCTCCAAGGGGGACGTGCCGTTCCGCAAGTACGGGAACAAGCTGCTTTTCTCCCGCAAGGAGCTGCTCGCGTGGGCCGAAAGCATCGCAAGACGTGTGAACGACAAGGGGGAGGCGGCACTCGCCATCGCCAGAAGCGCAAACCGAAAACTCCGCAGCCATGGAAAGTAGCGAACGCATGGAGGAGGTGACCCGGGAGAACGCCATCATCATCTGGAAAGCCTCACGGCTGAGCATCGGCATGAAATGCGAGAAGGCCCCCGAGATACTGAAGGCGAACGGCACGGTCGTCGGCACGCTGGGCAATTTCAGCGCGTCCATCGGCAAGGCGAAAAGCAAGAAGACGTTCAACGTCTCGGCCATCGTCGCGGCGGCGTTAAAGAACGGCACGGTGCTGCTGTACTCGGCTGAGCTGCCGGAGGACAAACGGAAAATCCTCTACGTCGATACCGAACAGAGCCCCTATCACTGTCTCAAGGTGATGGAACGCATCCTGCGCATGGCGGGACTGCCGACTGACGGGGACAGCGAGAACCTCGAATTTCTCGCCCTTCGCAAGTACACCCCGAAAGAACGCATCGCGGCGGTGGAGCAGGCCATCCACAACACGCCGGAACTGGGGCTTGTCGTGATAGACGGCATCCGCGACATGGTGTACGACATCAACAGCCCCGGCGAATCCACACGCATCATCTCCAAGCTGATGCAGTGGACGGACGACCGCCAGATACACATCCACACGATACTGCACCAGAACAAGGGCGACGAGAATGCAAGAGGACATATCGGTACGGAACTGAACAACAAAGCGGAAACCGTCCTGCTCGTGGAGAAGGACAAGAACGACTGCGACATTAGCCGGGTGTCGGCCATGCACATCCGGGCGATGGACTTCGAGCCGTTCGCCTTCCGCATCAATGACAGGGCACTTCCCGAACTGGTGGAGAACTATGCCCCGCAGGAGAGGAAGGCCGGAAGACCGCAGCAGGAGCCGTTCGACGCGTACAGGCACATCACGGAGCAGCAGCACCGCATCGCGCTGGAGGCGGCATTCGCACTGAAAAGCGAATACGGCTACAAGGAGCTGGAGGACGCGCTGATAAATGCCTATGCCGCCGTCGGCGTGAAGTTGAACCACCATAAAGCGGTATCACTCATCACCACGCTGCGCAACAAGCGGATGATAGTGCAGGAGAACGGCAGGAAATACACCTTCATGCCCGATTTCCATTATTAAACCGGCTGCGGAAAAACGCTTCACTTTATTCACGGTGCCTATATATAAGGGAAAAGCGAAGCGGTACGAGGACATCACGCAACCGCTTCACTTAATATCCGTATCCTATATATACGAGCATTTAAGTGAAGCCATGTATATGCCGTACCTTATATGAGAAGGTGCGGGCGAAAAAACAAAAACAGTCATTCATTCAAACACTCACACGTATGGACATTCAGACAGCGAAACAAATCAGCATAGCCGAATACCTGCACAGTATGGGGTACTCGCCCGTAAGACGGCAGGGCGGCAACCTATGGTACAAGTCACCGCTGAGGGAGGAAACCGAGGCCTCGTTCAAGGTGAACACCGGGAAAAACCTCTGGTATGACTTTGCCACCGGGAAAGGCGGCAACATCATCGCACTGGCGGCGGAACTCTACGCATCCGACCATGTGCCCTACCTTCTGGAAATGATAGCAAGGCAGGCACCGCACGTGCGCCCCGTCTCCTTCTCTTTTGGCGGGCAGACATTATCACAACCAAGCTTCCGGCAGTTGGAAGTAATGCCGCTTTCTTCCCCCGCCTTATTCTCCTATCTGCGGGAAAGGGGGATAAATACGGAACTGGCAAAAAGAGAATGCAGTGAGGCGCATTTCACCAATAACGGCAGGCGGTATTTTGCCATCGCATTTCCGAATATATCGGGAGGCTACGAGGTGCGCAACAAACTCTTCAAGGGTTGCATAGCCCCGAAAGACATCACCCACATACGGCAAACGGGACCGGGGAAAACCTGCCACCTCTTCGAAGGTTTCATGGACTATCTTTCCTTCCTCACGCTGCGGCAGGCGAGGCATCCCGACCGCCCCGCCCTTGACGGGCAGGACTATATCGTGCTGAATTCCGTCTCCAACCTCTCCAAAGCCCTGAAACCGCTGGGGGATTATGAGCGGATACACTGCTTCCTTGACAATGACCGCGCCGGGCTGGAAGCCCTGCGCGAAATCCGAAGGGAGTACGGTTCGCGTGTCCGTGACCATTATATGTGTACAGCGGGTACAAGGACCTGAACGACTACCTGAACGGGAAAAAGTTGTCACAACAGGTGGACCCGGTACAGCAGGCAAAGCAAGTACAGAGAGTGCAGCAGCCTGACAAGAAAAAAGGGAAGGGCATCGGAATGTAACCGCACGCACCCCCGCAGGCTTTTTGCACAGTGAAAAGCCATAGCTCAATAGGGCGTTTTCTTCACGCAGCGCAAGCGCAGCTAAAAACACCCTATTGAGGCGAGGGGCCGGCCCCTCTGCACACCCCGTTCGCCGTGCGGCACATCCGCACGGCAAACAGAATAGTCAAACCTAAAAAGATTTTACAATGGGATATTTCTCACTCGATTTCAGAAAAGCGAAGGGGGCATCCGACAGCCGGATGTCCGACCATATCGAGCGCAGGGTGATAGCACCGAATGTCGACCCTACACGTACACACTTGAACCGCGAGCTCGTCCGGATGCCCGAAGGCATCAGGGAGCGTGACGACGCGATTGCCGCCCGCATCAGCAGTGCGGGCATCAGAAGGAAAATCACCCACGACCAGGTACGCGCCATCCGTGTCATGCTATCGGGGACGCATGAGGACATGACGGAGATAGAGAAAGCCGGAAGGCTGGACGACTGGTGCCGGGACAGCATGGACTGGCTGTACAGGACCTTCGGGCGGGAGAACGTGGTCTCGGCGGTGCTGCACATGGACGAGCATACGCCGCACATACACGCCACGCTCGTACCGATAGTGACGGGAGAGCGCAGGAAGGCGGGACAGAGGAAGCCGAAGGAGGGAGGGCGGACCTACCGCAAGAAGGCGAATGCCGCCCGGCTGTGTGCCGACGACGTGCTGAACCGCACCAGACTGATTGCCTACCACGACGACTATGCCAAGGTCATGGCGAAATACGGCCTGCAACGCGGGATAAGAGGTTCGGAAGCCCGGCATGTCTCCACCGCCCAGTATTACCGCGATTTGAGGCGGCAGACGGGTGAACTGGAAGTGAGCGTGCGACAACTCCAAGCCGAGCAGGAAGAAGCGGAAAAACGGCTGGAAACGGCCAGAAAGGAAATCAACACGCGAAAGCTGGAGGCGGTCAAGGTGGAGGCAAAGACCGCCATCATAGCAAAGGTGGGTTCTCTTTTGGGCAGCGGGAAAATCAAGGAACTGGAGGCGGACAACCGCAGCCTTCAGAACGAGATAGCGGCCCGCGAGGAGAGCATAGGGGACTTGCAGGCCAGTCTGCAACGGCAGCGGGCACAGCATGACAGGGAACTTGCCACGGTGCAGACCGACTACATCCAAAAACTGGAAAGGGAAAGGGAGCGGACGGCATATCTGCAAAAGTGGACGGAGCGTGCGTGCGGATGGTTCCCGCTTTTCGCCGACGCGATGCGCATGGAGAGGTACTGCCGTTCGGCAGGCTTCACGCCCGAACAGACAGACCGCCTATTCACGTTCCAGCCGCTGGAGTACAGCGGGAACCTTTACTCCGAGGAACACAAGAGAGCCCTCTCCGTGACGGGTGCCACCGCGCAGATGGGGATAGAGCAGGGAGAGACAGGGAAACGCTTTGTCCTGCGTATCAACGGAAAGAATATCCTTGACTGGTTCAGGGAGCAGTTCGAAAGGCTGCTCCGGAGGATACGGCCAAACATGCAGCAACCGCAACGGAAAAGTAGGGGTGTAAAACTATAGAATCCCCTTATTTCATGCGGCAGAAAAAGAATTTGCTAAAAAGTTCAAGGCGATTATGAAAATTTAGTTATTTTTGCAGTTGGAGAGGAAACGTCTTCTCCAATATATATTAGATTAAGAAAGAAGCGTTATGCTTATCCTTTAATTCGGGAACCTGAGAAATTCAAGAATTAACACGAGGAAAGCGTATCAGTTTCTCACGCCATAGCGTGGGCTGCTGTACCATACTCTTGTGTTAATAGGTTTTCTCAGGACCTCCGAATTAAGATGTGGGCATTGCAGTTCCACGCTTCGGTGTTTAATAGCTAAAGGTCTTTGGGGAGCTGGAAAGACATTGTATTCAGGTATGAAAAAACAATTCTTGACAAGTTCGATTTCCGGGATGGGAATCGTGTACTTTTTAATGTGCTTCTGCACATTGGGCTTTTCTTCATGCAGTGACGACTACGACGACACGGAACTACGGAAAGACATTGACAATCTGGAAAATCGGGTAACATCGCTTGAAGAATGGCAGTCGTCCGTCAATACGAACATTCAGTCGTTGCAGAGCCTTGTAGCAGCCCTTGAGAACAGGAACTATATTACGGATGTCACCACAGTCATGGAAAACGGCGAGGAGGTGGGCTACGCAATCACTTTCCAAGCAGGAAACTCCATCACAATCAGACACGGGAAGGACGGAATCGACGGCAAGGATGGTGCAGACGGTGCAACTCCGGTTATCGGTGTACTCCAAGACACGGACGGTACATATTATTGGACGCTGAACGGTGAGTTTCTCACGGACGGTAACGGCAATAAAGTTCCAGTGACCGGAGCTAAAGGAGACAAGGGCGATACCGGAGCTGACGGGGCAAATGGAACCAACGGTCAAAGCCCTTATATCGGTGACAATGGCAATTGGTGGATAGGCACAACTGACACCGGAGTGAAGGCGGCGGGAACCGACGGAACAAATGGGACCAACGGTCAAAGCCCTTATATCGGTGACAACGGCAACTGGTGGGTAGGCACGACCGATACCGGAGTGAAGGCGGCGGGAACCGACGGAACAAATGGGACCAACGGTCAAAGCCCTTATATCGGTGACAACGGCAACTGGTGGGTAGGCACGACCGATACCGGAGTGAAGGCGGCAGGAACTGACGGAACAAATGGAACCAACGGTCAGACCCCTTACATCGGTGACAACGGCAACTGGTGGATAGGTACGACCGATACCGGAGTGAAGGCGGCGGGAACAAATGCCATTGCCCCACAAGTACGCATCAATCCCGATACCAATATCTGGGAAGTCTCAACCGATGAAGGAAACACATGGGTGGAAATGATAGATGCAGATGGCAATCCTATCAAGGCAACCGGAGAACAAGGAGAAAAAGGTGACAAGGGTGACACCGGAGTGAAAGGCGATGCGGTATTCAGCGAAATCGACACAACAAGCGACGAAAACAAGGTTACATTCAAGCTTGTTGATGGTACAACCTTTACCGTGCCACGTGTAGTCATATTGACAGTTAAATTTGATAGTCACGAAATTTTCAATGTAACTTCTGAAGAAAAAACAATTAACATTCTATTTACTGGATTAACCGAAAATAATTATAACGCCTTGGTTGCTGAACTGAGAAGCCAGGATGGTACAGATATGGATATTGTTACCCGTGCAACAAGCAAGAATGTTGAAATTGCAGAACCCATTTTCACTAATGGCAAATGCGACCACACGACGGTTACCATCAACAAGACTGCAGTAAACGGTGCAAAGGCTGTTTTAAAAGTGACGCTTATCGACAATCATGGTCAGGAAATCTCTGTTTCACAAGTGATAAAATTTGAACTTAATTTATCTGAAGCAGCTAATGAAGAAAATAGTACAATATATCTTAATGAGAATGAGACTTATACAATGCCAGAGACAATAGCAAAAGGTGTAACTATTGAAGGCAATGGTGCAACAATAACCACAACAGAGAATCAAAAATTGAGTGCTGATGGCATAACCATTTCAAACGCCACCCTTTCTTGCGCATCTACATCAACCGCAGGGAAAAACAGTATTATGTCCGTCAGCGGTACTGGTGTTATATTTGACAATGTTCAGGTAACAATTTCCTCAAATACCGAATATGGAATTAATGTAGAGAAAAACGCTTCTGTCACTATAAAGAACAGTCAATTCGACCAAACGAGTTTTTCAAGAGCCGTTTTTGCGCAACAAAATGCCAATGTTACCTTGGAAAACTGTGATTTCTCTGCCAATTTAACCTATGCTTATAATGGCTCAGGAAAACTCACTGCCAAGAATTGTACATTCCGTGGCTGGATGTCAGGATGGCATCAAGATGGTGTTTTTGAAAACTGCACTTTTGAATATGGCAACACGTACTATCCTTGTGCCGTATGTTATGGTAATACTACATTCAAGGAATGTACTTTCGGAAAGTATGGTTATCCTTATTTGAATGAGAACTCCACTGCTACTAATACTCCTATGTCTGGTAATCAGTATGCATATGATTATTGGGTTTCTTGCGGAACAGCCAATATTACAATAACCTTCACCGACTGCAAGTATTCCAATGGAGATACTTTTGGAACAGATATTTTCATAAGAGGTTCGGGTGATGGTAAAAAAGACCCTTCTACAGTTATTATTAATGGCACGGAATATACAGATATAGCAAACACTTTCAGAGTTGACAACTAAATATTTGTGGTACTTCTCTCTTTAACTTAACCGCGAGGATTTTTATTGAGTGCTGTCAGGCTTTATCAGGGCTGACAGCACTCTTCGCAATAGCAATAAAGGAAATATTTATTTGCCACACAAGATAAATTCAGTTTCTTTGTACAGAGCAAAATAGGGAAAACAAAAACCAAGATTTTTTCTTCTCACAAGCACAAATTACTGCTTCTGTTTTTCAAGGATTGATAAATTTGTATGCAAATTACATGTTTGTAGCATTGAATGTTTGAGAAGCATTGAAATATAAAATATTGAATAACAAGCATTTATGTAACTATTAAAAATATTTATATTTTAACGTTACGTTAACCTAAATCCCCACTATCCTTCCCTATCTTTGCATCAACAAAAAACAAAAAGACAAATGACAACAATGAAAAAGACACTCGCACTCATGATGCTCCTTTGCATCACTCTCGGAGCTCAAGCACAACTGTTATGGAAAGTATCGGGCAACGGACTCGACCACCCCTCGTACGTCATGGGTACCCATCACCTGGCTCCCCTCAGCATCAAGGACAGCATTGCAGGCATGAAGCAGGCGATGGACGAAACGCAACAGGTCTATGGCGAGCTCGTCATGGAGAATGCCATGAAGCCCGACATGCTGATGAAGATGCAGCAGGCCATGATGCTGCCCGCCGACACCACGCTGAAGAGCCTCTTCACGTCGGCGGAATACGACAGCATCGCTTCGGTCGTAAAGACATATATCGGCATGGACCTTGCCCTGTTCGACAAGCTGAAGCCCGCCGCCCTTACCACCCAGCTGTCCGTAGCATTGGCTACCAAATCAGTAAAGGGTTTCAATCCGCAAGAACAACTCGATACTTGGTTTCAGGCACAGGCCAAACAGGCTGGAAAGAAAGTGGGAGGGCTGGAAAGCATGGAACAGCAAATCGACGTACTCTACCGCTCGCAAAGCCTGCAACGCCAGGCCCACCTGCTCTATTGTGCGGCTACCACTATCGGCTACGCTACCTTACAGGCCCAACGTATGACAGAGGCATACATGAACCAGGACCTCGACACCCTGCTTGAAATCATGGAAGAGAAACAAAACGACTCTTGCGACAGTACACCTCAGGAGGAAGACACCCTGATATTCGGCCGCAATGCCAACTGGGCCCGCCAGATGCCCGACATCATGAAGCAAGCCCCCACCCTGTTTGTAGTAGGTGCTGGCCATTTGCCCAGTCAGCGAGGTCTTCTGAAGCTGCTCGAAGACCAAGGATACACAGTAGAGCCAACGAAGTAATGCTAATTTTCCTTCCTTTCGATAAGGCAGGATACACCTCAGCAAAAAAAATCAAGCATGCTTTGTTTTTTCTACTTTCGACTTTCACTACCTTTGGAGTCTGAACAAACGAATTCTTATGGCAAGAAGAAAAGCTAAAAAGAAAGACTCCAAAGGTCTTCTGTATTTTATTCTACTGGTTTGTGCCGCCTTCATCGGCTACGGCCCGCTAAGCAATGCTTGGAAATCAGGACTTATCCGCCTCGACCGCCTGCCACAAAGCATAAAGTCCGCTGTACAGACAAGTGAACCTGAAACACAAACAAAACTCTCCACTATCCAAGGCCTCGAAATACCTGCCCCATTAAAAGGCATAAACGAAACCATTTTGAAACGGAAAGGGTATACAGTATCTTATAATCGTACATTAAACCTACCCAACTGGGTAGCGTGGGAGCTAAATCGCGACAAACTGATAGAACGCGAAAGCCGCACGGATAAATTTCTACCTGACCCCGACCTGCCTGAAAGCGAAGCCGTCACTACCGACGACTACAAAGGTTCGGGCTGGGATCGCGGCCACATGTGTCCCGCTGCCGACAACCGCTGGCACTGGCGCGCCATGCAAGAAAGCTTCTACATGACCAATATCTGTCCTCAGCACCACAACCTGAATCGCGGTGACTGGAAGGAACTGGAAGACCGCTGTCGCGTATGGGCTGAACAGGAAGGTCGTATCTACATCGTCTGCGGTCCCATCCTTTACAATCAAAAACATCGCACCATCGGAAAAGAGCACAAAGTGACCGTTCCCGAAGCCTTCTTCAAAGTCATCCTATGTGCCGACAGCCGCCCTCCGCGTGCCATCGGCTTCATCTACAAAAATACTTCAGGGAACCATCCGCTAGACAGCTATATCAATTCAGTTGACCAAGTGGAGCGCATTACAGGCATCGACTTCTTCCCTGCCCTACCCGACGATGTGGAGAAACAAGTAGAAGCAAAATGTGACTGGAAACAGTGGAAATTTTCGAACTAACGTACCTTATTTCGGAATGTAGAAGGAGAAGACTTCAAATACCTGCGTACATATTTTGCAAAAAAGGAAACATTGGGAAAATCGAACTCCATCGCTATTTCCTTAATAGTTTTATCTGAATATTTTAACTCGAAAACAATACGGTCTATCACATGTTCATTAATCAAAGAGAGTGCTTTCTTTCCGCTCATTCTTTTTACCAACCGTGATAAATAAGTGGGCGAACAGCATAACCTGCCTGCATAATAAGTAACGGAACGATGGTGTCCGTTATCAGCATATAGTTCCTCTACAAACCGTCGGAAAGTATAGGCTGAAGAACTAGCTTTCTCTTTATTCTCGGGAGATACTGCCATACAACGGTCAATATCGGACATCATTCCCAAAACAAGAGCGGAAAACAAGTGTTGCATGATTTCTTCCCGACGACTAATATTACCAAGAGCCAATTCAGCACCTATCAAATCAACATAATGTAACAACAATTCAAAATTATTCCCACTCAAATGCTTCACAGGATTGGATCTTATAAAACGAATAAACTGCCACGCATCTGTACCGTTTCGGAACATACGTTGCAGAAAACGGTCGGAAAGGCCTACTATCTTCATCCTACAATCGGCACTAACCGATACTTTTGTCAATGATACTCCTGACAGAATGATACCAAAATCATTCCCTTCTAACACACATATATTGCTATTCTGTTCCCACTTAATACAGCCAGCAGTACAAAATACCATCAACGAAAAATCAAATCTGACAGGCTCTATGTTGCATAAGCATTGCAAACTTTCCGATACAAACAGACAATCATCAGCATAACAGGCTTCATTGCCTATGCGATGTTTCAGTTCTTTTATGCAAATATTCTTCACACACTCAACTTTTTACCTATTATTTTAACCAATAATCACAGCATCCTCTATACCATCATCAGCACCATCCTTCGTATTTTTTTCTTCCATCAGTTTGCGTATTTCCTTATTGAAACGACGCAACTTGAATGCAAGGACAAAACGGAAAATCCCATAGAAAAAAAAAGAGAAACCTAAATAAAAGACAATGAACAATCCTCCAAACACTGGCGACATCAGATAAATGAAAGAAAAGACAAGACTCAAAATGTTACATGCCAGTAGCCAGCCCCATCCTTTAATTTCATACTGTTGCAACTCGCACGACTCGCCGATACCAATGATGGAATGAAACAGCATCCAGAAACCAATCAGAAAAATCAGTCCTGTTGTAACGACTGGTAAAGGTAACAACACAAGCCAAATGCCCAACAACACTTCAATGATACCTCTTGCCAGGCTCCAGCTCCAATAGCTGATGCGTTTACGGTTTATGGTAGCGAACAGGACATTCAACACACCTTCCACCAACAAAGCCGTCACAAAAAAAACAGTCAGCAATGCCAATGAACCACTGGGAGTAACAAAACATCCTACACCCACCGCAACACTAAAAAATCCAATAATCAACGAAATCCACCAATATCTGATGTCCTTCTTCTCCAAACGAATGATAGAATCCAACATAAGCCCGATATTAAAAAAAACTAATTCTTCTGATGTTTACGTACAATCGCCATAAACTCTTCGCCCGTAATGGTTTCCTTGTCCAGCAGGAAAGCAGCAGCCTCGTGCATGATATCCAAATGGTCGGCAATGAGCTTGCGGGCTTTCTGATGGGCGTCACCAATCATTTTGAGGACTTCTCTATCAATGTCAGCCGCCGTTTCCGATGAACAGGTCAGTGAGGTGTCACCGCCCAGATAGGCATTGTTCACCGTCTCCAGCCCCATCATATCGTACTTTTCGCTCATGCCGTAGCGGGTCACCATGGCACGTACCAGACGGGTGGCCTGCTCAATGTCGTTTGAAGCACCTGTCGTGACACACCCCAGCACCACTTCCTCGGCTGCCCGTCCGCCGGTTAACGTAGCAATACGGTTGAAGAGATCCTCTCGGCTCATCAACACCTGTTCGCCCTTGTCCACCTGCATGGTATAACCCAATGCACCCGAAGTTCGGGGCACGATTGTAATCTTGTGGACAGGCGCCGAATGGTTCTGCAAAGCGGCTACCAAAGCATGACCTATCTCGTGGTAGGAAACAATTTTCTTCTCCTCGTCTGAAATCACTTTTCCTTTCTTCTGGGCACCTGCAATCACCGTCTCCACACTTTCTTCCAAGTCAGAAGTAGTTACCTTGTTGCGCCCCATGCGAACAGCCCGCAAGGCTGCCTCATTGACAATATTGGCCAGTTCGGCACCAGACGAACCTGCCGTAGTACGAGCCACGACGTCCATATCTATCTTGTCGCATTTCACTTTCTTGAGATGTACGCCAATGATAGCCTTGCGCCCTTCGAGGTCGGGCAACTCCATCTGGATACGACGGTCGAAACGACCGGGGCGGAGCAATGCTTTATCTAAACTTTCAGGACGGTTGGTGGCAGCCAATATCACCACACCCTTACGCCCGTCAAAACCGTCCATTTCCGTAAGCAGCTGGTTCAGAGTCTGTTCACGCTCGTCATTGCCTCCTATACCTGTGTCGCGCCGCTTGCCTATGGCATCTATTTCGTCGATGAAGATGATGCAGGGAGCCTTTTCGTTGGCCTGCCTGAAGAGGTCGCGCACCTTGGCTGCGCCCATGCCGACAAACATCTGTACAAACTCCGAACCCGAAATGGCAAAAAAAGGCACTTTGGCCTCTCCTGCCACAGCACGGGCTATCAGTGTCTTGCCCGTACCCGGAGGACCTACCAGCAGAGCCCCTTTGGGAAGGGAAGCACCAATGTCGGTATATTTCTTGGGATTGTGTAGGAAGTCCACGATTTCGTTCAGCGTCTCCTTGGCCTCGTCCTGCCCTGCCACGTCGGCAAAGGTGGTTTTTACATCCGAATCGGCATAAATCTTGGCACCGCTCTTGCCGAACGACATGAAGTTATCGCCGCCACTGCCCATACGTGCCTGGATGATTTTGCTGGTCTGCCGCCAGATGAGGTAAAAGATAAGACCCGGCAACACCCACATCAAGATAAAGTTAAGCAACGGAGAATTTTCCTGCGGTATCACCTGATTGAAAGAAATCTTGCCACCATCATTGGGACTCTTTGCTTCCAGAAGCCTGTCCACCAGTTGCGGATCGTTGATGGCTCCTGTCTGATAGGCGGAAATCTTGCCATCTTCCTGAGCAGTGAAATAAATCTGACCGTTCTTAATGACTACATCCTTTACCAATCCGCTGTCCACCTTGGCTATGAACGTGCCGTAGTCGGCCGACTTTATCTGACGCCCCGTCAGTGTAGGTACAAGCAGGCCGTTAAGGAGAAGAACAATTAAAATGCCGGTCAAAAGTCCCCAATAGGGATTCATCCGTTTCGGCTGTTGGTTCTGACTTTCTTGCTTAATCATCTTGATTTCTGTTTTTGTTCGCAAATATCGCAAATAGAACAACAGAAAAGATTATCCAAAAAAGACAAAGAATGTTCTAAAAGTCATCCTATCTTTATTTGATGTTTAAAGAAAGCAAGAAAGTATTCAAACAGACTCATTTTTAATAGGATACACTCACCTCAATCCCTGTTTCCTTCACCAGCGCGGCAATGCGGTCGAGCTCTTCGTGCGTAGCTTTCAGCAGGTCGTGGTCGGGTGTCTCGCGGTCGATGGTATAGATCATCACCTGGCGGGGAGCTATCTCCTTGACCTTTTCCAGCCAGGGGAGGACGTATTGGTCGGACGTGTTGTCCATATCCTTGCCCTGATAGCTGCCCTTGAGGAACATGGTCTGAATGATGCAACGGCCTTTGAACGCCTTCATGTCCTCGATGATGTCGGCCACAGAATATTTGCCTGTCGGACGGTCGAGGTCGCGGATATAATTCTCGTCCGCCGTGTCGAGCTTCAGGATGTTGTTGTCTATCTTGTTGAGCGCAGCAAAGACGGCAGGCTTGTGGATAAAGGTAGAGTTGCTGAGCACACTGACCTTGGCATTCGGAAAATAGCGGTCGCGCAGGGCCAGCGTATCGTCGATGATTTCGGCAAAGTGAGGATGGGCCGTCGGCTCTCCGTTGCCTGCAAAGGTCAGGACATCGGGCGCAGGGCCGTTGGACTTCATATCCTGCAAGCGGGCTTCGAGCGCCTGGCGCACTTCCTCACGCGTCGGACGGGGAAGCTTCGGACGGAAATCTTCATTGAAGCCACATTCACAATAAATGCAGTTGAACGTACACAACTTGCCGTCGGCAGGCATCAGGTTGATGCCCAGCGACACGCCCAGGCGACGAGAGTGTACAGGCCCGAAAATGGGCGAAGGATAGATGACAGTCATACCAATCTTCTATTTTTATCAATCTTACGAATAATGAGAACAAAGGTAAGCAAAATGAATGAATTCATTGGTTTTCTTTCGATAATAAACAATCTTACCCTGCTTTTCAACAAAATCGTCCTTACAATCCACAGAAGTTTCCTATATTTGCAAGTAACATAATAGCATAAACACTGTATATGAGAACTATCAAAACCCTTGTATCCGTATTTGCTTTGTCGGCCCTGTTTGCCACAAGCAGCTGTACGCAACAACAAAATCAAAAAGAAATGGACAATCACAGCAACGTATTCATGTATGAAAACGACATGGAATGGGAACCTGCAGGCGAAGGTGTGACCCGCCAAATTGTAGGTTACAACGAAGACATCATGATGGTCAAAGTAAAATTCGAAAAAGGAAGTATCGGTACAGCCCATACCCATAAGCACACGCAAGTGACTTATGTGGCAAGCGGCGCATTCGAATTCACCATCGGCGACGAAAAGAAAGTGGTAAAGGCTGGCGACGCGCTCTACATGGAACCCAACGTAGAGCATGGTTGCGTATGCCTCGAAGCAGGTCTTCTCATCGACTGCTTCAACCCATATAGAGACGATTTCTTGAAGAAATAAATACGTTCTTCATGCGTTAGAATTTCAGTCGGACTTGTATTTGCAGGTCCGACTTTTTATTTCCACGTATCAGGTCGTTGCCCGAACCTATCTCATCCCTGTCTTGATAGATGGTTTGTCCGAACTTGGCTATCAACATCAACCAGTCGCGGAAATCGTAGCGTAAGTGAGCAGAGAAACGAAAGCCGCGACCATAGAACGAAGGCGTATAGAAAGTATAAAGCAACCCTTTCTCGTAAGCATAGACGCGCGAATCATAATCGTCGGTATGGAAATAGGTGCCTTGCAACGAGGCGGCCAAAGGCACGGAAGGTAATTGCACACTACACGATTGCGTCGCCTGCCATCCCTGACTATATTGCAAAGGAGGCTGGCTGAAATGATTGTAATCGAACGTGGTGCGCAGGCTCCAAATGCCTTGCGCATAATTGAGACGATAGCGCACCTTGTGATGATAAGTGGGCAACGTCGTTTCTCCTCCGCTACCCGTCACGTCCCTTTCCTTCCGCTTGAAACGATAGTTGGCATACATCGACCATCGCTTGTTGGGCGTGAACGTGGCTTGAAACAGGCCGTCCACTCCTTGCGAAGGCTGGCTGATGCGATACTTCCACCAGGGAAACGAAAAGAGGTCGATCGCACCAAAGAAACGCCATCGGGCGAAAAGCGATGCTTCGCCGCCCAGAAACCAGCCGTTTTCGTTCTGTAAAGCACTGCTTTCTCCAAACGAATGGGCAAACATCCCCCAATAGTCGTAGGAATAGAAGCGATGGATGAGCATCACCTTGTAATCGTTCGCCACCTGATAGCGCAACTGATTGAGAAAAGCATAACCTTGTTTTCCTTTGGCCGCCTCCCCCACCCAAGCAAATCTGCCCAAACGAAGTTTATAATCCACACCCACGTTATAGAAATAATTGCCTCGCAAATTGTAGCGGGCATATTTCCTCAAATTAGGTTCATAAGGACGGTCGAAGAAATAATATACACCCGTCATGCCCACTTTCAGATGAGCATTTTCGTAAGAAACGTTTCCTCCTGCCACCTGCATCACGAAAACATGCTTCTTGGCCGCCTCGCTTTCCGAGCGATGCAAGCCTGTCTTGTAAATGGAAGTGATTTCACCGTCCTCTACCACGCCGTCCATCCGCCGATGCGAATAGAAAGCCGATGCCTGCCAACGGGAAGCCAGACGGACGGTAGCCCCCACCCCTCTGAAGTAATTGTATTCGTCCGACGAGCTGTGCTTGCGAAAACCTTCCGTGCGGTTTTCAGTAGTTGCCAACGAAAAAGTCTTGCCAAATCCAAAACTATTGCCCAACACCAATCCCTGTCCGAAGCTGGCTTTATAGTTGCCCACGGCCAAGGTCTGCAAGCGTCCACAATCTTTCATCAGCAGATAGAAGGAATAATAGTCGTATCCCTGACGGTCGTGCAAGGCAAAGAAAGGTTCGCCCGCATCTTTCTCGCCCGTCACGCCCACTTGCAGACGGTCGCTATAACGAAAATTGTAACGTAACGAATGATAGAGCGACGGCCCAAGATAGCTTGTCTCATATCCCTTGCGCGTATAGAAAGGCACATCGAAACGAGCCGTCGCCTCGTGCTTTCCATACTTCAAAATACGCCTTAACGAAGGAAAACTCTCTTCCTCACGCGAAGGAGCCACACAGACGAAAGGAAGCAACCGTTCAATGGTCGCCTTGTCCATCTCCTCCACCAGCTGGAGTTCGTACAACGTCTGCATATCGCCATGCACATACACGTATGCCAACAGGTTTTCCACCTGAATGTCCGACAGGAAAGGAAACATCTCCAGCTGTTGTCGTGTAGCCGTATTCAAGTTCAGTTTCTGAGTCAGCCGATGGGAAAGTTCCTCCAGTTCGTCTTCCCAATCCGTGCCTTCAGCTTCGGCAGCCAGCTGCTCCAAGTTCTCCTCCCAAAGCATCAGATTGGTATTCTGAGCCTGCATGGCAGAAGAAATCAACCCTATCAGCAACCACACCCCTATCTTTATGTTTTTCATAGGACCGATGTAATTTTATGTTTATGAGCCAACGAAGTTACCTTAAATAAGTTAACGATACAAGGAAAAAGAAAGGTATTCAAAAAAAATATCAAAGAATGGTGTACTTTTGCAACGTGAATGAAAAACTTGTCATATTAACTCTCATCTTGTTAATAACCGCCGCCCTCAATGGTTATGCCCAACAGAAGAACCAACAACCCGACAAGGTGTATCTCACTCCCATGACCATTTATGAGGGTGACACCATCCCTTATGTAAAATTACCGACCGTCTATATATTCAAACCACTAAAATTCAAGAATAAAAGAGCACGCACGCAATACTACAAACTGGTGCGCGACGTCAAGAAGGTTTTGCCCATTGCCAAAGAAGTCAACCAGATTGTCATCGAAACCTATGAATACCTGCAAACGCTTCCACCCAAAGAAAGGTCGAAACACCTGAAGCGGGTCGAAAAAAGCCTGAAGGAACAATACATGCCCCGCATGAAGAAGCTCACCTTCTCGCAAGGAAAGCTGTTGATAAAGCTGGTGGACAGACAAACCCACTCCACAGGTTATGAACTGGTGAAAGCCTTCCTTGGCACTTTCCGTGCAGGCTTCTATCAGACGTTTGCCGCCCTCTTCGGTGCCAGCTTGAAGAAGGAATACGACGCTACAGGCGACGATGCACTGACCGAACGTGTCATCCTGCTGGTGGAAAGCGGGCAGCTCTAATTCATGTTTATATCTTGTTGAAACAGCGGTTAACTATTCAAGCAAGAATAAAACAGTCCGCTATCAATCAAATGATTAGTCCTGTTCATAACTTATGAACCATGCCGCCTCCTGCAAGCGGCTTCTTTCCTCCGTTTCCCATATGCGGAAACGAGCGTTCCCTGTGCTTGGAAACAGTCGTTCCCCTTGGAGGAAACGAGCGTTTCCTTTTGAAGGTAACAACCGTTCCCTTCAAAGGTAACGGCCGTTACTTACTAAGATATCGCAGATTAGCGCCCTATAAAAAGACAGAAGATTACAATGTTTTGAGTTGTTTGAACAAGTCCCAGATAACGATACCTGCCGTCACCGACACGTTCAGCGAGTGTTTGGTGCCATATTGGGGGATTTCGATGCAACCGTCGCTATGGTCGATAACTTCTTGTTGAACACCCTTCACTTCGTTTCCCAACACCACGGCATAGCGTTTCCCCTGCTCCAACTGCATGTCTTCCAGCATGATACTGTTTTCGACCTGCTCCACTGAATAGACAATATAGCCTTCCTGGCGAAGGTTATCAACAGCTTCAACCGCGTTATTAACATACTTCCAATCGACCGTAAACTCAGCTCCCAATGCCGTCTTGTGCATTTCAGGATGAGGAGGAGTGGCCGTAATGCCACACAGATAGATACATTCCACACGAAAAGCATCGGACGTACGAAAGACTGAACCGATATTGTGCAGGCTCCTGACATTGTCAAGTACCACTACCAGAGGCAGTTTGTCTGCCTTCTTAAACTCTTCGGCACTGATGCGGTTCAGTTCGGTAATCTTCAGTTTACGATGCTCCATAAGTAGATTGAATTAAGTAAAATCACATAGCTGTGAAATTCTTGCGCAAAGATACTTCTTTCCGTTTATATAGCAGTTAACAACCGTTGAAAACATGTGGATACTACTTGAAAAGAAAATGAAAATTTCTTCTTGCATAATTCAAAAGAAACTATATGCTCCGAGGGTTATGAATATCCCAAAAAAGTTGGCATTTACTTTCCAAGCAATCTTAAACAGATTTTTCAGCATCATTCAGACGGATAATCACCCGAAAGTTATTAACTTTGTATCATATGAACAGGAAGTTAATACAGAACAGAAGAATGCTTGTTTCCAAGGACTAATCCCTCTCCTGCCCGTTGATAAACATGGAATAAACAGAAAGAAGAGACTAATAACTTCACAGGCAAGAAAAATCATATTTATTTGTCCACCGTATTAACAGCCTATTATCATTACCATAGAGATTTAAAAGAAGAAAGAGAAATAAATTTTTAATGATAGAAAACTACCATTGATGGAAAACAATCGTTCTATTTGGAAAAAGGTATTGAAAATCGCAGGAGTTGTTGCGCTGGTGCTTCTGCTGGCGTTTGGCGGACTGGTGGCTTATGCTTATTATACGTATAAGACGGGTAACTCCCGTACCGGTGTATGGTATTATGCGGACGAACTCCCGTTGATTTCCGACCAATATGTCGCTGACTTTGATGAAATTCATCAGATTGTGGCAGACAACTATTCACTCTATCGCCAGAAGGGATTGGACATGGATTCACTTTACCGTGTTTTTGCACCGCGGATTAGTGATGCCAGGCAGCCGGCTGAATATATCCTGTTGGTACAGGAATATATAGCAGCTTTGGGAGCGGGACACGCCACCAGTTTTTTCAGCAAATATACGGCTGCTGCTGTACCCAAGGTTATCAACGATTCTTTGTTTATAAGTAAGCCCAACGAGTACCTGCGTGCTGCCGGCTTTTGCGATAAAGACCGCATTACGGCCATTAACGGCATCCCCATCAGACAATGGGTGGAAGAGAACGAGAAATATGCTTGCGGTTCCACGGCTTCCGACCGTCATTACCGCTCGGCACGGAGCATTTTCCGCAGTTATGTCGATACACTGGTCAGCTATACCGTTCAGCGCGGTATCGACACGCTGACACTGAGCTTGCCGTTACGGCGGAGCAATTGTGTCTCCTATGAAGAACAGCCTGCCGTTGCGGCCAAGGTGTTGGACGACAGTATCGGTTACCTGGCCATCAACACGATGATGCCTCCCGTCATGGAAGAGTTTGCAACGTGTTATCCTACAGTAAGCCACCTGCCTTATCTCATCGTTGACGTTCGCGACAACGGAGGCGGAAGCAGCGGTAATGGTGAACGCCTGTGCGAATATTTCATCAACCGTCCGCAGCTTCATTGCCTTTCCGATTCCCGTCAGTTGGATCCCGCTCAAGACGCTTACCGTGGACAGGTATATCTGCTGACGGGACCTGATACTTTTTCCGCTGCCGAGAGTTTTACTCTGGACATGAAAGAGAGCGGTAACGTGACGCTGGTGGGTGAACCTACCGGTGGAGATACGGGTAACGGACCGAAGAATTTCTGTACCTCGCACGGTATTTGGTTGCGTATCCCTACCCGTGAACCAGACCGTTCGCATCATGGCTTTCCGTTGGAAGGCGAGGGGATTGTTCCCCACTACGTAGTACCTTCCACTGTAGATGATTTCATGCATGGGCGTGATACGCAAATAGAATTTGTACGAAAACTTATAGCAGGTGTCTGCCAAAGTTATTAACTTTGCATCTGAACAAATTACTAACGATTATGGAAAATCTGATACAAGCCATCGAGCAGCTCAAGAAAGAGAAGAATGCCCTGATCATGGGCCACTACTACCAGCGCAGTGAAATACAGGATATAGCCGACTATATCGGCGACAGTTTGGCTCTGGCCCAGCAGGCTGCCAAGACGACGGCCGACATCATTGTGATGTGCGGTGTTCATTTCATGGGCGAGACGGCCAAGGTGCTCTGCCCTGAAAAGAAAGTGCTGGTGCCCGACATGGCAGCCGGCTGTTCGCTGGCCGACAGCTGTCCGGCCGACAAGTTCGAGCAGTTTGTCAAGGAGCATTCGGGCTATACCGTCATTTCGTATGTCAACACCACGGCGGCTGTCAAGGCATTGACCGATGTAGTGGTCACCTCCACCAATGCCCGTCAGATTGTAGAAAGCTTTCCCAAAGATGAGAAAATAATCTTTGGACCTGATAGAAACTTGGGTAGTTATATCAACTCCGTTACAGGTCGTAATATGCTGGTATGGGATGGAGCCTGCCATGTACACGAACAGTTCTCGGTTGAAAAGATGGTTGAAATCAAGAAGCAGCATCCCCAGGCCGTCATCTTGGCCCATCCCGAATGCAAGGGAGCTGTGTTGAAGCTGGCCAATGTCGTAGGTTCGACCGCCGCTCTGCTGAAGTATGCCGTAGCCCATCCTGAAAAGGAATATATTGTAGCTACCGAAGCGGGTATCCTGCACGAGATGCGCAAGAAGTGTCCGCAGACCACCTTCATCCCTGCTCCTCCGATGGACAGCACCTGCGGATGCAACGAATGCAACTTCATGCGTCTGAATACGCTGGAGAAGCTCTACAACTGCCTGAAAGACGAGACTCCCGAGATAACCGTCGATCCTGCCGTTGCCGAAAAGGCCGTCCGTCCCATCAAGCGCATGCTCGAGATATCGGCACAGCTGGGATTATAATTTTCTGAATAATAGGTTGTAATGTATAAAAAAGAGTGCTGACATTTTGTTATGCTGGCACTCTTTTTTTGGTATAGTCTGTAGTAACTTATATCAGATGGACTTCAGGAACTTGCAGAGCTTCTGCGTAGCCTTGGCCCGGTGGCTGATCTTGTTCTTTTCGGCATTGCCCATTTCCGCAAAGGTCTGGGTATAGCCTTCGGGCACGAAGATGGGGTCGTAGCCGAAGCCGGAAGTCCCTTTCCGTGCCTTGACAATCTCTCCCTTGACGATGCCTTCGAACAGATGTTCCTTTCCGTCGATGATCAGGGCAAAGACGGTTCGGAACTGAGCCTTGCGGTTCTCCACGCCTTCCAGTTCCTGAAGCAGCTTCTTCATGTTGGCTTCGGAGTTATGGGCATCGCCTGCATAGCGGGCCGAATAGACGCCCGGCGCGCCGTTCAGTGCTTCCACTTCGAGACCGGTATCGTCGGCAAAGCAGTCTATGTGATAGTTTTCGTAAATGTATCTTGCCTTTATCAAGGCGTTTCCTGCCAGGGTATCAGCCGTTTCGGGAATGTCTGCCTGGCAGTTGATGTCCTTCATGCTGAGAAGTTCTATCTTGTCTCCTAAGATGTCTTTCACTTCTTCCAGCTTGTGGGCATTGTTGGTTGCAAAGACATATTTCTTCATATCTTGACAGTATTTATTTTCCTTTCAGTTTGTCGAAACCTTCACCATACACACCGATGACCGAACTTTGCGAGATGAAGGCATTGGGGTCGATATCTTTGACCAGACGGAAAATTTCGACCGACTGGCGCTTGTAGGCCAGGACTACCAGTACCTTGACATGGCCCTTGCTGTACCAGCCTGTACCGTCGAGCACCGTTACGCCGCGATGGGTTTCCCTGGTGATGCGGTCGGCTATCTTCTCGTATTCTTTGGAGAAGATGAGGAACTGTACCGACTGGCGGGCACTGTTCACGATATAGTCGAGCACGAATCCGATGATAAACAGCGTTACGAAACCGAATATCACGCGGCGCCAGTCTTGGAAGATGAAGTAACACGAACTGATGATGACTACATCACAGGCCATGATCATGCGTCCCAGCGTCACGTCGCGATACTTGTTGATGATGGCGGCGATGATATCCGTTCCGCCTGTACTTCCGTTGCAGTTGAACACCACACCCAGTCCTAAGCCACACATGGATGCACCGATCAGGCAGGCCATGAAGTCTTGTCCGGGGCCTAATATTTGTGGGAAAGTACCATCGGGATTCTTTACCAGCCATTGGAAGAATTCCAGCAGAATGGTCAGCATGATGATGGCATAAGTCGTCTTGATGCTGAATTTTGGGCCCAGTATCTTGATGGCAAAGGTCATCAGTACAGCATTGATGAGGAAGTAGGAGTACTGGATAGGGAAGCCTGTGGCATAATAGATGATGGCTCCGATACCCGTAGTTCCGCCCGTCGTGATCTGATAGGGAAGCAGGAAAGCTGCCCACGCCAGCGAATAGCTGATGAGTCCGAGGGTAATCATGACATAGTCTTTCAACTCTCTCATCAATACGTTTTTGTTCGGTTTACTGATATGCATAGTTCACTGATTTATTTCACTACCACGTTCACAATCTTCTTCGGCACGACGATAATTTTCACAACCGATTTGCCTTCCATCCATTTGGCCGATCGTTCGTCTGCCAGCACTGTAGCCTGAATGTTTTCAGAAGTGGCGTCAGTTGGAAATTCCATATTGAAGCGTGCCTTTCCGTTGAAGGAGATGGTGTAGTTCACGGTGTTTTCCACCAGATATTCCTCGTTGTATGCCGGCCAGTGGGCGTCGCATACGGAACCTGTATTGCCCAGTGTTTCCCACAATTCCTCGCATACGTGGGGAGCGAAAGGAGCCAGTACTACAATCAGTTGGTTCATCACTTCCTTCTTGTTGCACTTCAGGGCAGAAAGCTCGTTGACACAAATCATGAAGGCACTGATGCTGGTGTTGTACGAGAAGGTCTCGATGTCACCCGTCACCTTCTTGATGAGCTTGTGGATCGACTTCAGTTCGTCCTTCGTGGCGGCTTTGTCGGTCACGAGGTACTGGCCCGAGCGGTCGTAGAACAGTGACCAGAATTTCTTGAGGAAGCGGTGTACACCGTCGATACCGTTCGTATCCCAAGGCTTGGACTGCTCTACAGGGCCAAGAAACATCTCGTACATACGAAGCGTATCGGCACCGTATTTCTCGACAATCATGTCGGGGTTCACGACGTTGAACATCGATTTCGACATTTTCTCTACCGCCCAGCCGCAGATGTACTTACCATCTTCAAGGATGAATTCGGCTGTTTCATATTCAGGGCGCCATGCCTTGAAGGCTTCGAGGTCGAGAACGTCGTTCGACACAATGTTTACGTCCACGTGGAGTGGGGTAGTGTCGTATTGGTCTTTCAGGCCCAGCGACACGAAGGTGTTGGTATCCTTGATGCGATATACAAAGTTGCTTCGTCCCTGAATCATACCCTGGTTCACCAGCTTTTGGAAAGGTTCTTCCACAACGGAGATACCCAGGTCGTGCAGGAACTTGTTCCAGAAGCGGGAGTAGATCAAGTGGCCGGTGGCATGTTCCGTACCGCCCACGTAGAGGTCCACATTCTTCCAGTAGGCATCTACGTTCGGGGCTACCAGTGCCGTGTGGTTGCGCGGATCCATGTAGCGCAGGTAGTAGGCGCTGGAGCCTGCAAAGCCCGGCATGGTGTTCAGTTCGAGCGGGAAGACGGTCTGGTTGTCTATCTTGCTGTTCTCAATGACACAGCTGTTCACCGTGTCCCAAGCCCATTTCGTGGCATGTCCCAACGGCGGTTCACCTGTTTCGGTAGGCAGGAACTTGGCCACTTCGGGCAATTCCAGCGGCAGGCAGTTTTCGGGAATCATGTAGGGCATGTTGTCCTTATAGTAAACGGGGAACGGTTCGCCCCAATAGCGCTGGCGGCTGAAGATGGCGTCGCGCAGGCGGTAGTTCACCTTGACGCGGCCCAAGTGGTGTTCCTTGACGTATTTTTTGGTGGCGGCGATGGCTTCCTTGATAGTCAAGCCGTTCAGATTGAGGTCGCAATAGGGAGTTACGCCCGCTTTCGGAGAATTGGTTACAATGCCTTCCTTGGCATCGAAACTTTCTTCAGAAACGTCACAACCTTCTACCAAAGGTACGATGGGCAAGCCGAAGTGCTTGGCAAAGGCGTAGTCGCGCGAGTCGTGAGCAGGTACGGCCATGATGGCGCCTGTACCATATCCGGCCAGCACGTAGTCGCTGATCCAGATGGGCACTGCTTCGCCCGTGAAAGGATTGATGGCATACGAGCCCGAGAAGACACCCGTCACGCTGCGGTCGCTGATGCGTTCGCGCTCCGTGCGCTTCTTGGTACGGTCCAGATAGGCTTCCACTTCGGTCTTCTGGGCTTCGGTTGTCACCTGCGGAACCAGTTCGCTTTCAGGCGCCAGTACCATGAACGTTACACCGAACATCGTGTCGGCACGGGTGGTAAAGATGGTGAACTCGAGGTCGCTGTCCTTCACTTTGAACTGTACCTCGGCACCTTCCGAGCGGCCAATCCAGTTGCGCTGTGTTTCTTTCAGTGAGTCGGTCCAGTCGATGGTCTCCAGTCCGTCGAGCAGACGCTGGGCATAGGCCGACACGCGCAGACACCATTGGCGCATCTTTTTCTGTACAACGGGATAACCGCCACGCTCCGATACGCCGTCCACTACTTCGTCGTTGGCGAGTACCGTGCCCAATTGAGGACACCAGTTCACCATCGTTTCGCCTAGGTAGGCGATGCGGTAGTTCATCAGCGTCTCCTGCTGCTGCTTTTCGTTCATGGCCTTCCATTCGTCGGCCGTGAAGCTCAGTTCCTCGCTACAAGCTACGTCGAGTCCTTCGGTGCCATTGGCTTCGAAAGCCTTCACCAGTTGGGCGATGGGCTGTGCCTTCTGCAACTTGTTGTCGTAATAGCTCTGGAACATCTGCTGGAAAGCCCATTGCGTCCAGTGGTAGTATTCGGGGTCGCAGGTGCGTATCTCGCGGTTCCAGTCGAACGAGAAGCCTATCTTGTCGAGCTGTTCGCGATAGCGGTTGATATTGTTGACGGTGGTAATTGCAGGGTGTTGGCCGGTCTGGATGGCATACTGTTCGGCGGGCAGGCCGTAGGCGTCGTAGCCCATAGGGTTCAGTACGTTGAAGCCTTGCAGTCGTTTGTAGCGGGCGTAGATGTCCGAAGCGATGTAGCCCAGCGGATGTCCCACGTGCAAGCCTGCACCCGAGGGGTAGGGGAACATGTTCAGTACATAGAATTTCTGTTTTGTATCGTCTTCCGTTACCTGATAGGTCTTGTTGTCCACCCATCGTTTCTGCCATTTCTTTTCAATCTCCCTGAAATTGTATTCCATACTGATGTCTGTTAATAATTTATTGAAAACGTGTTTATATCTTCTTTTTTCGGTTTATAATGCGGTTGATAAACCGTTGCAAATTTACAGGTTTATTTTCAGATTTGTTCATTAAGCCGATAAAAAACATAGGGTTGCGGGCATACGTTGCCTACTTTTCTCGTAATTTTGCGGCCGAAACAGAAATATTCACTTATGGACACAGCAAAATTGAAAGGCCATGCCGCGATGTTGGCGGCCAACAGCATGTGGGGGCTGATGGCTCCGCTGGCCAAGTTCGTCATGATAGGAGGGGCGGTCAGTTCGCTGGTGATGACCGACTTGCGCGTCTTTGGCGCGATGGTTCTCTTTTGGGTCTTTTCCTTCTTCCAGAAGCCCGAACACGTGGGTCACAAGGACCTGATGAAGCTCTTCGTGGCTTCGCTTCTGGCTATCGTCTTCAATCAGGGAAGCTATATCTTCGGCGTAGGGCTGACGTCGCCTGTCGATGCTTCCATCATCACGACCAGTATGCCGCTCATCGCCATGATACTGGCGGCCATCTTTCTGAAGGAACCTATTACAGGGCGGAAGATATTGGGCATCGCCGTGGGTGCGTCGGGTGCGTTACTGCTCATTTTGGGAAGTTCGCAGGCATCGGCCGGCGCGGCGGCGAAGGGCGACAATCCTGTGCTTGGCGACCTGTTTGTACTCCTGGCACAGTGCAGTTATGCCTTCTACTTTGTGCTGTTCAAAAATTTCGTAGCCAAGTATTCGGCGGTGACGGTGATGAAATGGATGTTCACCTACGCCTTCATCTGCCTGCTGCCTTTCTCGTATAACAGCCTTCTGACTACCGACTGGCTGGTCCTCGACGGGGCACGCATCGCCTCCATTCTCTTCGTGGTGGTGGGCGCCACGTTCCTCAGCTACATCCTGATTATTGTAGGGCAGAAGAACCTGCGGCCGACGGTGGCGGGTATGTACAACTACATCCAGCCGCTGGTGGCCACGATTGTGGCCATTTGCTGGGGCATGGACAGCTTCAATCTGACGAAGGTGCTTTCCGTCGTGATGATTTTCGGCGGTGTATGGCTGGTGACCTCCAGCAAGAGCCGTGCCGAAATGGAGGCTCATGAGGCGGAGAAGCAGGCGGAAAACTTGGACAAAAAGGCAGAGTAGGAGAGAGGAGGATGAAAGGCGGAAAGGATTTCAAGTGGCACTTGACGGCCATCGTGGTGATAGGCATTTGGGGCATGACGTTCATCTCGACCCGTGTGCTGATAGAGAACGGGCTTACGCCGCAGGAAATTTTCCTGTTGCGCTTCCTCATTGCCTACGTGGGCATCTGGTTCATCTCGCCACGAACGCTGCTGTGCCGCACGTGGCGCGACGAAGGCTGGATGCTGCTGGCGGGCGTGACGGGCGGTTCGCTCTACTTCCTGACGGAGAATACCGCCCTCGAAGTGACGCTCACCACGAACGTGGCCTTCATTGTCTGTAGTACGCCCCTGCTCACCCTGCTGCTGGCACGGCTCTTCTATCGGAGCGAGCGGGCCACGTGGCGGCTGGCGTGCGGCTCGTTGCTGGCCCTGCTGGGCGTGGGATTGGTCATTTTCAACGGCAATTTCGTGTTGAAGCTTTCGCCTCTAGGCGACGTGCTTTCGTTGACGGCTGCCCTTTGCTGGGCTTTCTATAGTTTGATTATGCGCCAGGTGGCCGACCGCTATTCTACGGTCTTCATTACCCGCAAGGTTTTCTTTTATGGGGTGCTCACCATTCTTCCTGCTTTCGTGGTGCGTTCCTGGCAATTTCCATTGGAGGCATTTGTACGGCCTGCCGTCTGGATGAACCTGCTGTTTCTTAGTGTATTGGCTTCATTGGTGTGCTTCGTGGTGTGGAACTTCATTCTGAAGCAGTTGGGTACTGTTCGCGCTTCCAATTACATTTATCTGAACCCCATCTTTACGTCCATTGGTGCCTTGCTTTTCTTGGGCGAACCGTTGACACCCGTTGCTTTGTTGGGTGCGGCTTGCGTATTGTGTGGCGTCTATTTGGCAGGGAAGAAGTAGGCGGAAGTATGAACTTTTTGTTGGTTTAGCAGATTGCTCGCTTTTGGGGATATTATCTTTCTTTATGTGGTTGATTCTTTCTTTTCGCTGACACTCCTGTTTTTCAAAAAGTACGAAATAGAAGGCTTTGAGGACTTTTAAAGCCTATTTTTCCCCGTTTTTGGGGATGTTTTTCTTGGTTTTCGGCCTTATTTTCCCTTATAAATGTGCTTGTTTTCCCTCAGAAAAGTGCCTGTTTTCGTTCATAAAGTACTACTTTACGATGAGAAACAGATACTTTTAGTCTTTTATTCTCCTTTTTCGTCTTCGAAAACAGGCATTTTTCTTTGTTTTTCTTCTAGTTTTTTTGTAAACATTTCGCTATCGAATTAAGAATGAGCAGATAAACGCTTTCGCACTTCGTTCGTTGCCATCAGCCTTACCTTTGGACCGAACGAAGCGATTTTCAAACGGTTTGAAAATCAAAGTGTCAATCTGTCAAAATGTTTTTCTGTAGTATAATCCGTGTACCTTTGTTTTGAGTTGTGGGTAGAAACTACTATTTTTGTGTATTCGTTGTCCTTTCCCTTTGCGGATGGGACGGTGCGGGTGCAGTCAGTTGAAAAGTTCAAGCCCATGGCCGTTTTGCCTCTACATAAAGCTTCCCAGTTCAGTGACATCGGGGTTTGCCTGCGTTCGGTTACCCCTGAATTGTCTAAGGATGCCGTCCGTTATGCCCATCAGGACGAGTACTATATGATGGGGCTCATACGGAGCGGCAGCTATTGTCTCAATGTTGACTTCAAGGAATATCGTTGTTCGGGCGGCGAGATGGTGTTGGTCCTTCCCGGTCAGATGCACCGTTTTGTGGAGGCGGATGGGATAGAGGCTGCCATGCTGATGGTGGACGGGGCGCTGGTGGACGATGCCTGCCGTCTGGTGTTCGACGAATATGCCTTGTGTACGGCTCCCTTTACCGTCAGCTCCGGGCAGCGGTCGGAGCTGGAGCATCTTTTCAGTATGATGGCCGTCCGTCTCGATCAGGCCGGCGATGCGGTCTCCAAAGGAATTGTGCGGTCGCTGGTAAAGGCTGTCGTGGGTATTGTGGCCGAGGCTGTCCGTGCCGGGGTGCACAGGAGTGCCGTGAGTCGGCGCAGCATCGAGATTGTCTTGCAGTTCAGGCACCTGCTGTACGATTCGCTTTGTTCCCATCGGAGTCCTTCCCATTATGCTTCGCTGCTCCACATTTCCCCTCTCTATCTGAACGAGGTGGTTCGGGCGGTGACGGGCCTGAGTGTCAGCAGGTATATTCAAAACGAACTGGTGCTCCGTGCCAAACGCCTGTTGGTCTATTCGTCCAAAAGCATTCAGGAGATAGCTTGGGAGTTGGGAGTGGAAGATTACGCCTACTTCTCCCGTCTGTTTGCCAAGGCCACGGGTGTCTCTCCTTCGGCTTTCCGTAAGAATTACCTTGATTAGTCCAACTCTGTCCTTTTTTTGTCCATCTCCTTTCTGCCGTTCAGAGGCTATCTTTGCGTCCGAAAGAAGAGAGCATATCCTGTATGCTTGGATTTATGGACTTGTCAAATCAAGAGATTATGTACAATTTTTCAAAAGAGAGAAGCGGAATGGGCGGTCGGAGAGGCCGCTAGGCCACATCTTTTGTGGTGGCCGACACAAGCCGTTGTGTGGCTTGTTGGAAATGTGTGGATGCCTGCCCGGAGCAGGTCATCGGGAAAATCAGCCTGTTGTGGCACAGGCACATTGTCTTTCGTCGGGCTGAAGCCTGTATCGGGTGCTGGTCGTGTGTCAGGACGTGCGGCACGCATGTCTTCTCGGCTATTGGCAGAGCGGTACAGACGGATATAGGACGTAACGGAAAGGAGGGGAGCGTATGCAGGCCAAAATGATTTATGGGACAGACTTGTCTTTGGTGGTATGGTTTGCGGTGACGGTGTTCAGCGGCTTGGAGCTTCATGCCATGGAACATGCGGCCGACCTTCGGGGATGGCGTTTGTGGGCGTTGGTGCATCTGTTGTTCGGAGTCTTGTTTACGTTGTTTGCCGTGCTGCATGTGGCGGCCCATTGGCCGTGGTATAAGTCTTTGAAACGGGGATTGGGTCGCAAGAGTGTCCTCACGCTCTGTCTGTCTGTTGTGATAGTACCGGTGGTGGGTACCGGGTTCTGGTTGTTGTTTACCGCAGGCGGGGCGGGAATTCATGTAGGACAGTTTCATTACAAGATGGGCATTCTGGCCGGTGTCCTGGGGTTTTGTCATCTGCTTGCCAGATTTCCGTTACTGGTGCGGGGGCTGAAGAAGAGTAGGGGGCGATAGGGCGGTTGACCGATGTTCCTGTCGTTCCCCTTTACTTTTGTGATATAAAACTTCCTTTTCGTTTGTCTCTGCTCCTACCTTTCCGTATATTTGTGGCAACATTAAATCGAAACCATTATGCACAATAAGATTGCTTTCCTGACGGCAGCCGTAGCTCTGTGGCTGGCCGCCTCGTGCACGCAACGGGACAAATGCGTGGAGAACCCCCTGATTGAGTCGGCCAACACCATGACGATCGACATTTCCAAGGTCTGTCTGAGCGACACGGCCACCGTACTCCATACGGATGCCTATTTCCGTCCGGGCTATTGGATCAGGATCAGTTCTGAATCTTACCTGCTGGCCGACGGCAAGCGTTACGCCCTGACCGGCACGGAAGGCATCGACGCCGACTCGCTCTTCTGGATGCCCGAGTCGGGCGAGGCTTCTTTCCAGCTGACCTTCGAACCGTTGCCGCGCGGCACGCGCTCGTTCGACTTCATCGAGGGCGATTGTGAGGATTGCTTCAAGCTGTTCGGCATCGACCTGACGGGCAAGAAGGCCTTCGACCGCCCGGCCGATGTTCCTGCTGACGTCGTCCGTGCTTCGGAAACCGCCCCCGATGCCGTGCCCGAACCTCAGTTCAAGGTGGGCGAGACGGTGGTACACATGCATCTTTCAGGCTATCGGAAGGAGTTGGCCAAGGAAGCCAATATTTACCTCAATACGCTGATGAACGGCCAGCAGCCCTATACGGCCGCCATCGACTCTGCAACGGGTACGGCCGAATTCAAGTTCTGGCAATACGGACCTGCACAGGCTTTGGTCAGCGTGGGCAGGGGAAATGGACAAATATGGCTGGCACCAGGCGAGGAGATAGACCTTTACGTGGATATGAGGCGTAGCGGTTGGCTGCTGATGAGGCAGCGGGCGTCAAAAAAACGGCTGCCCCAGCCCGAGGAGATGCTGTTCTGCTATAGTACGGGCACGTATGCCGGTCTCAATAAAGTGTACGGCTCTTTGTTCTCGGACAAATATTATGGCATGAATCTGTATTCCGGCGATTTTGCCGACTACAAGATGACGGCTGCCGAATATACACAGCATATTATGGATACGTATCGTGCCCTTTCAGACAGCATCGCCCAAAGCGGGCTGTCAGATGTTGGTAAAGAACTGGCCTTGATCAACCTGAAGGAGGAGGCGGTCGAGGCCATGGCACAAGGTGACTGGTTCCGTGAAGAAGATTATAGGAGGGAAACCAAGCAATGGGATTATCATAAGCCTTTGGATATCAAAATCGACCCGCTGACAGCTGAGAACCGTGCGGAGCTGTGCAAGCTCTTCTCCATTGCCGACCCCAAGTTGCTGATGGGAGTAGAATTTATGGGCTATGCATCGGCTGTAGCCAGCTCCCGAATCGCATGGCCCAAGGAAGCAGGTCTGGAAGGTACTTTCGCTTCCGAACTGAAGCTGGCGTTGCCTCTGGTACAGAAAGCCTCGAACGCTACCCTTACCGAAGCCGACCTGAAGACATTGGACGGTGTGCAAAACCCCTTCTGGCGCGAATCCCTACTGAAGATACAAGAAAATACACTGGCTCTGCTCAAGGCCGTCGAAGGAAAAGCCGTCATCGAGCAGACGCCCGACGTGCCTGTGGAGAAGCTTTTCGACGCTATTATTGCACCCTACAAGGGCAAGGTTATCCTCGTGGACTTCTGGAATACCTGGTGCGGTCCTTGTCGCATGGCTATCAAAGCCAACGAACCGCTGAAGGACGGTGAGCTGAAGAGCGACGACCTGGTGTGGATCTACATCGCCAACGAGACTTCGCCCATCGTCAAGTACAAGGAGATGATACCCGGCATCAAAGGCAAGCACTATCGCCTGAACGACAAGCAGTGGGCCTACCTTGGCGATAAGTTCAAGATAGACGGTATCCCCTCGTATGTGCTGGTGGACAAGCAGGGCAAGTACGGCCTCCGCAACGACTTCCGCGACCACGAGAAGATGAAGAATACACTAAAAGAAATGATCGAATAACCTTATATATAAGTAAAAAAGAATAACACCATGGAAAGATATCAAGTTGCCATTATCGGTGGAGGTCCTGCAGGCTATACCGCCGCCGAAGCTGCCGGACGGGCAGGACTGAGCGTTGTGCTCTTTGAGAAAAACAGCCTGGGGGGCGTCTGCCTGAACGAGGGCTGCATCCCCACCAAGACGTTGTTGTATTCGGCCAAGATCTATGACGGCGCGCGCCATGCGTCGAAGTATGCCGTGTCGGCCGAGAACGTGGGCTTCGACCTGCCCAAAATCATCGCCCGCAAGCAGAAGGTGGTGCGCAAGCTGGTGCTGGGCGTCAAGGCCAAGCTGACGGCCCATAACGTAAAGATCGTGACAGGAACGGCCGAAGTGGTGGACAAGAACCACGTGCGCTGCGGCGAAGAGGTGTATGAGTGCGACAACCTGCTGCTCTGCACCGGTTCGGAAACGTTCATCCCGCCTATCGCAGGTGTGGACACCGTGCCCTACTGGACGCATCGCGACGCGCTCGACAACAAGGAGCTGCCCCAGTCGCTGGCCATCATCGGCGGCGGAGTCATCGGCATGGAGTTCGCCTCGTTCTTCAACAGCTTGGGCGTGCAGGTGACGGTCATCGAGATGGTGGACGAGATACTGGGCGGCATGGACAAGGAACTCGCCGCTCTCCTGCGGGCCGACTATGCCAAGCGCGGCGTGAAGTTCATGCTCAGCACGAAGGTCGTTTCGCTGGCCGTGGCTGAAGGCGGGCAGGTACAGGTGGGTTATGAGAATGCCGAAGGCGCAGGCTCTGTGGTGGCCGAACGGCTGCTGATGAGCGTGGGGCGCCGCCCCGTGACGAAGGGTTTCGGGCTGGAGAACCTCGACCTGCAGAAGACCGAACGCGGCAGCATCGTGGTGGACGAACACATGCAGACGTCCCTGCCCGGCGTCTATGTCTGCGGCGATCTGACGGGCTTCTCGCTTCTGGCCCATACCGCCGTGCGCGAGGCCGAAGTGGCTGTGAACCACATTGCAGGCAAGGAAGACGCGATGAGCTACCGTGCCATCCCCGGCGTGGTATATACCAATCCCGAGATTGCAGGTGTGGGCGAGACGGAAGAGTCGTTGCAACGGAAAGGCATCGCCTGCCGCGTAGTCAAGTTGCCTATGGCCTATAGCGGCCGTTTTGTGGCAGAGAACGAAGGCGTGAACGGCTTCTGCAAACTCATCCTGGCTGAGGACGACACCATCCTAGGCGCACATGTGCTGGGCAATCCCGCCAGCGAAATCATCACCCTGGCCGGCATGGCCGTCGAGCTGAAGCTCAAGGCCGGGGAGTGGAAGAAAGTGGTCTTCCCGCATCCTACGGTGGGCGAAGTATTCCGTGAGGCATTGTAATCCATTGAAATAGTATCCGTATGGTTCATTTTCCATTAAGAATATTACTCGTGTGGGCGGTCCTGTGGGGACCGCTTTCTTTTGTCTGTGCGCAGGCCGACAGCCTGCTGTGCGCACGTATCGACACCCTCGTAAAGCATGATTTGCCGTTGGGCGGCAACGCGGGTATCTGTATCTACGACCTGACGGCCGGGCGCACGCTCTACGAATATCAGGCCGACAAGCTGTCGCGGTCCGCCTCGACCATGAAGCTGATGACGGCCATCACGACCCTGGCACAGCCGGGGGCGATGGAGCCTTTCCGCACGGAGCTGTGGACCACAGGTCGCGTGGCGGGTGATACGCTGAAGGGCGACCTCTACGTGGTGGGTGGCTTCGACCCCGAGCTCGACACGAACGACTTGGAGGAGCTTATCGGCGGCCTGACGAAGCGGGGCATCCGCGTGGTGGACGGTCGCATCGTGGGCGACGTGTCGATGAAGGACTCGCTCTACTGGGGCTCAGGCTGGTTGTGGGACGACGCTCCGGCGCCCTATCAGCCCTACCTCTCGCCCCTGATGCTGAACAAAGGCGTACTCCAGTTGTCGATAATTCCCGACGAGCGGGGGCTGTCGGCGCTGGTCATGGGCAACCCCTCTTCCACTTATTATACGATAGAGAATCATACGCGCAGCCATTCGTCCGCCGAGGGGCCGCTGCGCGTGACGCGCAACTGGATGGAGAACGGCAACCACATCACCTTGAAGGGCAATGTGCGGGGGACGGAGAGCCGCTCGTTCAGCCTGTTCGACTCCGGCCGCATGTTCATGCACGTCTTTGTGGAGCGGCTGCTGGAGGCGGGTATCCGCTGTACGGCCGTGGCCGACAGCACCCGTGCAGGCATCGAGGCGGCCTACTGCTTTGGCGAGCTGCCCAACGGCGATGGACGGACGAAGCTGGCCGTACACGAGACCCCCATGCAGGCCGTGCTCGACGAGATGCTCAAGGAGAGCGACAACCTGAACGCCGAAGCCATGCTCTGCCGGACGGGCGTGCTGGCCTCGGGCGGCAAGAAACGGGTGTCGGCCAAGGACGGGCTGGACGCCATGCGGGCCCTCATCAGGCGCGTCGGATTGAACCCGAAGCACTACAGCTTGGCCGACGGGTGCGGCCTGTCGCACTACGACTACCTCTCGCCCCAGCTGCTGGTGGCCATGCTCCGCTATGCCTACTCGCGCAGCGACATCTTCTCGCCACTCTACAAGGCCCTGCCCGTGAGTGGGGTGGACGGCACGCTGAAGTACCGCATGGGCTATGGCACGCCCGCCTTCCGGCAAGTGCATGCCAAGACCGGCTCCTATACGGGTATCAATGCGCTGGCGGGTTATCTGAAGACCACTAAGGGGCATTGGGTGGCCTTCGCCATCATGACGCAGAACGTGCTTTCGGGTCGCCAGGCGCGGGCCTTTCAGGATGCCGTGTGCTTGGAGGTGGTAAAGGCTTCCATCCAGAAATAATAACTAATCCTTTGTCAACGCCTCCTTCAGTCGGGCGATGGCCAGAGCCGCATCGCCCCCGGCCTCGCTGAGCAGGGTAACGAACCGGCTGCCGATGATGGCGCCCGACGAGGCCCCGCAGGCCGCCTCGAGCGTGGCTTTGTTGGAGATGCCGAAGCCCACCAGCCGCGGATGCTTCAGCCCCAGGCTGTCGATGCGGCGGAAGTAGGCCTGCTTCTGCTCGTCGAACGAACGCTGGGCTCCCGTCACGGCGGCCGACGACACCATGTAGATGAAGCCTCCCGTGTGACGGTCTATTTCGCGCACCCGTTCGTCGCTCGTTTCGGGCGTGACGAGCATCACCACGTGCAGGCCGTAGCGTTCGGCCGTGGCCTGGTAGTGCTCGCGGTATTCGCGCAGGGGCAGGTCGGGGATGATGAGGCCGTCGATGCCGCACGCCCGGCAGCGCTGGCAGAAGGCCTCGAAGCCGAACTGGAGGATGGGGTTGAGGTAGCCCATCAGCAGCAGGGGGATGTGTACCGTGCGGCGGATGTCGGCCAGCTGGTCGAAGAGGCGGCGCAGGGTCATACCATTGCGCAGCGCGGTGGTGGCGGCCTGCTGGATGACGGGGCCGTCGGCCAGGGGGTCGCTGAAGGGGATGCCTATCTCAATCATGTCCACGCCTGCGTCCTGCAGGGCCTGGATGGTGGCGGCAGTGCCGTCGGGGGTGGGGCAGCCGGCACAGAAGTAGATGGAGAGGATGCGGCTGCTTTTGGTCTGGAAAAGTTGGTCTATACGGTTCATGGTTCTACTTTTTTAGTTGACGAGTTGACGAGGCTTCAGGCTACAAGGTCTCGTGGTCTTGTTAACTTGTTCCCTCGTCAACTTGTCTCCTTGTTAACTCGTTCCCTTGTTAACTATTGATTTCAATAAATCTCTTCAGTGTCTTGAGCGCCTGCCCGCTTTCCAGCGAACGGCGGGCGATGTCGATGCATTCGCCTATCTCCTTGTCAGGCTCCATGAGCTGGATGGCGAAGGCGGCGTTCACCAGTACGCAGTGCTTCTGGGCCGGGGTGGCACGGTTGGTGAGCACGGCGTCGAAGATGCGGCTCGCGTCCTCGCGGCTTCGGCCTCCTTGCAGCTCGGTGGGACGGGCCGGGTCGAAGCCCAACTCCTGCGGGCGGTAGATGCGCTCGTCGCGGCGGGTCATCACTTTGAACTCGTCGGTTAGGGAGATTTCGTCGTAGTTGTCGAGGCTGTTGACCACGGCAAACTCCACGCCCGCCTTGCAGAATACATAGGTGTAGAGGCGCATCAGCGACAACTGGCTGACGCCCAGCAGCTGGTAGGCCGGGCGGCAGGGGTTGACGAGCGGCCCCAGCAGGTTGAACAGGGTGCGCACGCCCAACGACTTGCGTACGGCGGCCACCGACTTCATGGCGGGGTTGAAGAGCTGGGCGTGCAGGTAGGCCAGGTTGCATTCGTCCATGCTGCGGCGCAGGGTGTCGGGGTCGGCGGTGAAGCGGATGCCGTGTTCCTCGATGACGTCGCTTGCGCCGCTCACCGACGTGGCGCCGTAGTTGCCGTGCTTGGCCACCTTGTAGCCCGCGCCCGCCACGACGAAGCAGGCGCAGGTGGAGATGTTGAACGTGTTTTTGCCGTCGCCTCCGGTGCCCACGATGTCGATGGGGCGGTAGGGGGCGAAGTCGATGGGTACGCGTGTCTGCATCAGCGCCTCGCGGAAGCCAGTCAGCTCGTCCACGGTGATGTCGCGCATACAGAAGGCCGTCAGCAGGGCAGCCACTTGTGCGTCGGGGTAGCAGCCGGCCGTGATGTCGAGCAGCAGCTGGCGGGCCTCGGCCTCGCTCAGGTGCTCGTGGTTGAAGAGTCGGGAAAGTATCTGTTTCATGTGCAGTTGATGGTTAATGGTAAATAATCTGTACTATTAAGTTGCGTCGCAGGACACTCGTGACCTGCAGTTGTACCCCACCCGTGGGTTATCGTTGCACCCCTACGAGGGTACTGTGACCACCTTCAGAAGGTGTTCTGAGCGGGGCTTGAAGAAAGTTCCAGGGCGAAGGAGGACGTGTGCCGGGCTTCATAAGATTGTTTTATAGCCGTCCGGTTCATGATGCATGTTCTGTCCAGTTGCGGATGATGCGTTCGCCCAGGGGCGTCAGCACCGACTCGGGGTGGAACTGGATGCCGTGCACGTCCAGCGTGCGGTGGCGCAGGCCCATGATGAGGCCCTCGTCGCTCACGGCGGTGACGGCCAGCGTGTCCGGCAGGTTCTCGCGGCTGACGACCCACGAGTGGTAGCGGCCCACGGTCAGGCGTCGGGGCAGGCCGTCGAAGAGGTAGTCGTCGGCCACGCCGGGACCGGAGAGGCTGATTTCGGTCTGCACGCCGTGGAACACGTCGGAGAGGTTGCACAGCCGTGCGCCGAAGGCTTCGCCGATGGCCTGTTCGCCCAGACAGACGCCCAGGATGGGTTTGGTCGTGGCATAGGTCTCGATGACAGACATCAGCAGTCCGGCTTCCTGAGGGATGCCGGGACCGGGCGAGAGCAGCAGCTTGTCGTAGGCTGCGAGGTCAGGCAGGGCGAAGCGGTCGTTGCGCAGCACGGTGACCCGTGCGCCTGCCTGTTCGACCAGTTGTACCAGGTTGTAGGTGAACGAGTCGTAGTTGTCTATGATGGCAATGTGGTTCATGTGGATGTAAGTCTTTAAGTCATTCAGTTATTGGGTTAACTCATGCAGGAAGCCGCGCAGCTGTTCCACGTCCTTCAGGCCGGGCGCCGTCTCGAAGCGGCTGTTGAGGTCGATGCCTGCCAGCTGCGGGTGGCGGAACTGGCGGATGGCATTTGCGCTTCCTGCGTTGAGGCCTCCGCTCAGGAAGAACGGTGTGCGGCCGGCGTAGCGGTGGAGTAGGCTCCAGTCGAACTGTCGTCCCGTGCCGCCCAGCTGGGGCGTCTTGCTCTCGAAGAGGAAGTAGTCGCAGGTGCCGTGGTAGGCTTCTGTGGCGGCCACGTCGCGCGGGGTGGCCAGGTGGAAGGCCTTGATGACCTTCAGCCCGTGGCTTTCGCGCAATGATTGGCAGTACAGAGGCGACTCCTTGCCGTGCAGCTGCACATAGTCCAGTTCGAAGCGGTCGGCATACGTCAGCACGGTTTCCTTGGTCTCGTTGACAAATACTCCGATGTGCCGGGCCCGTCGGGGCAGGTAGTCGGGCATCTGATAGACGAAGCGGGGCGAGCGGGGGTAGAACACGAAGCCGATGAAGTCCACGCCCAGCTCCTCGACCCGGCGGATGTTCTCGCCGTCGGTCATGCCGCATACTTTGACAAGCAGGCTCATAAGGCGGAGGAGGTTTGAAGATGAGACATCTGTTGGATGAACGCGTGCAGTTCGTCGCCCGGGCGTTCGCTCCGCATGAAGCGTTCGCCGATGAGCAGTCCGCGGTAGCCGTGGCGGCGCAGCAGGCAGGCCGTCTCGGCATCGTGGATACCGCTTTCGGCCACCATCAGCGGGTGAGGGTCCGTGCTTGCTGTGGCTTGTGCCAGAGATTCAGCCAGGTCGACGGCATGCGAGGCGTCGGTGTGGAAGGTACCCAGGCTGCGGTTGTTCACTCCCACGAGGTCGGGGCGGCAGTCCAGGTAGTCCAGTTCGTCGGGTGCGTGCAGTTCGAGCAGGACCTCCAGCCCCAGTTCGTGGGCCTGCTGCGCCAGTTCGCCGCACTGGCTTCGTTCGAGGCAGGCGGCGATGAGCAGCACGGCGTCAGCCCCTGCCGCACGTGCCTGCAACAACTGGTAAGGGTCGATGACGAAGTCCTTGCGCAGGATGGGCAGGGTGGTGAGCGGTCGTACGGTGGTGAGGTCGCCCAGCCTGCCGGCAAAGAAAGCCTCGTCCGTCAGGATGGAAAGGGCGGCGGCTCCTGCGGCCTCGTATTGGGGGATTACCTCGTCGGGCCGTGCCTCGCGGTTGATCCAGCCCTTCGACGGCGAGCGGCGTTTGAATTCGGTGATGATGCCCGTGGGCGAGGTGGCCAAGGCCTGTCTCAGGCTATGGGTAGTCTGTTGTCCCTTTTCGTCGGCTACGGCTGCCAGCTGGTCGGCAGTGAGGTGGCGTTTCTGCGTCTCCACCTCTTCGCGTTTGTGTGCGATGATCTCTTTCAGAATGTCTCTTTCCATTGTCATGTCTCCTTGGGTTAAAAGTTTTGTGCCAGTTCGATGGCGCGGCGCAAGGCCGCCAGCTTGTTATTCACTTCCTGCAACTCGTTCTCTACGTTGCTCTTGGCCACGATGCCGCCGCCTGCCTGGAACCACAGCGTACCGTTGCGGCTCACGAAGGTGCGGATGGTGATGGCCTGGTTGAGCGAGCCGTCCAGCCCGATGAAGCCGATGCATCCGCCGTAGGCACCGCGGTTGTGCGGCTCCAGCTCGCTGATGAGCTGCATGGCCCGCACCTTGGGAGCACCGCTCAGCGTGCCGGCGGGGAAGGTGTCGAGGAAGGTCTTCACCGCCCCGGCGCCCGGCCGCAGGTCGCCGCTGACGCGGCTGACGAGGTGGATGACGTGGCTGTACAGCTGCGGTTCGCGGAAGAAGTCCACGCGCACGTCGGTGCAGTTGCGCGCCAGATCGTTGCGTGCCAGGTCGACGAGCATCACGTGTTCGGCGTTCTCCTTGGGATCGTCCAGCAGGCGTCGGGTGGCCGCCTCGTCCTCTTCGTGGTTGCCTGTGCGTCGGGTGGTACCCGCTATGGGGTCGATGTAGGCGCGTCCGTCGGCGATGCGGCAGTGCGTCTCGGGCGAGGAGCCGAAGATGCGGAAGCCGCCGAAGTCGAAGTAGAAGAGGTAGGGTGAGGGGTTGACGCTGCGCAGGGCGCGGTAGAGGTTGAAGTCGTCGCCTTCGAACCGTTGTTCGAAGCGGCGCGACAACACCATCTGGAACACGTCGCCCCGCAGGCAGTGGGCAATGGCCCGGCGGATGTTGGCGCGGTGTTCGTCGTCGGTCAGTGTAGAGGTCACTTCTCCCGTAGGGCGGAAACCGTAAGTAGGGAAGTTGCGGTTCATTACGGCGGTCTGTACCTGGTCCAGACCGCTGGTCTCGCCTTCGCCCAGCATCTCGACGAGCATCAGTTCGTGGTTGAAGTCGTTGAAGACGATGAGGTAGCGGTAGAGGATATAGAGGGCGTCGGGAGCATCGTTGCGTTCCTGACGGCTGTCCTTCACGGCAATGCCTTCGAGGTAGCGCACGGCGTTGAACGAGGTGTAGCCGTACAGGCCGCAGTAGCGGCTTCCTTCGCCTGTAACCTGGAAGCGGGCCAGGAAGTGGTTTAGGGCCGACGCCATGTCCCCTTCGGTTTCCAACGTGTTCTCCCGTCGCGAGCCGTCAGGCATCCGGGTTACGACAATGCCGTGCCCGATGCTGATGGAGGCGATGGGACAGAGGCCGATGAAGGAACGGCCGTTCTCGCCTCCATGGTAGTCGGAACTCTCCATGAGGGCACTTTGCGGGAAGAGGTCGCGCAGTTTCAGGTACGTGCTGACCGGGGTATGGATGTCGCCGGGCAGGGTACGTGTTTGGGTAGTGTAACGGTAGGTCATAAGCAGTATTCGTTTTGATGTTTCAAATAGGTATCCATGTCTTTGTCGCCGCGGCCGGAGACGGTGATGACGACCACATCGTCGGGGTGTGTCTGGAGGCGGGGTAGTACGGCCAGTGCGTGGGCACTTTCCAGTGCGGGGATGATGCCTTCCAACCGCGTCAGTTCGTAGGCGGCGCGCAGGGCCTCGTCGTCGTTGACGGCCAGGACGTCGGCCCGCTTCGTGGTGGCCAGATGGGCATGCAGGGGGCCGATGCCCGGGTAGTCCAGTCCGGCGGAGATGGAGTAGGGTTCGGTCACTTGTCCGTCCTCGTCTTGGATGACATAGGTGCGTGCACCGTGCAGGATGCCCATACGTCCCAGTGCCAGGGTGGCTGCCGTTTTGCCAGAGTCCACGCCCAGTCCGCCTGCTTCGGCCAGTACGATGTGTACCCGCGGATCGTCCAGGAAGCGCAGCAGGGTACCGGCGGCGTTGCTGCCTCCACCCACGCAGGCCACCAGGTGGTCAGGGTGTTCGCGACCTTCGATTTCGGCCAGTTGGCGGGCAATCTCCTCGCCGATGACCGACTGCAGGTGGGCCACCAGTTGCGGGTAAGGATGCGGGCCTACGGTAGAGCCTATCAGGTAGTATGTATCATCGGGGTGGCAGCACCAGTAGCGGATAGCCTCGTTGGTGGCATCCTTCAGGGTGGCATTGCCCGAGGTGACGGGCACTACCTGTGCGCCCAGCATCTTCATCTTCTCCACGTTGACGTGCTGGCGCTCAATGTCGGTTTTTCCCATAAACACGAGGCATTCCATACCAGCCAGGGCACAGACAGTAGCGGCTGCCACACCGTGCTGCCCAGCACCTGTTTCGGCAATGATGCGCTGCTTGCCCATGCGGCGGGCCAGCAGCATCTGGCCTACCGCGTTGTTAATCTTGTGAGCCCCCGTGTGGTTCAGGTCTTCCCGTTTCAGATAGACCTTGCAGCCGTATTTCTCCGACAGGCGGCGGGCGTGGTAAAGTGGCGACGGGCGACCTACATAGTGACGCAGCAGGTCTTCGAATTCGCGTTTGAAATCATCACTGGGCAGGATGGTGCGGCAGGCCTCCTGCAATTGGCTGACGCAGCGGTGCAGGATTTCGGGGATGTAGGCTCCGCCGAATTCACCGTAATAGCCGTTTGAATCAATTGAATAGTTCATTGTTGCAATGTATTTTGAAGTTTATTGTTCTTGAGTTGGAATAAAAAGAAAAGAGCCCCGTCGCAAGTTGCGGCGAAGCTCTTTTTCTTTTTGCTTGTCTTTTTCGGCTGTCCCGATCCTTTCGGAAGGTGGAAGCGGTGTATCAATGACTGCATATACGAGTGTTGCCCCCTTTACGACTTTGTATGAGTTGTAACGGTTGCCACCACCAATATTTATGCAGGTTGATTGTCATTCTTTTGTTACGTTTTAATGTTTAACGGGGCAAATGTATGCATTTTATTTGAAAATACAAGCATTTTCCTTAAAAAGTTATGAAAAAGCCGATTGATTTTAGAAATCGGGTTGCAAACTGCTGTCTTGTCCTTCGTCATTCGAATGGTTGCGGTAGTGGGCAGGTGGCATGCCTAAGTGCGCTTTCACATACTTACCAAAAAATGACTGGTTGGGAAAATTGAACATTTCAGCTATTTCTTTGATCGATTTATCCGAATGTTTCAATTGATACTTTATTTGTTCAATGACGTATTCGTTAATCCACTCCGTAGGTGTATGTCCACTGACCTCTTTGATGGCTGCAGATATGTATTTGGCCGAATAGCATAGGCGGTCGGCGTAATGGCTTACGGAACGGTGTATCCCTCCGTCTGCTGCCAGTTCTTCCATAAACAGACGGAAAATCTGTTTGCTTCGAGCGGCTTCCGTTCCTATTTCTTCGGTTTTGTCGGAGTGTTTTTGGATACCTGCTAGCATTTCGTGGAATAGGGCGGAGAAAAGGTATCCCAGAATTTCCTGTCGGTAACGGTGTGAGGAATCGCCGATCTTGTCCATAATCAGCTGGTAATATAGATTGAAAATCTGATTGTCTTTTGATTTTTCTTCCGGTGATTGGGCGAATACAGGATTCTTATAAAGGTAGTATAGTGCTTTTTCTGCCGCTTTTTCTCGCTTTACCGTCTGTTGAAGGAATTTGGTGGAAAAACCTATCAGGCTGACTTTGTGTTGGGGGCTAAGTAGCATGTTGCTCATAATCATAGTCGGCAGACAAACGAATGCTTCTCCTGCCTGCAACTGATAGTTTTTTTTATTGATGTTAAGCTGAATTTTTCCTTCAATACAGGCTACTATGATGAATAGGTTCAGCCTTATCATTCGGTTGGAGTAGGGCAGATTGTCCATGTTTCGTGCTACGACGACGTTTTCGTCTACGTATTCCACGTATTCTCCTTTCAATTCTTCTTTATATTTCTTGAAATCGTCAATATCTACTGTGATAATCGTTTCTTCTTTCATATTCTTTATTTTTTAAGTTCCTGTATTTGGACAGATATTTGGGCAACAACAAAACACATTGTCCGAAAGGATGTCCTTTTCTTCCGCTGCAAAGGTGGTGAATATTAGGAAAATCTAGCTGTTCTATTTCTCATAAAAGCTGTCCATTTGTTCTCTATGTAGTATTTTTTAAGTAAATAAACCTTGATATAGGGAATTTGGAACATCGATGCGGACATATAGATAACGACTAGCTTGTTCTATTCTCCTATCTTTGCGCCAGTTTCTAAATAAACAATTTGAATATGAAAAAGGTAAAAGGCAAACAGATACGACTGATGACACTTGTCGGTTGTATGTTTTTGGGATTGGCATCGTGCAAGCAAGCACCGGATGCTGCCATGCAATCCTCTTCTTACGAGACTATGACGGTGGCTACCACTGATAAGGAACTTTCCACTTCTTATTCTGCTACCATTCGCGGACGGCAGGATATTGACATCTATCCGCAGGTATCGGGAACTATTGTGCGTCTTTGTGTAACTGAAGGTGAGGTGGTGCGTCAAGGGCAATTACTCTTTGTTATTGATCAGGTACCTTATAAGGCAGCCTTGAAGACGGCCGAGGCTAATGTGGAGACGGCTCATGCGTCTTTGGCTACCGCCCAACTGAATTATGACAGTCAGAAGGAATTGTATGCACAGAAAGTCGTATCAGAATTCAGCCTGAAGACGGCCGAAAACAATTACCTTACCGCTAAGGCGCAACTGGCACAGGCCGAGGCACAGGAAGTGAATGCCCGTAACAACCTCTCATATACCGAGGTAAAGAGTCCCAGCAACGGCGTTGTGGGCGCTCTGCCCTATCGTGTGGGTGCTTTGGTCAGTTCGGCCATGGCGCAGCCTCTTACTACGGTGAGTGACAATAGCACGATGTACGTCTATTTCTCCATGACCGAAAATCAGCTGCTCTCCCTCACCCGTCAATACGGTTCGATGGACGAGGCATTGAAGAACATGCCCGAAGTAACGCTGACCCTGAACGATAACTCCGTATACGCCGAGAAGGGAAAGATAGAATCTATCAGTGGTGTCATCGACCGCCAGACGGGTACGGTCATTGCACGTGCCGTTTTCCCCAACGAATCACGTCTGCTGCACAGTGGAGCCTCCGGCAGTGTATCTATCCCCAGTGTCTACAAGGATTGTATTGTCATCCCGCAGGGAGCAGCCGTACAGATGCAGGACAAATATCTGGTGTATAAGGTAGTGGACGGAAAGGCCGCTTCTACACTGGTTTCGGTAGCGCCGATAAACAACGGTCGCGAATTTGTAGTAATGGACGGCCTGAAGCCGGGCGAGGAAATCGTGGCGAAAGGAGCTGGATTGTTGAGAGAGGGAATGCAGATAAAATAACCTAAGTTTTGCTTTCGGCAAAACCTGCAGGAGCTGAAGGAGTTGAAGGGAAGCATTCCCGGACTTCTTGACTCCCATAAACAACGAACATTATGAAAGGAAACATATTCATTAAACGGCCGGTGATGGCCATCTCCATCTCCGTCCTGATTTTTGCTATCGGCTTGATTTCGCTGTTCACGTTGCCTGTGGAACAATATCCTGATATTGCACCTCCTACGGTATACGTATCAGCCACTTATACGGGTGCCGATGCAGATGCCGTGATGAACGGCGTTATCATGCCGTTGGAGGAGAGTATCAACGGTGTGGAAAACATGATTTACATGACTTCGACGGCCACCAATAACGGTTCGGCTACCATACAGGTCTACTTCAAGCAAGGCACCGACCCCGATATGGCGGCAGTGAACGTGCAGAACCGTGTGACGCAGGCTCAGGGATTGCTGCCTGCCGAGGTGACACAAATCGGTGTGACCACGCAGAAACGTCAGACCAGCTTTCTGCAAATCAATTCATTAGTCTGCACCAACGGGCGTTACGACCAGGCATTTATCGGAAACTACCTTGACATCAATGTTGTGCCACAGATCAAGCGTGTTGCCGGTGTGGGCGACGTGATGGCGATGAACGCCCCTTACAGTATCCGTATCTGGATGAAACCCGACCGCATGGCACAGTATGGCCTGGTGCCTTCGGACATCACTGCTGTACTGGCCACACAGAACCTGGAGGCACCTACGGGCTCATTGGGCGAAAATTCGGACAACGTGTACCAGCTTACCATGAAGTATCGTGGCCGTCTGAAAGAAGTATCTGACTTTGAGAACATCGTCGTACGTGCACAGGAAGACGGTTCTGTCCTTCGTCTGAAGGATGTGGCCGAGGTAGAGCTGGGTGCGTTGAGCTATAGTTACCAGGGCGAGATGGACGGTAAGACAGCCATTGCCTTCATGGCCTTCCAGACAGCAGGATCGAACGCTACTGCCGTGAATGCCGAAATCTCGGCTTTGCTCGATGAGTTGTCGAAAGACCTGCCCGAAGGATTGGAGTTTGTCAACCTGATGAGTTCCAATGACTTCCTGTATGCTTCGATTTACAGTATTGTAGAGACGTTGGTTATTGCCATTATTCTGGTTATCTTAGTGGTATACTTCTTCCTGCAGGATTTCAAGAGTACGCTTATTCCTTCTATATCTATCATCGTTTCTCTGGTAGGTACGTTTGCCTGCCTGATTGCTGCAGGCTTCAGTCTGAACATTTTGACCATGTTTGCGTTGGTGCTGGCCATCGGTACGGTGGTGGATGATGCTATCGTGGTGGTTGAGGCGGTACAGGAGAAGTTCGACTCCGGCTACAAGTCGCCTTACCTTGCTACCAAAGACGCGATGGGCGATGTGACGATGGCCATCATTTCCTGTACTTGTGTGTTCATGGCCGTGTTTATCCCTGTGACTTTCATGGGCGGTACATCCGGTGTTTTCTACACACAGTTCGGTATTACTATGGCTACTTCCGTAGGTCTCTCCATGATATGTGCCCTGACACTGTGTCCGGCATTATGTGCCATGCTGATGCGTCCGGCTTCGGGTACCAAGAGCGCCAAGAGTATTAATGGTCGTGTCCGTGCCGCTTACAACGCTTCGTATACCGCTTTGCTGGGCAAATATAAGAAAGGTGTGATGTTTGCCATCCACCATCGTTGGATGTGTTGGGCAGCACTGGCAGCTGCTGTTGTGCTGCTGGTATTCTTTATGAACACCACCAAAACAGGACTTGTACCGCAGGAAGACCAGGGTACCATCATGGCCAATGTCAGCACTGCTCCGGGCAGCACACTGAAGGAGACCACACAGGTGCTGGATAAAGTAGATGCCATTCTGACCAATACTCCCGAAGTTGCCCACTTCCAGCGTGTAGCCGGTTACGGTTTCCTTTCTGGACAGGGTACGTCGTATGGTATGATTATCATCCGTCTGAAAGACTGGAGCGAACGCAGTGGCAGTGAACATTCGGCAGAAGCCGTGATGGGTCGCCTCAATGCTCAGTTTGCCCAGATAAAGGATGCCCAAATATTCTGCTTCCAGACGCCTATGATTCCGGGCTACGGTATGGGTAACTCGGTAGAATTGAACATGCAGGACAAGACGGGTGGCGACATGACCACTTTCTATCATGCTGTGCTGCAATATCTCGGTGCGCTGAACCAACGTCCGGAGGTGGCAATGGCCTATACGACCTATGCCGAGAACTTCCCGCAGATTTCGGTGGATGTGGATGCTGCCAAGTGTATGCGTGCCGGCATTTCACCCAACGAAGTGCTGAGCGTATTGGGTAGCTATTGTGGTGGTTCGTATGTGTCCAACTACAATAAGTTCGGCAAGATGTACCGCGTGATGCTTCAGGCCGATCCCAAATACCGTTTGGACCAGATGGATTTGAGCAATATGTTTGTGCGCAACGGTACGGAGATGGCGCCCCTCAGCCAGTTCGTCACGCTGACCAAGACCGAAGGTGCCGAAATCAAGAACCGTTTCAACCTGTTCAGTTCTATCTCTGTCAACGTGAATGTGGCCGAAGGGTATTCTACCGGTGAGGTGCAGAAAGCGATTGCCGAAGTGGCCGAACAGATGTTGCCTTCGGGCTACAGTTACGAGTACGGTGGCATTTCGCGTGAGGAGGCCAATACCAGCCAGTTCCAGACGGTGTTCATCTACACCATCTGCGTCTTCTTGATATACCTGATTCTGGCCTGTCTTTACGAGAGTTTCCTGGTGCCGTTTGTCGTTATCCTCTCTGTACCGTTCGGTATGTTCGGGTCGTTCCTGTTTGCCAAGCTCTTTGGACTGGAGAACAACATTTATATGCAGACAGGTATGATTATGCTTATCGGTCTGTTAGCCAAGACAGCCATCCTGATTACGGAATTTGCCATCGAGCGCCGGCGCAAAGGAATGGGGCTTATTGAGTCGGCTTATACAGCCGCACAGGTACGTTTCCGTCCTATCCTGATGACGGTGCTTACCATGATATTCGGTATGCTTCCGCTGATGTTCTCTAGTGGTGCGGGTGCCAACGGTAACTCGTCGCTGGGTACTACCGTCGTGGGTGGTATGTTGATCGGAACCCTTGCATTGTTGTTCGTTGTGCCGGTATTCTACATTATCTTCGAATATATGCAGGAGAAGATTCGTCCGCATCAGGAACTTGAAGCCGATGCCCAGGTGCTGTTGGAGCGCGAAAGGAGTCTGGCAGAACGTAGTGGGTTTAATGAGAAGAAATAGTCATTCTTAAAAGATTAATCCATCAACTAATATGAAGAAACTTATTTTATTGTCAACCGCCGCTGCTCTGCTGAGCAGCTGCGGCATATATACCAAATATAAGCCGGCCGAAAGCGTGCCTGACAACCTTTATGGGGAAGAGTTCAGCACTGAAGACACTACCAGTCTCGGCAGCATGGACTGGCACGAGCTTTTTACCGATCCGCAGCTGCAGGCCTATATCGAACAAGGTTTGCAGAACAATACCGATTATCTGTCCGCACAGCTTCGTATAGAGGAGGCCGAAGCTACCTTGCTTTCCTCCAAGCTTGCATTTCTGCCCTCGTTTGCATTGGCTCCTCAGGGGACGGTAAGCAGCTTCGATGGCGGAAAAGCTACACAGACCTATTCGCTGCCCGTCACTGCCAGTTGGGAACTGGATATTTTCGGTAAGATGCGCAACAGCAAACGGCAGGCGCAGGCCCTGTATGCCCAAAGTAAGGATTATAAGCAGGCTGTACGTACACAGCTTATTGCCGGTATAGCCAATACCTATTATACTTTGCTGATGCTCGACGACCAGCTTGCCTGTGCGCAGGATATGGCCCGGTCGTGGGAAGAAACTGTTCGCTCTACCCGTGCCTTGATGAATGCAGGACAGGCTAACGAGGCTGCTGTATCGCAGATGGAAGCCGCCTGTTACGAGGTACAAGCATCTGTGCTCGACCTGAAAGAGCAAATCAACCAGGCAGAAAACAGCTTTGCATTACTGCTGGCCGAGACACCCCGTTCCTACGAACGCGGCACACTGACTGGCGTGCAGATGCCCGATGAGTTATCTGTAGGCATCCCCATGCAGATGCTTGCCAACCGTCCCGACGTACGGATGGCCGAACGGTCATTGGAGTCGGCCTTCTATGCCACCAATGCGGCACGCTCGGCTTTCTATCCTTCCATTACGTTGAGTGGCAGTGCGGGGTGGACCAACTCGGCCGGGTCCATGATTATCAATCCTGCCAAGTTCTTGGCTTCAGCTGTAGGTTCGCTTACCCAGCCGCTCTTTGCACGCGGACAGCTGCTGGGCCAGCTTAAGATCAGCAAGGCGCAACAGGAAGAAGCCGCTCTCTCTTTCCAGCAGACTCTGCTGAATGCAGGCAGCGAAGTGAACGACGCACTGACGGCCTGGCAGACCAGCCGCGACAAGAGCCTGCTGCTGGACAAGCAGGTAGCCTCGTTGCAGAAAGCTGTGGAAAGCACTTCCTTGCTTATGGAGCATGGCACCACGACTTATCTGGAAGTGCTTACGGCCAAACAGAACCTGCTGAGTGCCCAACTTACGCAGACCGCCAACCGCTTCAGCGAAATACAGAGTGTGATTACGCTTTATTGTGCATTGGGTGGAGGAGCCGAATAATAATACTCTTTATACTTTAATAATTGAATATAAGCCACTCTGAGAAGTGATTTCTAGGGGTGGCTTTCCTTTTTTAGGGATACGAAAACGAGGGATATGTATGGAAGTGTGATTATTGTATCCACTTTTTTATATCCCTCGTATTTTTCTCTATTTTACAAGCTTATTGATATTGTGCCCAGTCGATATTGCGCATGTCGCCGCTTTGAGCCAGTTCGGCATGCATAGCCAGGGCGGCACGGATGTTGTGTGGTGTCTGCGACTTGCCGTCGGTCAGTTTCAGATAATCCCAGAGGATGTTTTTGTAGTCGGGATGTACACAGTTCTCAATGATGGCTTGTGCACGTTCTTTCGGGCTCTTGCCACGAAGGTCGGCTACGCCTTGTTCAGTGATGATGATCTTCACGTCGTGCTCTGAGTGGTCTTCGTGTGAAACCATCGGTACGATGGCGCTGATTTTGCCGCCTTTGGCTACAGACGGGCAGGTGAAAATGGAGATGTAGGCGTTGCGTGTAAAGTCGCCTGATCCTCCAATGCCGTTCATCATTCTTGTGCCGCTGATATGGGTTGAGTTTACGTTGCCGTAAAGGTCGGCCTCGATGGCGGTATTGATGGAGATAACCCCCAGGCGGCGTACGATTTCGGGGCTGTTGGAAATTTCAGATGGGCGGAGTACCAGCTTGTCGCGGAAGAAATCCATATCTCTGTACACCTCGTTAAGGCAGTCGTTGGTTACGGTGAGTGAACATCCTGATGCGAACTTCACGCGTCCGTCGCGGATGAGGCCGATGACGGCATTTTGGATAACCTCTGTATAGACATCGAATGCAGGGATGGTCTTGTCGTGGCCCAGTGCGCTGAGCACGGCATTGGCAATGTTGCCTACACCAGACTGGAGTGGCAGGAAGGTGGAAGGAATGTGCCCGTCTTTCATTTCCTTCACCAGAAAGTCTGCCACGTTTTGGCCAATCTTGTCGGTCAGCGGATCGGCTTCGGCAAAAGCACGTGCCTCGTCGGGCCAGTTGGTTTCTACGATGCCGACGATTTTCTTGGGATCTACTTGTAAGTAGGGCAGGCCGATGCGATCATTAGGCTTGTAGATGGGGATTTCACGGCGATAAGGCGGGTCGAGCGGTTCATATACGTCGTGCAGCCCCATAGCGGCTTTGCTGTGGGCTGCGTTCAGTTCAACGATGATGATGTCGGCCAGTCGGGCGATGGTGGGGGAAATACCGCCGGCAGCTGTCAGGTAGATTTTACCATCAGGGGTCACTTCGCAGGCTTCGATGATAGCAACGTTGACTTTACCTAAAAAGCCGTAACGTAATCCTTGCGCCATCTGTGAGAGGTGGATATCGTTGTAGGCTATTTCGCCGTTGTTCACTGCTTTGCGGAAGTCGGCGTTGGTCGTATAAGGGGCGCGGTAGCGGATGGCTTTGGCGCGTGACAATACACCGTCACACGAGTCACCTGTCGATGCTCCAGTAAAGATGCCCACTTGGAAAGGATTTCCTTTGGCGTGTTCCGCCTCTGCGATTTTGGCCAGTTCGGCCGTTACGGCCTTGGCTGTTCCTGCTGGGGTAAATCCGCTCAAGCCGATGTTGTAGCCATGTTTGATGAGACTGGCAGCTTCGGCTGCCGAAATGTAGTTGAATGCCATAATCTTATATTGTTACTTTACTTTAATATATTGTTTTTAAGTTTTTCGTTTTTCAATATTTTCTCTGTAAGATTTCCGACCAAATAATACCTTTGCGTATCTCTTCCGTCGACAGTATGTCAATGGTAGTAGAGGTATCTTCGGATTCCGACCTGCTGTTTTGTGGTGTTTGTACAGCAGGTTGACTGTGTAGTGCCGTTTGTTGAGTCTGATAATTTTGGGGTATAAAAGGTTTTGCCTTTTGCTTGTGTACATGCTTTTCCGTCTGAGTGTTATCCGTTTGTTGGGGAGAAGGGATTGGGATATCTTCCCAATTTTCTGGAAGCGGATGGTTTTTGTGGGGAAATGGCATATTGTCATCATCCTTCGAAGGGATGGTATTGGGGGATTCTTTCTTGGCTTGTCTGACAAATCCGATAATGAGGATGCCTGCCACTAACAAAAACTTTAAGATGTCTTCCATACTCGGGATGTGTTAATTTTACCGCCAAAGGTAACCAATTTATCTGATTGTTGCCAATAAAACGGCAATAAAAAAGGGCAGCTTCACAGCTCCCCTAATTTTTTTAACCTAAACCTTAACTATGAAAAAATCTAATGTTTTTCTTCATGGCGCAAAATTGTAAATTTTCTCGAAAACAAGCAAATATACTTCTCGTTTTGTTCATTCGTTTAGATATTATTAACATATAAAATCTTGTGAGGTTTTGATTTTGATGGTATGATGGTTAATTATACGATTCTTTTGCAAATGTAAGTGCATGATTTGTGATTCTGTTCGTTTATGTATTCTGGTTGAAACGGGCGGTTTATGTGTTGTAGACATTGAGTTTGTTAATATTTCATCTGCATTTTGATGGCTGTTTTTTATGTGTTGTGAAAGATAAAAGTTGTACGACTCGGAAAAAACAAGTATTTTCGCACCCGATTTTAATCGGAGGGAATGGGACTTCCCTGTTATAAACCGCTAATAGAGTAGCTGATAGTTCCTGTTTGTAGGGAGGTGTGGATGCCTGCCCGAAGAAGGAGTGTATAGTTACTTTTATGGGTGGTTATTCTTCTCTTCAGCTTTTCCCTTGTGCGGCCTTCCCTGTTTTTTTAGATTGTAATCGTAGTTTGGATATGAAAGAAAAGTCTGGAAAAAAAGTTTGGATGACCCGTTTCGAGCAGTTTCCCATCTTGGAGTACCTGTTGAAATGGATTTGCATCACCGCCGTGGCAGGCGCGTTGATAGGCTCTGCGTCTGCTTTGTTGTTGGCGTCGCTCAATTGGGCGACCGATTACAGGGAAAGTCATCTGTGGATCATTGCCTGCTTGCCGTTTGGCGGTTTGCTCATCGGATTGATGTACCATTATTGGGCAGGCACGGCGGCGAAGGGAAACAATTTCTTGATAGAGGAAATCCGCTCTTCGCGCAACATTATCCCTTTCAAGATGGCGCCGCTGGTGTATGTGGGCACGGTCCTGACGCATCTGTTCGGAGGCTCTGCGGGGCGCGAGGGGACGGGCGTACAGATGGGTGGAGCCATTGCCGACTGGATGTCGCGCCTGTTCAGGATGCACCCCTACGACCGCAAAATCATGGTGCAGATAGGTATCAGTGCCGGCTTCGCCTCCATCTTCGGCACGCCGCTGGCGGGTGCCGTGTTCGGATTGGAAGTGATTGTGGTGGGTCGTATGCGCTACGATGCCATCTTCCCCATCTTCCTTTCAGCCTTTTTCGCCCACTTCGCCTGCCATGCCTGGGGGATAGCGCATACGTCTTATTGCATGGCAGAGGTGCCGGGATTGGACATCGTCGTATTGTTGTGGGTCTTGCTGGCCAGTTTGATATTCGGGTTGGTGGCATCGGTTTTCTCCCGCTCCATCGTCTTGTGGGGGCAGTTGGCCAAGCGTTGTGTCGCCTATCCGCCTTTCCGTCCGCTGCTGGGAGGAGTCTGCATCGCGTTGTGCGTGTGGATGCTGGGCACCACGAAGTACATCGGATTGGGCGTCCCTACCATCGTGGCTTCCTTCACCGAGGTGCAGATGTGGTATGATTTCCTGCTGAAGCTGCTGCTCACTACGTTTACTATCGGCTTTGGCTTTAAGGGCGGTGAGGTGACGCCGCTCTTCTTTGTCGGCGCCACGCTGGGCAGTGTGCTTTCCGCCCTGCTGCCTCTGCCTGTATCCTTCCTGGCAGGACTGGGCTTTGTGGCTGTCTTTGCAGGGGCTACCAACACTCCCATTGCCTGCACGCTGATGGGGATTGAGCTCTTTGGAGCGGAGGCAGGCATCTACTTGGGCGTGGCTTGCGTCACGGCCTATCTGTTTTCGGGCCATACAGGCATCTACACCTCTCAGGTGTTGGGCAGTCCGAAGCATCTGGTCTATTGGAGACAAAAGGGTCGGATGTTGCGATGAAAGCATTGTTTTCTTCCTGCTATCTCAATGCTTTCTTGGGCGTAAAGCATAGAGATGTAAGATGGAGAGTTAGGAATGGAAATGCCGACTATTTTCGTATCTTTGCAGCCGAATAAACTAATATACATTTATTTATATGGAAAAAAAGATGGGAGCAGACTTTAAATCTGCAACTGCCGACAGTGAAAAGAAACTGTTTATCGAGACGTACGGCTGCCAGATGAACGTGGCCGACAGTGAAGTGATTGCCTCTGTGATGCAGATGGCAGGGTATAGCATGGCCGAGACGCTGGACGATGCCGACGCGGTGTTCATGAACACCTGCTCCATCCGCGACAACGCCGAGCAGAAGATACTGAACCGACTGGAATTCTTCCATTCGCTCAAGAAGAAGCGTCCGCACCTTATTGTGGGTGTCTTGGGCTGCATGGCCGAGCGCGTGAAGGACGACCTCATCGAACATTATCACGTGGACCTAGTCGTAGGCCCTGATGCCTACCTGACGTTGCCTGAGCTGATTGCCTCCGTCGAGGCGGGCGAGAAGGCCATCAACGTGGAGCTTTCGACTACGGAAACCTATCGCGACGTCATCCCCTCGCGTATTTGTGGCAACCACATTTCGGGCTTCGTGTCCATCATGCGCGGGTGCAACAACTTCTGTACCTACTGCATTGTGCCCTATACCCGCGGACGCGAACGCAGCCGCGACGTGGAGAGCATCCTGCGCGAAGTGGCCGACCTGCAACAGAAAGGCTACAAGGAAGTGACCCTGTTGGGACAGAATGTCAATTCCTACCGTTTCGAACGTTCTGATGGCGAAATCATCACCTTCCCTATGTTACTGCGTACAGTGGCTCAGGCTGCCCCTTCGATGCGCATCCGCTTCACCACCTCGCATCCCAAGGACATGAGCGACGAGACGCTGCATGTTATTGCCGAAGAGCCCAACGTGTGCCGCCACATCCACCTGCCCGTACAGAGTGGCAGCAGTCGTATCCTGAAGCTGATGAACCGCAAGTACGACCGCGAGTGGTATCTGGAGCGCGTGGCCGCCATCCGTCGTATCATCCCCGACTGCGGTCTTTCGACCGACATCTTCAGCGGCTTTCATAGCGAGACGGAGGAAGACCATCGGATGTCGCTTTCGTTGATGGAAGCGTGCGCTTACGACTCTGCCTTTATGTTCAAGTACAGCGAGCGCCCTGGTACCTATGCCTCCAAGCACTTGCCTGACGATATCCCTGAAGAAGTGAAGATACGACGTCTGAACGAAATCATCGCCCTGCAGAACCGCCTCTCGGCCGAAGCCAACGCGCGTTGCGTGGGCAAGACCTACGAAGTGCTGGTCGAGGGCGTGTCGAAGCGCAGCCGCGACCAGCTCTTCGGTCGCACGGAGCAGAACCGCGTGGTGGTGTTCGACCGTGGTACGTGCCGCTTGGGTGATTTGGTGACGGTGCGTATTACTGGCTCTAGTTCGGCTACACTGCTGGGCGAAGAAATCGCTTGCTGAACACGCTCTTTGGAGTGATTGCTCAAAAAACAGGAGAAAATAGATTTAAACCTTAGGAGCTTGAACATAAGCCCTTTGTGTTTCAAGTATAGAAATATCTCTCTTCCAAAAGCCTTTCAAGTTGTTTATTTTCTATCTTTAAGGTTATGATTCAAGAAAACTAAAGTGTTAAAATGCGTTTTCTTCAAATCGACTTATAAAGAAAATGTTTATATTTAAGGAATTTATCATTGAAATAATGTCTAATCCTTAAAATCGAAGCGTATGAGAAAGTATTTGGCAGAGATGATAGGCACGATGGTGCTTGTCTTAATGGGATGCGGCAGTGCTGTATTCGCAGGTAGTGCAGCCGAAACCGTAGGTGCCGGAGTAGGAACTTTGGGAGTAGCTTTGGCTTTTGGTTTATCCGTAGTGGCTATGGCCTATACGATTGGAAGCATTTCAGGATGCCATATTAACCCTGCTATTACGCTGGGGGTATGGATGTCGGGACGTATGAATAGTAAGGATGCTACGATGTATATCATTTTTCAGGTATTAGGTGCTATCATTGGTTCGTTCATACTGTCGTTGCTAGTATCTTCAGGAGGATTCGATGGGCCTACAGCCACTGGTTCCAATACGTTTGATCCGAGTGAGACGGGACAGGCGTTTATTGCTGAGGCTGTATTTACTTTTATCTTTGTTTTGGTAGTGCTTGGTTCTACTGATGAGAAAGGTGGTGCAGGTAATTTGGCTGGCCTGGCTATTGGTTTGACACTGGTGTTGATTCATATCGTTTGTATCCCTATTACAGGTACGTCGGTCAATCCTGCTCGAAGTATTGGCCCTGCTTTACTTGAAGGTGGGCAGGCACTTTCACAGCTGTGGCTTTTCATTGTAGCTCCTTTTGTGGGTGCTGCATGTAGTGCGCTGGTGTGGAAGTTCTTTGCTGCAGGTCGTAAGTAGTCATTATTTTCCGAAGAAATAGCGGGAAAGTCCCGATCGGTATAACATTTGTTCGATGGCAAGGCTGCCGCTCACAGCTAGGGCGGTAGCCGTTACGAGGAATAGCATACCCGTAGGATCGAAGGGCAGCAGTGGCAAGTAACCTTTAGCCAGCATGGTAAAAACAGGGGAAAAAAGTAGAATGGCTAGCGTATGTTGTCCGATGTACAGGCAGCCTCGACGGAAGCGATTCGTCAGAAGTGGGTAGAAATAGAGTAACAGACATGATGCTAGGTAGGTAATGATTATTCCAGGCAAACTCCCGCGAGACAGATTTTCGGGTACAGCACATAATAAAATGAGTGGTACAACAGCCCATATAGATGGGCGGAAGAAACGGTTTAGTTTTACGTGGGTCTGTGCCAATATACATCCGCCTAGAAAGTAGGTAGCATTTTCGTAAGCTAGTAGGTGCAGGCATGCCAAGCCATAGAGGCAAAGTCCTAGAATGATAAAGCGAGTAATTGCTTCTCCTCGCACAAGATGGAAGACAACGTAGTAAGCAAGGCGCAGAGTATAAGCGTATGTAGATACCAGTAGGGGCCTACGGGTGAGACGAAGATCGCTTCGATTACGGCCGGCAGGCTCAGTTCTTCCAGTCCTTGGCGTACGGGTAGTAGGCAGGAAGCTACCGCATAACTTGTTTCCATTACTGCATAGGGAATAAAAATCCACAAGTATTTCTTCAGAAACTCTTTGATGGACTTCCCAATATTGGTCAGGTAACCTGAAATCAGCAAGAAGATTGGCATGTGGAAGGTGTAAACCACTTGCTTGGCATAGGGATATTTGTCGCCGATGTAGGTTAGGTGGAAGATTACCATCAATAGGATACAGACACATTTCAGGTAGTCTATTTCATTCATCCTGCCGGACAGGGTACGTTCGTTTCCGAGGAACGGATCCTTTGTCTTCATGTTGGTGAGAGTTCTAAAGATTATTTGTGCACAAAAGTACACCATTTTGTCGCTCCTCGGAAATGATACAGTGAGTTTAACAATCAGCGTCGTTCGGCTATTAGAGCGGGAATTCCTGTTACTTGGTGGCAGGCTACGGGGATGTTATTCTCGTTCAGTTCATATACTGTTTCTTTCTTGTCTTTACTGAACGTTTCTTGTGATTCATTCCAGCGGGCATAGCTCATGATGACTTCGTTGGCTTCGTAGCGGTAGGTCATCTGGAAGTAAGGAATCCATTTATCAACAGTACCGTCCCATTTGGAAGCTGTTTTATTGATAAGACGGTTTTGTTCGTCATAAGCGAATTCGTAACGCATGTGGTTGTGCAGATAGTTGCCGTCCTGCTTGTAGATGGTTCTCGATACGACGAGGTTGTTCTTTACTTCTTCATTTGTGATGAAGTTATCCTGTGCCATTGCTTGGGTGTTGAGAAGGTTGACCAGTGTGATTACGGCGAGTGCCAATGCTTTGAATACGTTCATAGTTTTCATAATTCAGTTCTGTTTTAAAGAGTTATTGTTATTAGTTTCTATTTTTATCAGTTAGACGTTGTTCGTAGAAAGAAAAGTTGCGCTATTGAGTTTCTTTCTTCTCGAACGTCCATTCACTTAAATATTATTCAAATGGCATGCCAAACTTTTAAATATTTGATAATCAGTGTCGGTTCATTATTCCCTTCTGTTCGTTATCGGACATGTGTCCGCTTTTGGTGTTCGAAAACATACAAAATGCCCTGTAGTGCGTCTGATGAATGACGGCCATACAGGGCATTTGAGCGTCCTATTTTAGGGAATAGGATGTTTTGATAATGCTTTCTTTTAGTTTATACTTATCGTTAACGGGTTGCGTACTTTTTGTGCAAAATTAGCCATATAGTTATTCCATGCATTGATATCTTTTATGTCTGCACGGTCCCAGCCAAATCCCCAATAGTAGACATAATTTGCTCCAGGTTCATAGTCGCTAGTTGCTAAAATATGTCCTTCGGCATTACCATGTTGTTTCTTTTCGTCATTGGAATATTTTACAATTTTCGCTTCTTTAAATTCAGTAAGGAAGGCTGCTCCTACGAATACTTTGCCGTTGTCAGGGCCTGTGGTCGGATCTACATAAGTCATGTAACCGTTGGCTGCATCAGTCTTTACGGCACCATCGTCGTGTAAAACAATGCCAGTTGCTATAGGCAGAGATTCTTGAAGTCCAGTATAGGATACAGCGGTACGGTTCAGATGAGAACCTGCATCGAGGGTAATGACACGTGTCTCTACGATATTACTATCTCCCTTTACAGTTAGTGGATTGAATTCTAATTTTACTGTGAAACGTAGCGGACCGTTGTCTAATACTTCAAAATCTTTGTAGCACCATGGATAAACAATTTCACCATTGTCTATAAGAGCTGCTACGCCTGCACCTAGTGTCGGGCCTACAGCATAACAGTCCATACCATAACCATGATCAATGTGGTAGGAAATAGATTGCAATAGTTCAGAGGCTGCTTGGGGATCTGTTTTTCTCAATTCAGCAGCACGTGCACGTGCTGCTTTATCTAATTCTTTAGCGTACAGATCTTCCAATATCGGTTCGGAAGTATTACGTTTTAGGAATAGATCATAGCCGAAACCTCGTTCGCCTCCAGCCTGTAGAGCAGGTCCGTAGGCACGGAAACCTACCAGGTCATTTTCCCAAGCCATGTCATCCAGACGTTCTGGATATTGGCGTCCACAGGCTTTTACCTCTACAGGTTGAGGAATTCCTTCCTGAATGGTGTAGGTAGCTGTTGCTTTGGCAGCTACTGTTGCAGGGAATATCACTTTATCATCGTAAGTTATCTGATAGGGGATTTCGGTACCTTCAGCATCGAGTACCACAATTTGTGCTGTATCAGCTAATTTTAGCCGATTACTGATTTCATCCATGGATACTTCCACCATTTCTCCAGAACGATCTATATCCAGTGGGTTACTGACGGTTACTG
>CAYQOV010000008.1:61722-70098 GCA_964419245.1 uncultured Bacteroides sp. | reverse complement strand
TTTTTTAGATAGTTTTTCAAGGAAGTAGACCATGAGGAAGCCTACTACCATCAGTGCTATTGCCTCGCCAATGTAGGCATTGGGCAAGATGTTGGTTTCGATAGGCATGCCATGAGTGTTGTCGGCTATTTCTTTCCATGGCCATACTTTGTTGAGTGAACCCAGCATGAAGCCTGTCAGAACGGCTAAGGTGATGTTGCGGAAATGCTTCAAGGCAAACGATAACAGACGTGAGAAACTGGTGATACCGATGACTGCACCTGCTGCAAAGATGGCCAGGGTTGTGATATTGAGCGTCTTTACCGCTTCCATTATATAGAAATATTTACCTAACAACACCAGAATGAAACTTCCTGAAATGCCTGGAAGAATCATGGCGCAGATAGCAATAGCTCCACACAGGAAGATGAACAGCGGATGGGTCGACGTTTCTGCGGGAGTGGCAACGGTTATGTAGTAAGCTACAATGGCACCGGCGATAAATCCCGTAACGGTTTTCCAATTCCACCCTTTGATGTCTTTCCCTACGAACCAGGTAGAGGCCAGTACCAGGCCGAAGAAAAACGCCCAAACCAAAATGGGGTGGGTGGTGAGCAGCCAGGTTATGACTTTTGCGAGCGAAAAGACACTGATGCCGATTCCCAACAGAAGTGAGAACAGGAAATTCCCATTGATTTTCTTCCAAAACAATCCCCATTTTCCTGTGAGAAACAGGCGGATGCTTTCCATGTTAATGCTCTTGATTGTTTCTATCAGTTCATCGTAGATGCCTACAATGAAGGCGATGGTACCGCCCGAGACACCGGGTACGACGTCGGCAGCTCCCATGCCCATGCCTTTCAGTGCGATGAATGCGTAGTCTTTCAGTTTTCTTTTCATAATGCTCGTACTTTCCTTTTGCAGAGTCTTTTTGTAAAAATTATCCTTTTCTCCGTCGGATCGGTTCTGTCAGGTAGGTTTTCATTACCTGTATGGTTTCTCCATCGGGCATTTTCTCCACCAGCATTTGCAGATTTTCCATGTATTTTTCGTTCATGGGGTTTTTGGTCTGTTGGTTGTAGTGTCGGGCTTTTTCCGTTTCGCCGGACAGGATGCAAGACATGGTAAGCCGCTGATACAGGTTGGGATAGTCGGGCTTCCATTGTTCGATATGCTCCAGGGCGCTGACAGAATAGCGGTACATGCCTGCTTCGGTGCTATAAGCGGCTATTTCAGACCATGTGTCGGCCGTATTGTCATAGCTGCCTATCTCTTCCCACATGTCAACGGCTTTTTGTCTTTCTCCACGTTGTGCATAAATCAGGCCTCCCAACAGATGGGCGTCTACATTGAGGTAATCGATGTCAATGGCTTTGCGGCAGTAGTCGAGTGCCTGTCCTTCGTATTGCTCATTGCCAAGTTTATAAATGCAGATGGCCATGCCGGCGTAGAGGGATGAACGTGTGATGGGGTCTTTCAAGTCCTCCTCCTGTTTCAGGGCGAGAGCCAGTTCGTTATAGGCTTTTTCCCATTCTTCTTTCTCCAGCTTGATCTGTCCTACCATGGAGTTCAGGTAGGCAGGAGCGATGCTGTGGAACTTGACGGCCTGTTGGTAGCACTTGACGGCTTCTTCGTCATTGCCAAGCTCCAGAAAGCAGTAACCCTTCATGACGTAGGCTTCGCCCAGTTCGTCGTCGGCCAGCAGGGCATAGTCGCAGGCGTCAATGGCTTTTCCGAATTCCTGAATGCCCATGTAGCAGCGTGCCGCTGCCATCCAGTATTGTGGATGATAGGGGTCGTTGTCTATCAGCTTGTTGTAGTAGGTCAGAGCTTCCGCATAGTTCTTTCGGTCGAGCAGGCTGTCAGCCATGATACAGCAGTATTCTGTATCTTCTTTGTCCCATCGCCAGTGTGAAAGCCATTCCATTGCCCGGTCGTACTGGTAGGCTCCAAGGTACATGTAGGCCACATCAATGATGTTTTCCCTACTGTATTTGTCTTCCAGCGTGTCCAGCTGCAGCTCGGCATCCTCTATGCGTCCTTCTTCTGCCAGCAGTCTGGCGCGTAGGATGGTGACGTCAGGGCGTTCTTCGGTTATTTCTGCGGCAGCCTGCTTTGCGTCTTCCAGCTCGTACAGATCCAGATGTAGGTAGCTGTGCTCCACCAGCAACGAGGTGTTTCCGGGGTGGAGCTTGAGCCCATACGCGATGACTTCGGCTGCGTCGTCGAACTTACTGTTGCGGTCGTACCATTCGGCAATATCGGCCAGGTCTTCTGCATCCATGTAGATGGAGATGTGCTGGTCGCGTGCCGTTTCGTAGTTTTTCACCAATTCGGCCAATGTCTTGTCTTTGCCCGACAGCAGGTTTTTGTTACTCATCGTATGCGTGTATCAGTTTTTTATTTGTTTATTTTGCCCCACGTGTCTTTCAGGCCCACTGTGCGGTTGAAGACCATCTTTTCTGCCGTAGAGTCCTTGTCGACGTTGAAGTAGCCGATGCGTTGGAATTGCAGATAAGTGAGGGGTTTCATGCCGGCGGCAAACTTTTCGACATAGCAGCAGGGCAGTACCTTCAGCGAATCGGGGTTGATGATTTCCTTCATGGCTGTCAGGGCGTCGCAGTTCTTGGCTTCGCGGATGGCAGCCAGTTCGTCGCGAGGATTTTCCACTTTCCACAGACGGTCGTAGAGGCGTACTTCGGCCTCCAGACAATGGGCACAACTTACCCAATGCAGCGTACCTTTCACCTTGCGGTTGGCGCCTGGCATACCGCTCTTTGAGTCGGGGTCGTATTCGCAGTAGACTTCCACCACTTCGCCAGCCTCGTTCTTCTTGCAACCTGTGCACTTCACAATGTAGGCATTCTTCAGGCGTACTTCCTGGCCGGGGGTCATGCGGAAATATTTCTTCGGAGCGTCCTCCATGAAGTCTTCGCGCTCCATCCACAGCTCGCGGCTGAATTCGATGGTGTGGCTGCCTTCTTCAGGACGTTCGGGGTTGTTGATGGCTTCCAGTTCTTCCACCTGTCCTTCGGGGTAGTTGGTGATAACCAGCTTCACTGGGTTCAGCACGGCCGAAATGCGGGTGGCACGTTCGTTCAGGTCTTCGCGGACGGCACTTTCCAGCAGGGCGAACTCGTTGAGGGCGTCGTAGGTGGTGTAGCCTATCTTGTCGATGAACTTATGGATAGACTCAGGCGAATAGCCACGACGGCGGAAACCACAGATGGTCGGCATGCGGGGATCGTCCCAGCCGTTCACCAGGCCTTCCTTGACGAGCGTCAGCAGGTTGCGCTTGCTCATCAGCGTGTAGCTCAGGTTCAGCTTGTTGAACTCGTACTGGCGCGGGCGGTTGTCGTCCAGATCCTTGCCTTCCTTCAGCCAATCGACAAAGAGGTCGTAGAGCGGGCGGTGTACCACAAACTCCAGCGTACAGAGTGAGTGGGTCACGCCTTCGAAGAAGTCGCTCTGGCCGTGGGCGAAGTCATACATGGGATAGGCTTTCCACTTCGTACCCGTGCGGTGGTGCGGATGTTTCACTACACGATAGATGATGGGGTCGCGGAAGTGCATGTTGGGATTGGCCATGTCTATCTTGGCGCGCAGCACCATGGCACCTTCTTCTACCTCGCCGCTGTTCATCTTCTGGAACAGCTCCAGATTTTCTTCAATAGGGCGGTTGCGGTAGGGACTTTCCGTACCCGGCTGGGTCGGCGTACCTTTCTGTGCCGCAATCTCTTCGGACGACTGTTCGTCAATGTAAGCCTTGCCTTCCTGGATGAGGCGGATGGCGAAGTCCCAAAGTTGCTGGAAATAGTCCGATGCATAATATTCGTTGCCCCACTGGTAGCCCAGCCACTGGATGTCCTCCTTGATGGCTTCTACGTATTCCACGTCTTCCTTCGTGGGGTTGGTGTCGTCGAAACGCAGGTTGCATACGCCTCCGTGAGCGGCTGCGATGCCGAAGTCAAGGCAGATGGCCTTGGCATGTCCGATGTGCAGGTATCCGTTAGGCTCCGGCGGGAAGCGTGTCTGCACTCTGCCTCCATTCTTGCCGTTGCTCAAGTCGTTTTCTACAATTTGCTCAATGAAGTTCAAGCTTTTCTTTTCGCTTGTTTCTTCGTTTTTCAGTTCTGCCATACGTCTTTGGTTACATGATTTTTATTTATGGCTGCAAAAATACGACTATTTTTTGTAAATTGCCTATATCCTTGGCATATATCCGTTTTTTTTGGAAGGCATTGCAATGGCAAGGGGCGGGTTCACAAGGTTTTCGGCTACCTGCACGAGGAGCTTGTAATACGATTGTAATGTTTTTGAAACATTTGCTTCATCTTCTCTTCATACGTCCTTAATATCCATCTTCTTTCTTTGCATGCGTAAAAAAATTGCTTATTTTTGGCTTCCCAATCGGAGCAGGAATGCGATAACGTAGTAATTTATATAAAACAAGACTTTATGGTAAAATTTATCGAGAGTGAACTCGTCTTGCTGAAAAAAGAAATAGACGAAATGTGGACTTTGGTTTATAACCAGCTTGATCGCGCAGGAGAATCTGTGCTTACATTCGACCGCGAACTGGCTCAGCAAGTATTGGTACACGAGCGCCGTGTCAATGCTTTCGAGCTGAAAATCGACAGCGATGTGGAGGACATCATCGCGCTTTATACGCCGGTAGCCATCGATTTGCGGTTTGTATTGGCCATGCTGAAAATCAATACCAATCTGGAGCGTCTGGGCGATTTTGCCGAGAGCGTTGCCCGCTTTGCTCTCGAAGAGAAAGAACTGACACTCGATGCCGACCTCGTGAAGCGCATCCGCCTGCAGGAGATGATCGATCAGGTTCTCTCCATGCTCGAACTGGCAAAGCGTGCTTTGCAGGAAGAAAGTCAGGAACTGGCTACATCAGTTTTCGCGAAAGACAATGTGCTGGATGAAATCAATGCCAATGCTTCTGCCTTGTTGGCTGAATATATCCGGCAACATCCTGAAAGCGCTTTGTCCTGCATCAATCTGGCAAGCGTTTTCCGCAAGCTGGAGCGTGCCGGCGACCACATCACGAACATAGCAGAAGAGATTGTTTTCTTCATCGACGCCAAGGTATTGAAGCACCACGATACGGCAGAAGAGGGATACGGACAAGGAAAGTAGTCGCGGAAGTCTTTTTCCTGTTAAGAATAAAGCATTGTTTTCCGCCTCACAAAGCATTGTTTTTCGAGGTGGAAAGCAATGCTTTCTTTTTGCGTTTATTCTCCATTCTTCCGTTTCAGGAAATCGGTGGGATTTTCGCCGAAATATTCTTTGTAGCATTTGGTGAAGTAGGAGGGTGAGCTGAAGCCTACCTCGTAAGTGATTTCGGCTACCGTCTTTTCGGTGGAAGCCAATAGCGAAGATGCACGTTTCAGGCGTGCGATGCGCAGCAGTTCGTTGGGGGCATAGCCGCAGAGGGCTTTCGTCTTTCGATAGAGCTGTACGCGGCTCAAACCTATTTCTTCCCCCAAATCCTCTACGCTTAGGTTAGGATCGGACAGGCGGTCGTTGATGAGGCGATGGAGCTTTTCCATGAAACCTTTATCCAGCTCGGCCACGGGCGCTTTTTGCGTGGGGGGCTTCACGCCGTCCGCGAAGAAATTCTGTAGGCGTTGGCGGTTTTCGATGAGGTTGCGCAGGCGGACAGTAAGTAGCTGGGCACTGAACGGTTTGGATATGTAGGAATCTGCTCCACACTCGTATCCCTTTATCTTCTGTTCGTCTACGGCATAGGCCGTGAGCATCATCACGGGGATGTGCGATGTCTGCAATTCCGACTTCAGGCGGCGGCAGCACTCCATGCCGTCCATGACGGGCATCATCACGTCGCAGATGATGGCGTCGGGTACATACTTCATGGCTTGCTGGACGCCCTCTTGTCCGTTGGCGGCTTCAATGACGTTGTATTTTTCCTGAAGGACGGAGCGGACATAGTCGCGTATGTCCTGATTGTCGTCTATTACGAGAATGGTTTCTTTGTCTTCGGGTTTTGTGTCGCGGTCGGCCACCTGTATTGTTTCCTGGTCGGCGGCCAGTATGGCGCCTTCTTTCAGGTTGGCTAACATGGCGCTACGGGTCGTGTTACTGTCTAAGGCACCGGTTTGATGGGCGGGCATCTCAATGCAGAAGCGGGTACCTTGTCCTTCAGCGCTGTCCACGTGGATGGTGCCTCCGTGCATCTCTACAAATGCTTTCACCAAAGCGAGGCCAATACCCGATCCTGCATGGTGGACATCTATCTGGTAGAAGCTTTCGAATATATGCTGTATGTGGTCGGCAGACATGCCTACGCCTGTGTCGGTCACTTGCAGGCGCATCCAACGGGCATCTTCCTTATTGAAGAATTCGAGGCTGACGTGGACGCTGCCATTTTCGGGTGTAAACTTGAAGGCGTTGGACAGAAGGTTGTATAAGATGCGCTCCACTTTTTCGGCGTCGGCGGTGATGAAGCTTTCTTCGTTTTCTTTACTTTCTGTTTCGGGTGTCTCGATGTTGAAGCGGATGTGTTTTCGGTAAGCCAAAGTACGGAAGGCATCTGTCCATTCGTGTAGCGAGGCAGCCAGATCAAATCGAGAGAGATGCATATCCAGTTTCCCTTCTTCAAATTTGCGGAAGTCGAGTATCTGGTTGACGAGGCGTAGCAGTACAGCTACGTTCTTATGGATGATATTCAGCAGAAAGCGTTCCTGCTCGTTCAGGTTGCGGCTTTGCTGAAGTTGGTCGACGGGGTCGGCGATGAGGGTGAGCGGTGTGCGGAAGTCGTGGGACACGTTGGTGAAGAAAGCCAGTTTTGCGTGCGTTGCCTCTTCCAATCGCCTCGACAGCGTGATGAGTTGGTCGCGTTGTTCTTCCAGCTGTTTTTTCTGTTGGGACAGTTCGGCGTTCAGGCGGTTTTTGGTCCAAAAGGCGCGTACCACGAAGACCAGCAACGCACCTACCAATATGATGATGACAAAACATGCATAGAGGAACATGCGTTGGGCGGAATAGCGCATCAGAAAGGTGTCCAGCTGGCTGTTCAGCTTTTCTATTTTTACGTCCAGCGCTGCGATGTGGTCCGTCTGCATCTGCATCACGTGGGCATTTTGTCGGTTGACAGGAGCGGTGGACAGCAGGTTTTCACGTTGATACTTCTTTCCTTCCAGAATGTTCATGGCTACCTGCACTACGCGGTCGCCGCCCGTAGGGTAGATGAAGGTGCCGTCCAGCGTGCCGTCGGCTACCAGTTCTACCCCCATCCCTTTGCCGGGCAGGGCATCTACACCGACGAACAGCATCTTGTCTGCGCGTCCATGCCGAAGGGCTGCTGCGTGTGCCCCTGCTGCCATGCGGTCGTTATGGGCGAATACCAGCTCAATCTGCGGTTGACGGGTCAGGATGGAGTCGAATGCTTGTTCTGCTGACTTTTGGAACCATCCGGCATCGGCACTGGCTACTATCTGTATGCCCTGTGTACGTGATAACACATCCATCAGGCCCCGATGGCGATCGACAGCTGGTGTAGAACCTTGTAATCCTGTCAGTTCTACGACATTGCCTTTGCCTCCCAAGCGTGTAGCGATGTAGTGGCCTATCTGTCGGCCCATCTCGTAGTTGTCCGCTCCTACGTAAGCTGTATAATGGTCTGAGTTTATCCGTCTGTCGACCAGTACGATAGGGATTCCCTTGGCGTATGCTTTTTCTATTACAGGAGTGATGGCTTCCGCTTCGTTGGGGGCCACTACAATCAGGTCCACCTTGCGGCGGATGAATCGTTCAATGTCTTCTGTTTGTTTTCGGTTATCGTCGTTTGCTGAACGGATATCTACTTCCACGCCAGGATAGAAGAGTGCTTCGCGGCGGATTTCCTTGTTCATTTGTGTGCGCCATTCGTCATCACTGCATTGTGACACGCCGATAACGTAACGAGCTTCTTTCTGTCCGCAGGAAGAAATGAAAAGGCAGAAGATGAGGATGACAATCAGAGCATATAGGTGTTTCATGGAATTACGTTCTCCTGGTTAATAGCACAAAGATAGTGAAAGACGGATGCACTACAAAATAAACTTGCTTATTTAGTAGTGTTGTGTTGTTCCTTATTTATAAAAATATGGAAGATATTGACAGATAAATTAAAGAAATATTTTAATAGGATTATGTCCAATAGTCCTTTTTTATAAAATTATGATAATGTATCATGAATAGTCTTGGTTGTTCTGATTATTCTCCTATCAATAGATGGTTTGGAAACTCATTTGTTAAACGGAAATGAGTCTAATTTGTGATTTTTTTCTGTTCATATTCGTATGTAATAACAATCGATTTGTTAAATCCTTCTCTTTGTAAGAGAAGTTTCAGTGGTGCAAAGGTAAGAAAAAATCCTTAAAA
>CAYQOV010000008.1:0-61624 GCA_964419245.1 uncultured Bacteroides sp. | reverse complement strand
TATCAGTGCATTGGCGATTATTAGGGAGCGCAAGACTTCTCTTACAAAGAGAAAATTTGTGATTTTGTTTATAATCTGTTTGTATAGAGGGATTTATGCATTCAACGTAAATATATATTTTATGTTAACTTTAAAAGAAAGATCTGCATATATCAGGTTGTATGTGCAGATGTGGACATAAATTAGAAGAGTTTCGATGCCACTGGATAGTACAGATACTTCTTCTAAAGCCGGAGAGGGCAAATTCAAGAACGGACCAAATTCCGGAAATGGTGCGGAGGTGAAATTATGTACTTCTGATAAGGCTGGTTCTTCCTGGGTTTATCTCATAATTCATCATACTAAGGTTAATGTAGTGGTGAAGAAAATAGAGGAAAAATTCAATGTGTTTATTCATAAAACTATTGTATATAGGCGCGAGAATAAACGAGTCGTTGAGAAGGAGAAAGTGACAATTCCGGGTCTTGTTTTTGTTCAGGGAGAAAGTGGTAGCGTACAGCATTTCTTAAATCAGAATTATTTTGGTCTATATCTTGTGAAAGATTATACGACTCGGCGTCCGGCCATTATTCCCGATCATATCATGCAACCTTTTATACAACTTTCCCGTTTCGCTCCCAATCGCATACGTTTTATGCCGCATGCTTTTGGTTATTATGCTTCAGGACATACTTTGGTGAAAGTGACTTCTGGCTTGTTGGCTGGATTCGAGGGATATTTGGTACGCATTTCTCGTGATCGTTGCCTGGTGACTTCAATGGGTGGAATGACAGTGGCCATTCATGGCGTTTGCAAAGACACTGTCGAGAATGCTGCTGAATATGCACGTCAACGCAGGTTGCAACAAGGGAACATTGGTTTATCCGATAGTGGTGTCGATTCTTATCATGCAGATATTGAGAATTGCTTTTTTCGTCCTTACAATCAGTTGGACTTGCTGGTCATTGCACAAAGTTTGGATCAGTGGGTCATGAAGTCCGGATATTTGCTTCTAGCCGGGAATTATCGCGAGGCGGCCGATATTCTATGCTTTATGTTGGAGAGAGTGGGGCATTATCTTGCTCCCATATATGGTAATCGTCACATTGGTAATTTTGAAGATATTGTTTTTTTAATTCAGAAAATAGATCGGTTGCTGTCTTCCATGTCAAGCAATTCGGATATCCCGTCCGATTTACGGGAGTACGTGCTTTCAGAACAGCGGTCTTTGGCTATACGTTATCCTTTTTTGTCTTTTGATAAAGAATCATTTAACTTATGATTATAGCGGTTGATTTTGATGGAACGATTGTAGAACATTGTTATCCCCGGATTGGTCGAGAGATACCTTTTGCTTTTGCAACTTTGAGGAAGTTGCAGTCAGAAGGTCATCGACTTATTCTATGGTCCGTTCGTGAAGGAAAACTTTTGGACGAGGCTGTAGACTTTTGCCGTCGTCACGGTGTCGAGTTTTATGCTGTTAATGCCAATTTCCCGGAAGAAAAGATTGCAGAATATCCGTCAGCTCCTTGTCGGAAATTGCGGGCCGATTTGTATATAGACGATTGCAATGTGGGAAAACTTCCCGATTGGGGTACCATTTATCAGTTGGTCAGTCGTCGTTGCAGTTATGCCCGATATTTACGGGAATTGGAAGGAGAAGGGAAAAGCTCTTTTTGGAAACGTCTGATGGGGAAATGATAACATGAGTTCTCACGCCGAAAATACAAGAAGGATTGCCAAAAATACGTTAGTATTGTATGTGCGTACCTTATTTACAATGTTGGTGTCGCTATATACAAGTCGTGTGATATTGAATACATTGGGGGTTTCCGATTTTGGTATTATCAATGTTGTTGGTGGAGTCGTCGGTATGTTTTCTGTCATTTCTGGTTCTCTATCTTCGTCCATTAGTCGTTTCATTACATTTGAGCTTGGACATGGGAATTTTAACAAGTTAAAGCTGATATTTTCAACAAGTGTGAATATTCAAATCGGGATATCCTTGATTATAGTGATACTTGCTGAATGTATAGGAGTTTGGTTCATCAACCATAAATTGAATATTCCAGAAAGCCGATTAATTGCAGCCAATTGGGTCTTTCAATGTTCTCTCTTGTCGTTTGTTATCGGTCTCATTAGTGTTCCGTATAATGCTTGCATTATAGCACATGAGCGGATGTCTGCCTTTGCCTATATAAGTATATTAGAGACCATTTTGAAATTGGTCATTGCCTATATGCTTTTTATTTCTCCTTACGACAAATTGATCAGCTATTCAATATTATTTGTTATTGTTGCCATAATCATAAGGCTGATATATGGGTGGTACTGTCATAACCATTTTGCCGAAAGCCATTATAAATTTGTATATGATCAATCATTAATAAAAGAGATGAGCGGTTTTGCCGGCTGGAGTTTCTTTGGTAACGGTGCCTATATGCTCAACACGCAGGGCGTAGATATGCTCATTAATATCTTTTTTGGAGTCACTCTCAATGCTGCAAAGGGAGTTGCCTCACAAGTACAAAATGCTGTCATGCAGTTTGTGGGAAACTTTACTGTTGCCCTCAATCCCCAAATAACCAAATCATATGCTTCTGGTGATCGGGAATATATGAACAAGTTGGTTTGTCGTGGTGCCAGATTCTCTTATTTTCTCCTTTTGATATTCACCGTACCGATTGTATGTGAGGCTGACTACATACTGCATCTTTGGCTAAAGACTGTTCCTGAGTACGCACCGATTTTCTTGCGGCTGATGTTATTTGGTACATTAATGACTCTTTTAGGTGGTACTATGTACACTGCCATTTTAGCAACAGGTAAAATAAGAAAATACCAGCTAGCTGTCACTATCGTTGGATGTTTTGTGTTTCCACTTACATGGTTGGCATTCAGAATAGGATTGCCTCCAGAAACGACATATTATATATACATCGTCATTTATTTTTTATTGGTATTTGTACGTTTATATATAGCTAAAGGGCTTTTAAATTTCCCTGTACAGCTATATTTGTTTGATGTCGTTTTTCGGGTAGTTATTGTATCTGTGGTTGCATTTATTCTGCCATTAATAGTTATACGCTACTTAGAACCAAGTTTTCTTCGTCTATGTGTATCGTGTATTATTGGTTTGTGTTCTTCTTTGTTGACAATAAATATATTGGGGTTGGAAAAGTCAGAACGGGAAATGTTATATAAAAAAACATCATACCTATTATCTAAATTCAGATTCTAGAAATAATCTTTATGTCATATAAACAATATATAAAGCGAGGAATCAGATATATTTTGAATGGTGTTCCTGTTAAGAATGTAACTGCGAATATATCTTATCTTCAACCTGATGGACGTTTGTTCGGTAGAAAAATTATTGTTACAGGAGGAGGAAAAGGGCTCGGAGCAGCGATGGCCACTAAATTCGTTTCAGAAGGTGCGTCAGTGTTAATTTCTGGTCGTAATGAAAATACATTAAGGTCTACTGCTGATAGAATAGGGTGTAAGTATTTGACGTTAGACATGCAAAATACAGCAGAATTGGATGATTTCATTAGCGAAGTAGACCGGATATTAGGAGGGGTTGATAGTCTTGTAAATAATGCTGGTATCTCTTTACATGAACCGACATTTTTTGATGTCACACCCGAAACGTTTGATGCACAGATGGAAACAAATCTTAGAGGTGGATTTTTCTTGACTCAAAGCTTTACAAGGCTACTTTTACGTGAGAAAAGAAAAGGTAATGTATTGTTTGTTTCATCGGAGACAGGTGAAACAGTCGATATACGTCCATATGGTTTTACGAAGGCTGCTGTAAACAGTATGGTGAAGGGGCTTGCATGTCTGTTTGTTAAAGACGGCATACGTGTAAATGCTATAGCCCCTGGTATAACAGCTACTGATATGACAGGATTAAAGGCTGGCGGTAATCTTTATTTAGAATGTAATGCCACAGAACGTGTATATCTGCCTGAAGAAGTAGCCGAAACAGCTTGTTTTCTATTGTCCGATGCATCTGGTTGTATTTCAGGACAAATTATATTATGTAATAACGGTAGGACTATAAATCCTCGTTGGAAATGAAAGCATATGAATAATAATTTGCATTATACTAATGAACGTAATGTCCAAATTGTGATAGCCTTATTGAAGTCACATGGCATACGTCGTGTAATAGTATCTCCCGGAACGACGAATATGACCTTTGTCGTCAGTATTGAAAACGATCCTTGGTTTCAGATTTGGTCATCTGTTGATGAACGTAGTGCCGCCTATCTTGCTTGTGGTATGGCAGCAGAAACAGGTGAACCGGTTGTCATTAGTTGTACAGGTGCTACTGCTTCCCGGAATTATATGCCAGGACTAACTGAAGCCTATTATAGAAAACTTCCGGTACTTGCAATCACATCGACCCGTGGTAATTATCAGATTGGTCATTTGATCGACCAACAGATTGACCGCCGGAATATACCAAACGACATTGCGGTGGAAAGTGTAACCCTACCAATGGTCAAAGACAAGGAAGATGAGCGTTTTTGCGAGATCGAAGCCAACAAAGCTATACTGGCATTGAAACTTAATGGGGGTGGACCATCACACATCAATTTATATACCCGATATAGTCAGGACTTTAGTGTAACAGAAATTCCTCATGTCAATGCGATCTACCGACATACGTTTTTTGATCAGAATTTGCCGGAGATCCCTAAGAATGGCAGGATTATTATTTTTGTAGGAGCCCATGCAGACTTTTCGGATCGTCTTACAGCTGCTGTTGATAAGTTCTGTGCTACTTATGATTCCGTTGTATTATGTGACCATACAAGCGGTTATCGTGGGAAATATGAGATTCACTATCAATTAGTATGTGGCCAGCAGCAATGGCATTCACCTTTAGTAAATGCTAATCTGTGTATTCATATAGGTGAAGTTTCCGGCAATCAATTTAATATATATGCAGCTCACACATGGAGGGTAAATCCTGATGGAGCATTACGTGACACATTTGGTAATCTTCGCCGAGTTTTCATGATGCCTGAAGAAGAGTTCTTTGAAAGATATGCAGAGGATAATACAAGTCATACAGAATTGCTGGATGCAATGGCGGCAGAGGTTGAGACTGTTAAAGATAAACTTCCGGAACTTCCTTTCAGTAATATATGGATGGCACAACAGATGTACAATAGACTTCCTAAAGGTTGCGAATTACATATCGGAATATTGCATAGTTTAAGATCATGGAACTTCTTTAAACTACCGGTCGGTATACGAGCCAAATGTAATGTGGGAGGATTTGGTATAGACGGAGGAGTATCTACTATGATGGGAGCATCTTTCGTTCATCCTGAAAAACTCTTTATCGGTATTTTCGGTGATTTGGCTTTTTTTTATGACTTGAATGTACTTGGTAATAGGCATGTGGGTAATAATGTGCGCATTCTTCTTATTAACAATGGAAAAGGTAATGAATTCCGTAATTACAGTCATCCTTGTTATTCTCTAGGGGAGGAAGTTGACAGATATATAGCCGCTGCAGGGCACTATGGTAATATGTCACGAAAGTTAGTAAAAGATTATGCTATGGATCTTGGATATGAATATCTGACGGCTGGCAACAAAAACGAATTTAATGCAGTGGTAGACAGATTCCTTGATTCGGAAATTACTGAAAAACCGATGCTATTAGAGGTGTTTACCCAAACAGAGGATGAGAGCAAAGCTTTGGAGCAGATAATGAATGTCATTTTAGATTCCAAACTGACACTTAAGAATACGATTAAGCAGACTGCAATAAATCTTCTTGGCAAGAATGGATATGAAATCATAAGGAAAATAGTACATCGATAATTTGAATTGGTTGCGTATTTTTTTCTATTTAACTATATTATGAAAATCGGTATATTTACATTCCATTGTGTAGCCAATTATGGTGCCGTCTTGCAGACCTATTGTCTGCAGGAAGTTCTAAAAGGTATGGGACATGAAGTCTACGTTATAGATTATCGTCCGAATTATCTTATAGAGCCATACAAAACATTTTCTTATGATCCGACCTCCTTTGATTCATTCTTTGCTAAATGTAAAGGCTTACTTAGGGCTTGTTTAGTTACTCCTATTCGTTGGAAACGTAACCGGGTTTTTTCTCGATTCATTGATTCTCATTTAAATCTTTATCAGTTGGATTTGAATGATGAATCAAACGATTTTAATGCTTTTGTCTTTGGAAGCGATCAGATTTGGAATCCGAAAATTACAGGTGGATTTGATAAAGTATATTTAGGAGATTTCCCTGCTGCGAAAGGAAAAAGACTGATTGCCTATGCTGCAAGTGCAGGAAGTATATCGAATTTTGCAGGTGAAAACATCGATTATTTTTTATCTAGGCTTCAATGTTTTGATAAAGTTTTTGTTAGAGAAAAAACTTTGGCTGACTATATATGTAAGAGCATTTCAATGGTTAAGGTTGTATTAGATCCTGTTTTATTAGCTGGGAGATGTGTTTTAGGACAATTGCTTGCTAAGCAAAGAAGATCTTCTGATAGATCTTCTTACTTGTTATTATTTCAGATAGGACGGAATGATAAAATTGCAGAATATGCTGCTGCGATATCAAAGGTGAAAAAACTGAAATTTATAGATGTTATAACTGTACGTGAATCTTTATTAAATAATAAGTTCATAAAACAGACATTGTCTGTTGAAAAATTATTGGAATATTTTCAAAATGCTTCATATATTGTAACATCTTCTTTTCATGGAACAGTACTTTCGATATTATTTAATAAGCAATTTAATACGATTTCGATTGATAACAATACAGATGAAAGATCTTTATCAATATTGAATAAACTTCATTTTTCGGATAGAATATTGTGTATTAATGATAATCTTTCATCTATCCTGATAGATTATGATGAAATTAATGTCTTTTGTGATAAAGAAAAAATGGATTCATATAATCTTCTTAATAAATCCTTATTGTATCATTGATTTCTATTGTTATTTGCTTAAAGATTTACTATTTAAAAAATACATTTGAGTATAGATTAAAATACTATGATTTATAGAGTTGCAGACATATCAAACGTAACGATTATTGTTGCTCCATCATATCAATATGAAAAATTATTGGAAATAAGGGCTTTAAAAAAATTCTGTAAAGAACTAAACTCTCTATTACAAAATAAGGAGCAATACCAGTTCTATATTTTTTGGGGATTCATTGAAGAGGAAACTATTCTATTAAATGAGATAGCAAACTATTCAAAAGAGAAAAACAATGTGCTATTTTGGATTGGAGATGAAGAAGGATACATGCCTTCAATCAATCTATTTTCTAGATTCAACTATATTTTTAAAGCTCATTTAAAGAATAAAGATGCAATAGATAGAAAAAATGGAATAAATATTTTTAGACCGGGATTGTACCACTTTCCGTTATTAACAATTGATGATGTTCCAGAATTGCCGATATTACCATTTTGCGAAAGAAAATATAGTATCTACTTTTGTGGAAACTTAAATAAGAATAGAGTACCTTTTTATGTTGCCTTGAATAAAAAAGTTTCATTATTAGCCCATTTGGATAAATTCCTATTAAAATATAATCTAAGAGGAGGAAATAGACTTTATGAACTATGTTTTAAGAATAAGTCTTTTGACATTTCGTATTTATATGATAATGCCTGCATAAAATTCTATAGTGGTTTCAATAATGGGGACAATTATAATAAATATGCTCATTTTTTACAAAATAGCAAAATTGTATTATCTCCTAAAGGATTTCATTCTACTGAGTGTTTTAGGCTCTATGAAGCAATGCGTCAAGGGTGTATTGTTATTACCGAGCCATTGCCTCACGTTTGGTGTTACAAAGCTGCGCCTTGTATAACTATTGATTCTTGGAAGAATTTATCTTCTATTCTTTCAGATGTTACACAAGTTTTTGACCGATTTTCTCCAGCAGAGATACGCCAATATTATGAAGAAAGGTTGTCCATTAAAGGAATTGCTAATTATGTTGGGAGTATATTAAATGATGCGATTCAATTTTAAATTATAATAGAATGTTGATTTCTGTCATAACGATTAATTATAATAACAAAGATGGTCTAAGAAAAACCATAGAAAGTGTCATAAATCAGAACTTTAATTCATTTGAATTTATAGTGATTGACGGTGGTTCTATAGATGGTAGCTTTGAGGTCATTGAAGAATATAAACAGTATATTGATTATTGGGTTAGTGAGCCAGATCATGGAATATACAATGCCATGAATAAGGGGATTGCAAAGGCACAAGGTCAATATTGTAATTTTATGAATTCTGGAGACTGCTTTGCAAATAATGATGTGCTAAATAATGTCTTTAATAAAGAAACTCATGCTGACATTATATGTGGTAATACATATTGGACTAAATGGACGAAGCCTCCCCAAAAAATCACATTTGACACTTTATTTAATGGTACAATTTGTCATCAATGTGCTTTTATAGATCGAAAACTTTTGCTAAAATATAAATATGATGAAGGGTTAAAAATCGTGGCAGATCGAAAATTCTTTTTGCAGTCATTGATTTTTGAGAATTGTTCATATCAAGCAATTGATGTAAACATTGTAATTTACGATTTGACCGGATTTAGTTCACATAATCGAGTATTATCAGATTTAGAGTATCAGCAGGTTTTAGAAGAATTGATACCAGAACGTATTCGAATAGATTATGGGAAAAAATATAAAGGAATACTGTACGGAGATACTGATTATGAAAAGTTATTTTTTGAAATAGGACAACGTAAGTATAGAGATTTTATATATACAATAGTTGTTTTTTTAATGAATACAATAGCTTTATTCGTTCATAGTGCGAAATTTATTAACTTATATCCTATAAGATTAAGAAAGCAAAAATGAATTATACTGCTGTTATTCGTACATTGGGCACTGCTGGAGAGAAATATCAAACCTTATTAGACTCTTTGAATCGGCAAACAATTAAGCCTTCAAAGATTTTAGTCTATATTGCTGAAGGTTATGCGATTCCGAAAGAATCTATTGGGAAAGAGCAATATATCTATGTCAAAAAAGGTATGGTGGCACAACGAGCCTTACCTTATCATGAAGTAGATACAGAATTTATTCTATTCCTAGATGATGATGTGTATTTGCCGGAAACAGCTGTAGAACAATTATATCAGTATTTAACCGACCGTAATGCAGATGTTATCTCTCCAGATGTATTCCCGAATGCAGAACGTTCTTTCTTAGGCAAATGCCTGATGATGCTGTCTGGCAGAATGATAGCAAGAATGGATGACGGCAAATGGGGGTATAAAGTGATGCGTAATTCCGGCTATTCCTATAACAATCATCCGCAACCGGGGGTCTATTGGGCGCAGACAAATGCTGGTCCCTGCTTTTTTTGTAGAAAATCAGATTTCCTGGAAATCCATTTTGAAGAAGAATTGTGGATGGATAATTTGAAATATGCTCAAGGAGATGATCAAGTTATGTATTATAAGATGTATTTGTTCGGACTTAAACAATTGACATGGTTTTATAGTGGTATAAAACATCTCGATGCGGGATCAACTATTAAGAATGAGGAAAAAGAAAAGATACTGATCTATTCCGATCTTCGTTTTAAGATTCTATTTTGGCATCGTTTTATCTATCGGCCCGATAAATACTTTCTTAGTAGACTTTGGTGCATAATTTGTATAGGGTTTTAGGCTTTACGTTATTTATCTCTGCTCTAAAATGTAATTTTTATATTCTGAAGTTAAAATATAGAGCCATAAAAGAGGCCATTGATTTTATTAAAAGCGAAGAATATAAAAGTCTCCCTTTAATCAAGAAAGTAATTTGATATGAACATCGTACCTATAGCTTTTGCTTTCGACAACAATCTTATTTTACCAGCATGCGTCTGCATCTCTTCTTTAATGATGAATGCCAAGGAGGATACGTTTTATGATATCTTTATCCTACATTCTGCAAACATAGCGTTAAAAAAAGAAGAATTGAACAAGTTGCCACAGTTTTATAAGAATTGTCGCATTCAGTATCGGCAGGTTGACGATACATTTGATTCTTCTTTTGAAATACGAGGAATCACGACCCCGGCCTACTATCGTCTGTTGATTCCTGAATTAATTTCCGAGTATGACAAAGTGATATATTCAGATACTGACATCATTTTTAGAATGGATCTATCAGAGTTGTATAATGTCGATATCACTCCATATTATTTAGCTGCCACTAGAGACATAGGGCTTAATTTCAGTGACGAAGGAATAAAATATATTTCTTCAGTGGAGGGTTTACGACAAGGACAGTATCTGCAATCCGGATTTATTATGCTGAATTGCAAGAAGATGTTGCAGGATAAACTGGTTGATAAATTCCGCAATTTGGCCCAAGAGAAACTCAAATATCAGGACCAAGATATTCTTAATCTTACCTGCGGAGAGGAAGTGTTGTTTCTACCTATAAAATACAATATGACAGATTATTCATACTACTTTCTCAATGAGGAACAGCATAAAATTGTATCTATTCTGGTAGGAGAAAATGTTGATGAAGCGATAAATCATGGAAATATCCATTTTAATGGTCACAAGCCCTGGAAAAAGTATAGTATAAACTTTGATATCTGGTGGGAATATTATCGTAAATCACCCTTTTTTGATGAAAAGTTTTATTTTGACTTCTTTTATCACCGATTGAATATCTTTGACCAGTTGTCTCTTTGGAAGCGTATAAAGATTTTAGTCCGTTACTTTGTTTATGGGAAAAGAATTATATAAGGTATCTGTAATAGTTCCGATATATAAAGTTGAACCTTTTATAGGCCGTTGCGTCAGGTCGCTGATGGAACAGACACTGATGGATGTGGAATATATTTTTGTAGATGATGCCTCACCAGATAGCAGTATTGTAGAATTACGTAAAGTAATTGCTAAATATCCGGAATGTAGTAATCACGTAAAAGTTCTGATTCACACTGAGAATAAAGGGTTACCGGCAGCACGCAACACTGGTCTTTCTATGGCTCAAGGAGAATATATTTTTCATTGCGACAGTGATGATTTTGTCGAATTGGATATGCTTGAACGACTCTATGATAAGGCGACAGAAACAGACGCAGATATTGTGTGGTGCGACTGGTGGCTGTCGTTCGCCAAGAACGAACGGTACATGAAACAACCGGAATATCGTACGCCGATGGATGCCTTGAAAGGAATGCTGAGTGGAGTGATGAAATTTAATGTATGGAATAAATTGGTTAAACGTAAATTATATACTGATTCAAACATTACGTTTCCAGCAGGATACGGCATGGGGGAAGATATGACTATGATGAGGCTTTTTGCTCGTGCCTCTAAGGTCGTCTATTTGCCGAAAGCCTTCTATCACTATGTGCAGCTCAATACCGGGGCTTTCAGTAAGACCTACTCCAACCGGCATTTGGAGGATTTGCAGTATAATGTGTCGTTATTGCTAAGAGACTTACAAGAGTTATTTGGGGATCAATTAAAAAAGGAAATGGCTTTCTTTCAACTGGACGTAAAGTTTCCTTTCTTGATTACGGATGATTTCTCAAAATATAAACTATGGCAGTTCTGGTATCCGGAAGCCAATCAGTATATTCTGAAAAACAAGCAGTTGTCTCTACGCAGCCGTTGTTTGCAATGGCTGGCATGGAAACGTCAGTTTTGGGCGGTGTGGCTGTACTATAAGTGTGTGCATCAAGTAATGTATGGACTGATTTATCGATAACTATGTGGATGTTTCGAGCGGTTGGAATGGTATTACTTACTATACTGACCAGTTTTTATTTTTTCCCATTTGAATTTACCTTTTTGCCGGGAGTCAATACCAAGATGGCTATGGCCGGAGTGGGATTGATTTTTATGATTGTCCAATTGGCACGGCAAAGAGGTTCTATTATCAACAAAGATATTTTTCAAGTATCGATAGGAGCGGGAGTCGTATCATTGATTGGTTTCTTTGCGGTAACATGGAATGATACATACGATTATACTTATGCTACTTATCTTGTCTCCATGTGGGTATGGCTTTCAGGAGCTTATGTGGTTATCCAAGCCATCAAGAATTTGCACGGAGGTATTTCTGTAGAACTGGTGTGCAATTATTTGATTGTCGTATGTGTGGCTCAATGTCTAATAGCCTTTGCTATGACTCAATATCTTCCTTTGAAGAACTTTGTAGACAGTTTCTTGGGCAGTACTGGATTTATGGGGAAAATGGAAAACCGAATGTATGGAATTGGAGCCAGTCTGGATGTTGCAGGTTCCCGCTTTTCTGTGATTTTGGTAATGATAGTTTGTCTTTTGTCCAAGATGGCTACAATCGATAAGAAAAAAATCATAGGATTGTATTGGTGTGTGTTTTTTGTAATAGCAGTCATAGGAAATATGATGTCTCGCACCACAACAGTAGGAGTGATTATTGCTTTGGCTTATCTGTTTTACGTTTCCCGAATCTATACCTTTCAGCTGAATCTAAACATGAGATGTGTATGGGGCTGGTTCGTGGGTATACTATTGGTTGCGATTTTAATAATAGTTTACGGGTATCATACGAATCCATCTTTTCAAGAAAATCTTCGTTTTGGCTTTGAAGGATTTTTCAGTCTGGCAGAAAAAGGGAAATGGGAAGTACATTCCAATGAAATTCTCAAAAACATGTACGTGTTTCCGGATAATCTGAAGACTTGGATCATCGGTGACGGTTATTTTGATAATCCATATGATGCAGAACCTTATTATACGGGACCTAAGTGGGGAGGATTTTATAAAGGTACGGATGTGGGATATTTACGGTTTATCTTTTATTTCGGTGTGACAGGATTGGTGGCTTTTAGTCTCTTTATGTGTGAGGTAGCCAGGGTATGTATGAATCGTTTTATCTCGTACCGGAGCCTCTTTGGGGTGATATTGTTATTGAATTTTGCGGTGTGGTTTAAAGTCTCTACTGATATATTTCTAGTATTTGCATTGTTCCTCTGTATGAGTGGGGAGGAGAATCAACCAGAAACTTCTGCCTGATAAATTGATAACAATGAAAATCATCTATTGCACCCATTCAACGTATAACCCCGGTGGAATGGAGCGTGTACTTCTGAATAAAGTGACGTATCTTTCCCGATTGCCGGGATGGGAAGTTGCTGTGGTTACGACCGACCAGCATCAGCGGTCTCCTTTCTATCCGTTCCCTGCGAACGTGCGAATGGCGGATCTGGAAATCAACTATTCGGATGACAATGAGAAGTGTGTATGGAGAAAAATTATCGGTTATCTCCGTAAAAGGAAAGAGCATAAGAAGAAACTGACAGCATTGCTCCAAAAGGAGAAGGCTGATATCGTGGTGTCGCTCTATCCTTCGGAATCTTCCTTCATCCCCGCCATCAAGGACGGTAGCAAGAAGGTACTTGAGCTGCACTACTGCAAGTTCTTCCGTCTGCAGTATGGTCGAAGCGGTTTGTTGGGAATGATTGACAAATGGCGTACCAGACAGGATGAAAAGATAGTAAGCCGTTTTGATAAATTTGTGGTACTGACAAACGAAGACAGAGGGTATTGGGGAAACTTACGGAATATAGAGGTGATTCCGAATGCTGCCATGTTGGTGAGCAACGGATATTCTGACGCGCAAAACAAACGGGTGATTGCTGTCGGAAGACTGGACTATCAGAAGGGATTCGACCGCCTCATTCGTGCTTGGAGGATTGTACAACAAAATGAAGCTTTCCATGAATGGAGCCTGGATATATTTGGTCAGGGAGAATGGAAACAGATGCTTCAACAGATGATTGACGAAGCAGGATTGCAGGATTCAATGCGAATAAACCAACCGACTAAACAGATTGGGAATGAATACGTTCGGAGTTCTATATTGGTGATGAGCTCTCATTACGAAGGTTTTCCGATGGTAATGATTGAAGCGATGGCCTGTGGGCTGCCAGTAGTTTCATTCGATTATAAATGCGGTCCCAAAGACATCATCCGGCATGGTGAAAACGGTCTGCTGGTTCATGATGGAGATATCGAAGGACTGGCTGCGGCCATGATGAAACTGATGGATGATGAGGCTTACAGAAAACGTCTTTCGGACAATGCTAAGAAAATTATTTCCACGTATTCGGAGGAAACGGTGATGAACAGATGGATAGCTCTGTTCAATGGCTTAATCAAACAATGAGAAAGCTTTTACAGATAAATCCGGTGTTAAGGGTAAACACTTCTACCGGACGCATCATGCAGGAAATTGGCGAACTGGCGATGCAGAACGGATGGGAGAGTTATATTGCTTATAGCAAGGGGCGGGATGGCATCAAACCGTGTGCTTCTGAACTGGTACCGGTAGGAAACATCGGGAGTGTGGCGTGGCATGGTGTGGAAACCCGTTTGCTGGATCGGCATGGGCTGGCTTCGGCCGGTGCTACCAGGCGATTGGTCCGGAAGATAGATGAGATTGCTCCGGACGTGATTCATATTCACAATATCCACGGCTATTTCCTGAACTACCGGATTCTGTTCGATTATCTCTCGCAGTGCGATATTCCTGTGGTATGGACGGTACACGACTGCTGGCTGTATACGGGACATTGTTATTACTATTCATCCGTCAACTGTGACCGGTGGCAGACCGGATGTCATCATTGTCCTCAAAAAAGACAGTTTCCGGCCAGCCTGTTGAGAGACAGAAGCCGGAAAAACTATGAAGACAAAAGGAAGGCGTTTACTTCCATGCCGAAGGACCGGCTGATGATTGTGCCGGTTTCTGAATGGATAAAAAGCGAAATGCAACAATCTTTTTGGAGGGGGTATGACTTCCGTGTGATTCATAATGGCATTGACACCGGTTTGTTCCATCCGTGTGCTACGGAGGAAATCCGGAGCCGATATCAGCTGGGTAGTAAACATATCTGGTTGGGAGTCGCCAGTATCTGGAGTAAGGAGAAAGGATTGGATGATTTTGTGGAACTGGCAGAAATGCTTGCCGATGACGAGGTCATAGTATTGGTGGGGCTCAAACCGGAGGATAGAAAAAGGTTGCCCCGGCAGATTGTCGGCATAGCCCGGACGGAAAATATACAACAACTGGCCGAACTCTATTCGGCTGCGGATGTCTTGCTCAACCCGACCTGGCAGGACAATTATCCGACTGTTAACCTAGAAGCGATAGCTTGTGGTACACCGGTCGTGACTTACCGGACGGGAGGTAGCGTGGAAGCCATAGCCGACGGTACGGGACTGGTTGTTGAACAAGGGGATGTGAAAGGCCTGCGGGATGCCGCACGTGCTGTCAGGAAGATAGACAGACGGATGTGGCAGCAGCTGTGTCGCGACTATGCCCTGAAACATTTCGGTAAGAAAGAACGCTATGCTGACTATTTCCTCCTGTACGACGAACTGATACGTCGGACAAAGGGGAAGGTGAGATGATTATAGGATGTCTGTTCAATCGGATTTTAGTTCCATTGTGTTGTCTGCTCGCGAGAAGGCAATCTTGCGGCGTCGTTCGGAGTTGCATGCCAAGTACGAAGAGGCAGTGGGGCTGTATGCCGATACGGATATGCCTTTGTATGCCATTGCTGAGAAATGTAGGGTTTCAGTAGGAGGACTGGGCAGTTATCTACGGCGTTATTGGCGCGAATTGGTGTTGGACAGGCATCAACTGTCGGTTGGAGGAGGAGATCCGCATGCTGTCAAAATCATGGAGGCTGGCAAGCAGAATGTGTGGGCGCATGCCAAATATAAGGATGCGGTGGCGGCTTGTGATTCGTTGGATTACATTGACCTCAATGTGTCGCAGGTGGCCCGTAAGTTTCATGTCAACGGAACGGCTTTGGCCAATTTCATGCGAATTCATTATGCGGACACGTTGGTCTGGCGTGAGAAGGTACGCCGCTGGCTGGGAATTAATGATAATGTGTGGCATGGGGCGCGTCCGGAATGTACGGAACAGTATGCTGAGGCAGTGGAGTTGTATCGTACTACAGATATGACGGTTCCGCAAATCGCCGAATTGTGTAAGGTCTCGTTCCGAGGATTAGGCCAACATTTGAGATTCTATCATAAGGATGTACTGAAGCAGAAAAAACAGAAACGCAGGGAAGCACAGGAGAAAGTACAAAAACAGAGGGGCGACTTGTCGGGAAACGGGAAGATATACCGGCCGCTCCCGCAGACAGAGGAAAAATATAGAGAGGCTTTGGCCCTTTATCGGGACACTGCGTTGACGATGAAAGAGATAGTGGCCCGTACCGGTGTAACGACTGAGGGATTTCGAAGCTATTTGCACAAGTGGCACAAGGAGTTGGTTCTGGAGCGTATGGGAATTACCGAAGAGGTGGAGCCAGATTTGCGAAAAGCCAAAAAACGGTTGAAAACTGTTGCTGGAAAGTATGAGGCTGCCATTGAAAGCTTGCGGAGCCAACCACGACCGATAGCTCAAGTGGCTGCCGAATTCGGTTTTCATCCTGAGACTCTCAGGGATTATTTGCATAAGTATGAGCCTGAGCTGATCGGTAAGCAGAGCATGGTACGTACCAAGGATGGAAAACTTGTGTCACAGCAGAGTAAGATGAAATATGCAGAAGCCTTGAGACTGTATGAAACGACAACGGAAGATCTGAAGTCGATAGCAAAACGTCTGGGATTGACGTATAATAGCCTGGGAGGATATTTGAGACGAAATTGTCCTGAGATTATGCTACGTCACCGGACTTTGCTCGAACAGGAAAAATAATCTAATACATTTATGGAAATATGGGTAAGAGGAATTTGAAAGTCATGCAGTTGGGTAAGTTCTATCCGATTCGGGGGGGAGTGGAGAAAGTCATGTATGACCTGATGAATGGATTGTCGGAAAAGGGAGTACATTGCGACATGTTGTGTGCTGCCGACGGAAAGAAAGGGTACACCCTGTTTCTGAACCAATATGCCCGTCTGATTGCTTGTCCGTCTTGGACCAAACTGGCTGCCACCATGATAGCACCGGCCATGATTGTACGTTTGCGACGAATCTGTGACGAGTATGACATTATTCATGTACATCATCCCGATCCGATGGCTTGTTTGGCTCTGTTTTGTTCGGGATATAAAGGTCGGGTCATTCTGCATTGGCATAGTGATATCGAAAAGCAAAAGCTGCTGTTGAGGTTATACAGACCGTTGCAGAACTGGTTACTGAGAAGGGCTGACCGGATTGTGGGAACCACACCTGTTTATCTGAAAGCATCGCCTTGTTTGTCTGAGGTGCAGGAAAAGACTATTTGTTTGCCCATTGGAGTGAAGCCTATGACACCGTTGCCGGAAGCGGTAAAGAGAATTCAAGACAGGTATTCCGGGAAGAAAATAGTATTTTCTTTGGGAAGATTGGTCCATTACAAAGGTTTCAGGTACTTGGTGGAAGCGGCTCGTTATCTGGACGATTCGTATGTCGTTCTGATAGGAGGGATGGGTTTACTGAAGGAAGAATTGGAAAATGAAATACGTGCTTGGAACGTACAGACAAAAGTGAAACTGTTGGGGCGGGTGTCCGATGAAGAACTTCCGGCCTATTATGGAGCCTGCAGAGTGTTTTGCCTGAGCAGTGTGCAGAAGACTGAGGCGTTTGGGATTGTGCAGATCGAGGCGATGTCCTGTGGTAAGCCGGTAGTGGCTACCCGTATTCCCCATTCGGGGGTAGCGTGGGTCAATGCACATGGAGAGTCGGGCTTGAATGTGGAGCCGCGCAATGCAAAGGCATTGGCGGAGGCCATCCAGGCTTTGGCCGACGATGAAGAGGTGTATCAACAGTATGCAAGGAGGGCGGCAAACCGCTACCAGAGTTTGTTTACCAAGGAGAGAATGATTGAAAATTGTTTTAAAATATATGGGATATATGAATGAAGTCGGAAATGAAATGGTGGTAACGCCACAGGACAGAAGCATGGTGCAGAAGAATACCGATGATCATCATGCAATGTCTGCTTTATCCTGCACCGTCAAGCGGTGTTTGGATTTTGTGGCAAGTTTATTAGGGTTGGTCGTTTTTTCGCCTGTATTCCTGATTTTTTATATTTTAATCAAATGGGAAGATGGTGGAAAGGTTATCTTTAGTCAAGAACGAATCGGATATAGGGGTAAGGCTTTTGTTCTTTATAAGTTTCGTTCCATGACAGAGAAGGCAGAAGCTGACGGAAGGCCGATGTTGTGCAAGAAAGGTGATAACAGACTGACTCATGTCGGGCGTTTTTTGCGTGAGCACCACTTGGATGAACTGCCTCAATTGTGGAATGTGCTCAAGGGAGACATGAGCTTTGTAGGGCCGCGTCCGGAACGCAAGTTTTATGTAGACCAGATTGTGTCGATTAATCCAGATTATGAGTTGCTGTATCGGGTGCGGCCGGGGTTGTTCTCGCCTGCCACTCTTTATAATGGCTATACAGACACGATGGAGAAAATGCTGAGTAGGCTGAATATGGATTTGAGGTATTTGGAAAGACAGTCTTTGTGGCTCGATACCAAAATTATTTTCCAGACTGTCTGGTCCATTCTTTCAGGAAAGAAATTTTAAGATTGGGGGAATAGGAACGATTTTTTTAACAAGGTCTTATCAACAGATCTGATAATAAGTGTAGAAATGAAAATAAAATCTCATTTACAGTTGAGAAAGATTGGGCAGCAATACATTATTGTGAATGTCTGTTCGGGAAATGCTAATTTGTCCGATGTATACCGACTGAATGAAACAGCGGCAGCTCTATGGCAGCAGATGGCAGAAGGTGTGCAGACGGCAGAAGAACTGGCTGCTTGGTTGCAGGAAGAGTATGAGGTCGATAGAGAGACGGCTTTAAAAGATGTAGAAAGGCAGTTGGAGGAGTGGAAAGGCTTTGGACTTATCGACTGAAGAGACGAAACTGGTGGGATATATGTCAGGAAATATTGCTGATAGAAAGGTTGAAGCCTTGTTGCTGCTGTTGCGGGCAGGACTGTGGGAGAAAGAACTGGAGGACTTAAGCATCTTTCCTTTGTCAGCCGACGACTGGACAGAGATTTTCCGCATGGCACGTAGACAGACAGTTACAGGGATCGTGTATCGCGGATTGTGTCGATTGCCCGACAGCTTTCTGCCACCTGAGTCGGTATTACTTCCTTGGGTAGCCACTGTTGAGAGGATAGAACGTTCCAATCACCGGATGAATACAGTTCTGCTCGGTCTGTATCGCCGATGTTATTCCGTAGGTGTAGAACCGGTTTTACAGAAGGGGCAGGGAGTTGCTCTGTTTTACGAACAGCCTTGGGTGAGAGAATGTGGGGATATAGACTTGTATTTTCCCAGCCGGGAAGATAGTGAGAAAGTTTTCAGATTGGTTAACGGAGCTGATGGTCCGATAAAAAGGATGCCTGACGGAAGTCTAACCTATACTTGTAGAGGAGTGACGGTAGAACATCATGAACGGTTAATGGACCTTTATAATCCCTTTATACAACCTGCATTAGCGTCTTTGGAACAGGTCCAGCCTAGTCGGAGGATCCGTTTGTCTTTGGAAGATCAAACGGAAATTATCGTTCCTTCAGCTCTGACCAATCTGATACTGCTCGATGTTCACATCCTGAAGCATGCTTTGGGATGGGGCATTGGGTTACGCCAGTTATGCGATATGGCACGCGCCTGCTACAAATTAAGGCATGAAGTCGATGCTGCTGAAATGCAAACTGTATGTGCCAAGCTGGGATTGAAGAAATGGAATCGATTGCTGTATGCTTTTTTGGTGCGCTATTTGGGGCTTCCAATGGAATGTTTGCCCTATGCTGACATGGATCAGAGTGCTGGGGCATTGCTGGAAATCGTGTTGCGTGGAGGTAATTTCGGTTATCAGCAGTCTGGACGTGCCGCACATGCAGGATGGAGTCGCAAGTGGTGGACCTTGAGCTCTTTTTTGCGTAATTTACGGTTCACTAGTCGTTATGCTCCAATGGAAGGGTGGGGAACCGTTACGCGTTTGGTTGTCGGTCAGTTTGGGATGTCGGATAGGGAAATAAAAAAATAGAATTTGCGATGTCAGGCGAAAGTTTTTGTGTAGCAGGTTTCCGATTCGAGGTTCTGACATCCGAAGCTGGATGTCTGGAAAGGTGGTTACCTTCGTTCCGCTCGTTCCGTTGTAATGCACAGAAGGTAGTAGAGCCTATTTTCCGGTTGTCTGTGGAAGTTTTGGAAGAATCCTGGAACTGGAAAGCGGAAGAAGCCCGTTTGCTGGATGATGATACGAACGACATGGGGCATGTGCAACTGTTTGCAGTGCCGGACGGCTATTGCGTTTTGCTGCAATACCTGTGTGGAGGTCCAGTACATGGTTTGCGTATGGCCAAAGATTTCTCTTCTGGTGTGGCTTATGTTTGTCGGAAAGACATTTATGTGGGTGAAGTACTGAGTTCCCTGTTGCGCATATTGTTTTCGCAGGCTATCTTGTTACACGATGGCGTTTCCCTGCACGCGTCGTCTGTCTGGCTGGACGGTCGGGCTTATCTGTTTATGGGAAAGAGCGGCACGGGAAAGAGTACACATGCAGCCTTGTGGGTTGCGGCATTTCCCGGTTGCGGATTGTTGAATGATGACAATCCTGTCGTCTGCTTGCAGGAAGGACGGGCTGTAGCCTATGGTACACCTTGGAGTGGTAAGACTCCCTGTTATAAGAATTTGGGATTTCCCGTGGCGGGAATGGTTCGGTTGAGGCAGGCGTCTGCCAATCGTTTTTACCGTTGCGAGGATGTTGATGCTTTCATAGCCTTGTTGCCTGGATGTTCCGTGATAAATAGGGACGAAAGGCTGCATAACGCTTTGTGTGAGATACTGATTCGTCTGTGTGGCGAGGTACCAGTGGGATTGTTGGACTGCTTACCCGACAGCGAAGCTGCCTTTCTTTGTAGGAGTGAATTGAATTTATATAAATAACATATTACGAACAAATGAACAAACAAATTTTATTGTCAAGCCTGTTGGCTGTAGGCTTGTTGGCTTCTTGTGCTTCGAAGCGCGATATCGTTTACTTGGCCGATATGGAAGCTGGTGTGAAGTATCCGGTTGTGGCTAATTATGAATCGACAGTCCATTGTGACGATCGGCTGGGTATCATGGTCAGCTGTAAGAATCCGGAGTTGGCTATTCCTTTCAACATTCAGAGTGGAAACTTTCAGGTCGAAGCCAACGGGAATGTGACCTCTTCCGAAACGGTGGGGAGAGAAAAAGGATATCGGGTAGATGTCGAGGGTAACATTGATTTTCCCATTTTGGGCAAGCTCCATGTCGAAAGTCTGAAGGTGAGTGAAGTAAAGAATCTGATAGAGCAGCGCATCAAAGATGGGAACTATATAAAAGATCCGTTGGTATCGGTTGAATTCCTTAATTTCAGGTATACGGTGCTGGGTGCCGTAGCCAATAATGGGACATTTACCGTGAACGGAGATCGGGTGACACTACTCGAAGCCATAGCCAATGCTGGCGATCTGACAGCCAAGGCGCGGATGGATCGGGTGACAGTCATCCGTGAAGTGGGAGATGAGCGGCAGATGTTTGTGCACGACCTGCGCAGCAAGGACATTCTCGAATCCCCTTGTTTCTATTTGCAACAGAACGACATCGTATACGTAGAGCCCAAATACCGGAACAGGAACAATGAAGATCGAGGCTGGCAGATTGTCACTGTGCTGCTGTCGTTGGCCAGTGTCATTACATCGGTTTTCTGGGTGTTGAAATAAACGTTTTATCTTATTGGTTATGATGCAGACAAATCTTTCATCTGTCAACAAGAGTGAGCAGGGCATCAACCTGCTGGATCTGTTCCTTTATTTGTCTTCCAAGTGGAAGTGGTTTCTGTTGTCCGTTCTGGTGTGTGGGGGCATTGCCTGGTATCAGTATGCCAGTGCTCCGCAGGTTTATTTTGGATCGACTACTGTCATTATCAAGGATCCCTCCAATAAAACCTCTACAGCCGGGCTGGACCGTTACGATAATTATATCAACAAGGTGAATGTGGCTAACGAAATTTTACAGTTTCGTTCGAAAAAGCTCATTCGGGAAGTGGTGCAGCGGATACATGCTGATGTCAGCTATCTGCGCAGGGACGGACTGCGTGACAACGAACTTTATACGCAGTCGCCTGTCATTGTCAGTTTTCCCGATGCCTTACCCGAGCAATACATTGCTTTTACCTTAACGGTACAGGACAGCAGTCGGGTGTTGTTGTCCGATTTTTCGGGCCCTGAAAAGACTGTTTCCCGTCTGGTGCAACTGAACGATACGCTTTCGCTTTCCTCGGGACGTATTGTCATCACAGCGACCAACTTCTTCAACCGGTCGTGGACCGGTGAGCCCATTCGGGTACAGAAAATGCCGCTGGATGCTGTAGCTGCCCGTTATCAGGCCAATCTGGGAATCCGGCAAGAGGAAGACGAGTCGTCTATCCTGACCCTGTCGGTCAAGGACAGTTCGCCCAGACGTGCGGTAGATATGCTCAACACACTGGTCAATGTCTATAACGAGGAAGCCATCAAAGACAAGAATCAGGTGGCCATCAATACAGCCGATTTCATCAACGACCGCCTTATCATCATCAGTCAGGAGTTGGGCGATGTGGAGTCGGATCTGGAATCGTTCAAGCGCAGTAATCAGGTGGTGGATATCGCTTCTTCAGCCAGTATGTATATGGCCGAGACGCAAAAGTATAGTGCCGATGCCCTTGAGTTGGAAACCCAGCTGCGTTTGGCTCAATACATCAAAGGCTATCTGACGGATCCCCGGAAGGAAACAGACCTGATCCCGGCCAACACGGGTATCAGCGACATGAATATCGAAAGCCAGATTGCGGCGTACAATATAGCCAAGCTGAAGCGCGACCGCCTGATTTCGGACAGTAGTGAAAAAAATCCGGTGGTGGAAGAACTGAACAATTCGCTACACGCCATGAAGCAGAGCATTATCCGGGCCGTAGACAACATGATTGTCAGCATCAACGTGAAGCGTGACGATGCCCAGAGTCGCGAAATTCGGGCTCAGAGCCGGGTAGCTGCCATCCCTACCAAGGAGCGCCAGATGCTCTCCATCGAGCGCCAGCAGAAAATCAAGGAAGCTCTTTATCTCTTCCTGCTCAATCGACGTGAAGAGAACGCCCTCTCCCAGGCCATGGCCGACAACAATGCCCGCGTCATCGACAGTGCCGAGAGTACCAGTTTCCCGATTTCTCCCAACCGCAACCGCATTCTGCTGCTCGGCGTGTTGATAGGAGTGGCCCTGCCGGGTGCCTTTTTCCTGGCCTTGCTCTTTATGGACACGCGCGTCCATGGACGTAAGGACATCGAAGGGGCTGTCAGTGTGCCCTATCTCGGAGAGATTCCTCTTGACAAGTACGCCCTGAAGCATCGGATGAAAGATAAGCCTGCCGTCAGCGAACAAGGCGACGATATTGTGTCGGAGGCTTTCCGTATCCTGCGCACCAATATGTCTTTCCTGCTGCGAAAGGACAAACCGGTACAGGTCATTACGTTTACATCGTTCAATGTGGGAGCCGGGAAGACATTCGTAGCCCGTAACCTTTCCATGAGTCTGGCTTATACCCGAAAACGGGTCATCATGGTCGACCTGGATATTCGTAAGGGGACATTGAGCCATCAGTTCGGACATCATCATCTGGGCATCACCAACTATCTGTCGGATACAGAGGTTGCGATCGATGATATCATCTGTAAGGAAGAAGGCTTCGACCTGATACCATCGGGAACCGTGGCGCCCAATCCGGCTGAGCTGTTGATGGATGGACGGTTGGACGAACTGGTGGAGGAATTGCGTACCCGTTACGATTACATCATTGTAGACAATGTGCCAGTGGGAATTGTGGCCGACGCTACCATTGCCAACCGCATTGCCGACCTGACCCTTTTCGTGGTACGTGCCGGTAAGTTGGACCGTCGTCAGTTGCCCGACATCGAGAAACTCTATCAGGAAAAGAAGCTGAAGAATATGGCCCTGGTACTGAACGGAGCCGATCCCGAACGCCACGGTTATGGCTATGGCTATGGCTACGGTTATGGCTATGGTTACGGAAAAAGAAATAGTTTTTTCAATATAAATTAAATTGCGTATGAAACATTTTATTGTGAAAGAAAACAAGGCTCGTTATGTGTTGGCCTTTGTAAGTAGTAATGAATTTTTTAACAAAGAAAGAGAGGAATAGTATGAAAACAGAGAAACAGTATGTAGCTCCACAAACTCAACATGTGGAGGTGGAATTGGAGAATGGATTTATGTCTGCTTCGATTTTTGATGCAACTAACAATCAAGATGATGGAGTAACGATTACTGGACATGAAGTTGGTAATACAGGAGATTATTCTGGTATTGGTTGGGATGGTGATGGCACTACTAAGAGTACTTGGGGATATTAATTAAAAAGTTCGATTATGAAAAAAACAGTATATTATTTATGTTTATCCGCTTTATTAGGTTTTAGCGGTTGTCAAGATGAGATTGAACAAGAACAAGTGATTCCTGCACAGACCGGTGATGAAATTACTTTTGGCTCTGCATTGACAGATATACAGACACGTACAATTTATGGTGAAAATCCTGTAAATGGCGCTTATCCTGTATATTGGGAAGATGGAGACCAGGTTGCAATTTATTGCCCTCAGGCAGCTCAGGGAAAGTTGGTTAATTATAAAATTACACCGGCAACAGACAATGCTTCTCATTCATCTGCAGTAACGAAAGTAAATACCGACGAAGCTGGTTTGCAATGGGGAACAGAAGAAGTACATATGTTTTATGGATTCTACCCTGCAAGTGCCGTTACTGGTACAGAGGATGGTAAAATAGTAGGAGAGATACCTACTGTTCAGGATCCCGTAAGTTGGAATAAAACATCTAATACCGATGGAGGTACAACCTATACAGGTGTTGCCAACACAGACTATGCTTTTATGTGGGCTTATGGTGCTCATAATAAAAAGGATGGTAGCGATGTTGTCTTGATATTCCATCCATGGGTTACCATTCTTGATATTGAAATTAATGGTCCAGCTAATGACGGCGAGACCATAAAAATGTCTTCAGTACAGGTTCGTTCTCTCAACGATGAGATTTTGAATGGTAAATTCATTTGTGACATGAATCCAGTGGAGCAAGATCCTACAAAAGCTCCAACATATACAGGTATTGGTAATACAGCTTCTACCAGAAACCAAATATCTATAGAACTATATGATACAAAGGAGGGCGACTTTATCACACTTGGCAAAAATGACAAGATTGTAGTACGTGCATATCTTTTGCCTAAGGATGAAAACTATGATACTGGTACTGGAGGTGATCAGCAACTTCAAATTCGTGTGGCTCCATTTAATTCGGCTGTACTTACCCGTACATTGAATGGTGCCGGTGGTTCTGTTTCTGGCGGAATTGTTGCGCATAAGATAAACAAGGTTGTTTTGCCATCGGTAAGTAAGACGGGACCTAACTATTGGATGTCTTCTTTGGATCCAAACATTTTTGTAACAGAACTTTCGCTTCCTGGAAGTAAGATGTCTTATCAAATTGAAGAACAGGCGTCTGGTGTGATTTATCAGGATCTGTCTATAGCCGAACAGTTTACTAATGGTATCCGTGCGTTCCAGATACAGACAGCTAGTACGAATACAGGTGGTGCACTTGGTAATGCTACAGCTAATGATCAAGTGCTTTATATGACAGTTGCCGGAAATAAAACCAATACACGTTTCAAGGATATTGTTAAAGAAATAGCTACAGGTCTGAAAACAGGAGAAAGTGCAGGTAAGAAAAATGAGTATGCCTTTATTCTATTGACAGCTGCATTGGGTCAATGTGATTCATATAGTTATCGAAACGGTTTTTGGAATAGGGAAACTGTTAATGGTAATCAAGCTTGGATGGATGCTATCAGGCAAGAATTAAGCGAGATGACTGAAGACAATGATACTTACAGAATTTATACAGGTGAAATCACACCAACTACTACTATCAAGGATGTTGCCGGACATATTATTATTAAGGTAAACTACAATACAGATGCTATGGGTAACCATTTATCTACTACAGATAAAATACCAGCTATGTTTGCCCAGTGGGGAGTTGTTGATGATGTAAGTACTGAGTTTACAGAAACAAGTGCTTATGCTGTCAATACATTACGATGGGGAACGTCAAATCATAGTGTTACTTCTAATCTGAAATGGTTCTATCATGAAGCGACCAGTGTTGGTTATAATGATATTGGTGGTGAAGAAACATACAGCACAAAGGTTGCTAACATTAAGGACATGTGGGACAAAAGCGTTGCATATTACGAGAACAATAGTGACCATAGTATGTGGTTCATGAATGACCTTGGCGGATGTTATGTAAATGATAAATATGATAGCGGTGAATCACAAAATGGTGTTGATGGATGGACGCAGTTCGTTGGTCCGTATGCTACTAATTTGCTTCAGGAACGTACAGAAGATGCTACGTTGGGTATAGTGCTTATGAACTATGCAAATCCTGATAACCAATATACTGGTAACTTGATTCAGACAATCATTAACAACAACTTTAATTTCCAGTTGCGTACGTCGTCTGCAAGTCCTGAAAATTATAATGCCAGCTATAATAATGGCGGAAACGCTATCGGTTGGGACAATTAATCTGAAACAGTTCATGGGTCAAATAGCCCATGAACTGTTTCCTAAAGATAGATGAGGAAGTATAACTAATAAATGAAAAACAAAATAAGAGTTTATACGATTTTGTCTTGCTGCATGTTTGGATTGAGTGCATGTCAGGAAGATGTCTTGGTGGAGGAAGTCACTAAAAGCAATGTGACGATTATCGGCCGTATGAGCAGTGATCTGACCACCCGTACCTGTGTGGATAGTTCCTCTCCCGACGGTGAGGCGGGTATCCTGTGGTCTCCCAAGGACCAGATAGGGGTGTATGGTGATAAAGGTACAAAGAATGCCTTGTTTGAAGCTGCTAATACCGGTAATGTGGCCGAGGCTGAATTCTACGGAACGCTAGTAAGTGGCGAATATCCTACGTATGCTTACTATCCGTACTCTGTAGAAAATGCTACTTCTGAGGTCACTGCCTTGAATGGTAATCTGAAATTGGAGCAGATTTTCGATATGACTACCGGTAAGCTGGAAGGTGACTATAAGGTGGGTACGCCTGCTATTAAGACTTACGAAGGCCGGTATGAATTTGAGTTCGAACATCTGTTCTCTTTGCTGAGATTTGATATCGATGCTACGGGAACAGCTCTGGAAGGAGATAAGTTGGAGAAGATTATACTGACTTTGCCTGAAAAACGTCGGTTGGGAGGTGAATTCACTTTCGATGCCACATCAAAGGCTGTTACATGGACCGGTGATGCTACCGGCGCCAATGAACTGACCATGGTGTGGAGCGATACGCCGGCTCTTGCAAACGGTAAGTCTTACACCGGTTATATTACCTGCGCACCGAATATCCGTCAGGGTGATGCAATCAAGATTACCATCCTTACACAGAAGTTCAAAGCTGAATTTACCCGCACAGCATTGGTGGACTTTACTGCAAATACCTGCTATACGTTCCCGCTTTCGCTGGAGAACTATGAAGGCGACATGGAGGTTACTAATCGTCCTGTATTTACATCGTTCTCTTTTGAGGCAACGAATAATGCAGGTAAGATTTTGGACAAGAAACTGGTATTCAATGGTAGTGCTACAAGACCTGTCGACAATACGGCAGAGGTGTTGACTATTAATGATGGGACAATAACGGGTTGTATTCCCTATCTGTATAACTTCAAGCTGAAGCCTACCTTTGAGGTGGCCGAAGGTATGACGGTTACAGTAGGAGGAACATCGCAGGTTAGTGGCGAAAGCGAGCAGGATTTCAGTAAACCGGTGATTTATACCGTTTCCAACGGAACTGAGAGTCGAGACTATATGGTGAAAGTGACTAATTCCGGTTTGCCGGTAGTCGTGTTGACACAGAGTGGTGGCGGAACTGAAAACTGGGCTGAAGCTGGTATCAACGTACGTTCTAAAGATGCCGACTGGGTAGAAACAGATAAAATGGCGGTATATAACGCTGATGGTTCTGTGGATATGGAAGAGGCGCTTTGCGGAATCCGTTTGCGTGGCAATTCCACACAAAAGTTTCCGAAAAAACCTTTTGCCATTAAATTGGTTAGTAAGGCATCTGTTTTAGGTATGCCAAAACATAAACGCTGGGTGCTTCTTGCTAACTGGATGGATCGTACTATGTTGCGCAATGCTGTAGCTTTTGAAGTAGCTCATCAAACAGAAAATGCATATGCCGATGGACTTGGATGGAATCCTCACGGATATAGTGTAGAAGTTGTGATGGACGGACGTCATGTCGGAAACTATTATCTGTGCGAGCAGATAAAGATTGACGGCGACCGTGTAGATATCAAAGACTGCATTGAAGACATCATAAGTGACGGCAATGCAAATCCGACGATGTCCGATTGCGGTTATCTGCTTGAATTTGACGACAATTATGACGAAGTGGACAAATTCCGTACTGCACGCGGTTTGCCGTGTATGTTTAAGGACGAGGTCACTAAGTATAGTGCCGATATCTTCAATCAGGTGAAGGCCAGAATAGAAGCAGTAGAATCCAATCTGGAGGCCGGAAACTATGAGGCTGCTTATAGTGATTTGGATATCAACTCGGTAATCGACTACTTCTTTATTCAGGAACTTACATTCAACGACGAATACAAACACCCGAAGAGTGTATATATGCTCATTGATGGTGACGACAAACTGACTGCAGGTCCTGTTTGGGATTTTGACTGGCAGACATTTATCAATTACGATAAAGTGCAGGCCATGAACAATAAGTATGGCGGTACTTACTCATGTCGTAAAAATAATGAATGGCTTTATGGCGCATCAAAATTGGCTGAATACCATGGAATACCAGGAATATGGGGTGATTATGATTATGTAAACGACCAGCCCTATATGTGGTATCCTCTACTTTTCAAGGATGCGAATTTCCGTGCTAAGGTACAGGAACGCTGGGCTGTCATCTATCCGCAATTGTTGAGCGTAGTTGCCAGAATAGATGAATTTGCCGCCTTAAACAAGGCATCAGAGCAGTTCAATTATGCCATGTGGCCTCTTGCAGGTTTGAAAGTTTCTGTTGGTTCTGCGTTCAACGGCGACGAGGATATGAGTTTCGACGAAGCTATAACAACGATGAAGCAGGCTTATATCGAGCGTCTGGAATGGATGAACTCCAGCATCACAAGCGGCAACTTCGTGACCGATGCAGAATAATCAGTAGTAATTAATTTAATTAAATAGAAAACAATATGAGAAAATTAGTTTTAGTCGTCTTTTCACTGATGGCCATGAGCATCAGTGCCATGAATCCGGTGGAAGGACAGGAGAATGGAAAAACTGCTCAGGCAGATTCAGAAAACTTTGAACCGCACTGGTTTGTCAGTGTAGCGGCAGGTCCGCAACTCCTTTTTGGAGATCATGAGAAGCAGATGTCTTTTGGTGATAAAATATCTCCGGCATTGGATGTCGCAGTGGGCCGTTGGTTTACGCCGCTCTGGGGCGCTCGTCTGATGTATAGCGGAGTATCTGTAAAAGGAGCTACGCAGAACGGAGCCCATTCTACCGGCGAGGTATATGATGCCGGTAAATGGCTGGACAAACAAAAGGTCAATTTCTTCAATATTCATGCCGAGGCCCTGTTCAATGCTACGAACTGGCTGCTGGGATACAATCCGGACCGTGTGTGGGATTGTAGTCCCTATGTCGGCATCGGTGTGGTTGGTGTTACCGAGAAACCGTCTTATACGGGGGTAAGTGGAAACTTTGGACTTTTCAATGCCTTTCATGTAACATCGGCCTTGGACATCAACCTGGATTTGCGGGGAGTGATTACCGGTGATGATTTTGATGGAGAAAAAGGTGGACGCGGTGGCGAAGGTATTTTGTCGCTGACGGTCGGTCTGACCTATAATTTCTAAAATACAGAAAAGAATCTGTATTTCTACCCTATTGAGTAGGATGGTCTGTGACAGATAGTCCTCTTAATTGTTTGTTTTGTTTGTGAAGAGGTTGTACCAAGCGTGGTACAACCTCTTTTTTTTTCGAGGACTCTGTGCCGGATGATGTTAGGCCAGTCTTTCCGTCAGCGATTGAGGTAATATGGGCATAGCTCCTTGTTGCGTACAAACATAAGCCGAAGTTTCTACGGCCAGTTGATGGGCTTCTGCTACTGGATGTCCCTTAAGGATAGCGGCTGTAAAGGCAGCTGTGAAAGAGTCGCCTGCACCTACAGTGTCAGCAACCTGCACCTTGGGAGTTTCTACAAATGATACGTGGCCGGGAGTAAAGACATAACTGCCGTTTACACCACAAGTCAGAATCAGCATTTTCAGATTATATTTGGCCAGCAGAATCCAGCATTTGTCCTGAAGGTCGATACCCGGATAACCGAACATTCGGCTTACGGTAACCAGCTCTTCATCGTTAATCTTCAGTACGTTGCAACGACGAAACGAATCACACAGAATTTCTTTCGTATAAAATCCTTGACGCAGGTTGATGTCAAAAATGCGGAGTGTATCTTCGTTTTCCGGCATTGCGTCGAGAAAATGGTGAATGGTTTCGCGTGATACGATGCTGCGTTGTGCCAGTGAACCGAAACAGACAGCGCATGTCTGATGGGCCAGTCCCTCAAGAGCTTGTGTGTAGGGAATGTTGTCCCAAGCTACACCTTCTTTTATGTCATAGCAAGGAACCCCTTCAGCATCCAATTCTACTTGAACCGTTCCTGTGGGATAAGGTACTGTTTCTATCAGTCCGTATAATTGTTTTTCGCGGAAGTTATCCAAAATTTCTGAACCAAGCTTGTCTTGTCCTACGGCACTTACTATGCGGCTTTCCAATCCGAACTGCGATACGTGATAGGCAAAATTGGCGGGTGCTCCACCCAGTTTTTTCCCTTCGGGCAGCACGTCCCAAAGTGCTTCGCCCATTCCGACTACGATTGATTGATTATTCATGGCTATTGTTTTTTTGTGATTTCATTTTCAAAGTGTAGGCAATCAGATAGAGTACGCCGATCGTCATTACAGCGACAGCGCCGCTTTGTCCAACAGCGTCACTGGCCATACCCATCAGCAGCGGGAAGATTGTACCGCCGAAAAGGCCCATAATCATCAGTCCCGAAACTTCGTTCTTTTTGTCGGGTACAGCAGTGAGGGCTTGTGCAAAGATGATAGGAAAGACATTGGAGTTGCCAAATCCGATGAGGGCGATGCAGACGTAGATGACATGATGCGCGTCGGACACCAGCAGGCCAGCCATGGCTATCAGCATACACGCTACGCTGATGCCCAGAAAGCGGCGTGCTGACAGGTGCTGCAGGATGAACGTGCCCAACAGGCAGCCCGCTGTACGGAAGATGAAGTAGAGGCTCGTGGCAAAACCAGCTTCGTCGAGTGTCAAGCCTACACGCTCCATCAGTAGCTTGGGTGCAGTTGTGTTGGTTCCTACATCGATACCTACGTGGCAGATAATACCCAAAAAACAAAGTAGGATAAACGGTTGTCCCAACAGTCGCAGGCAGTCTGCAAAGCCCGATGCCTGGTCGGGTTTCTCTTCCTCGATAGGTGTAGACGACAGCCACAGGATGGCGATGACAGCCACTATCATGTAGACAGGGAACAGCACACGCCAGCCCAATCCGAAAGTAGGCATGGCCTGCGTAGCACCCCACATGGCGATGTAGGGAGCCAGGAACGAAGCGATGGCTTTGACAAACTGCCCGAAAGTAAGCGAACTGGCCAGACGGTCGCCCGAAATAATGTTGCTCAATAGTGGATTGAGTGAAGTTTGCATCAGGGCATTGCCGATACCCAGCAGCGAGAAGGAACAGAGCATCAGTCCGTAACCATCCCCAAAGAAAGGCAATAGGAGTGACAGAGCTGTCACGAAGAGGCTCAGCAGTACCGTGTTTTTTCGTCCGATGCGATTCATCAGCATTCCTGTGGGTACAGAGAAGATGAGGAACCAGAAGAAGACAAGCGACGGAAAAATGTTGGCCTGCGAGTCCGTCAGTCCAAGGTCGGCTTTTACGTAATTGGAAGCGATACCTACCAGGTCGACAAAGCCCATGGCGAAGAAGCAGAGCATGACGGGGATCAGCCTTCCGTATTTCATTTGTTGTTTTGCGGTCATTGTTTTTAAGAATTTAAAGAAGTTTGAGAAGTGATATTCATTCTACCTCCGTCAGTTCCACCACATGACTTTGCATCGGGCGGAAACCAAAGATATCGAGACCGATTTTCATCAGATAGTCACCTGAAAGAATGCGGCCGTTAGATGGAAGTGAAGATTGGGCCTCGGGCATCAGGTTGATTTCCTCTACCTTGTAGCGCTTCGTCGGGTCAAGTCCCTGCAAGCGGACGGGCAGCAGTTTCTCCTGATAACGCGGATAGACATCGTAAGCAAAGAGTACGGCCTTGCGGCTGTCTGTGCTCACGTAGTTCACCGCCATGTGGTTACTTTCGTAAGGCGATACCAGACGGTATTGGTTACCGTCCAGGATGACGGATTGCAGACGCTTCCAGTTGGCTACGGCCGTCTGGCAGTAGAGCAGTTCCTCGGCACTCAGTTCTTTCAGTCCCAGGTCGAAGCCCAGCTTACACATCGAAGCCACATCGGTGCGGAACTTGAGGGAAGCTGCCTTGTTCCAGCTCGTCACATGGGCGCACATGGCCTTGGCCGGGAAGAACTGCGAGAAGCCCCATTGGATGTAGATGCGCTCCACAGGATCGGTATTGTCGCTACACCAGAATTCGGTGAAATACTTCAGCGCCTCGTAGTCGCAACGTGCACCGCCGCCCGAGCAGAGCATCATGGGCACGTCGGGATAGTTGTCCTTCACGCGCTTCATCACGTTATAGACGCCGCGCACATGGTCGATGTACAGTTGTCCCTGTTCGGCTTTGAGGTAGGGCGAATAGATGTTGGTGATAGGGCTGTTGCAGTCCCACTTGAAGTAAGCGATGTCAGGATTCTCCTTCAGCAGCTTGTCCACAATGCTGTAGACGTAGTCCTGCACGGCCGGGTTGCTCAGGTCGAGCACCAGTTGGTTGCGGTAGTAGTACGTCTCGCGGTTAGGATAGTGGATAGCCCAGTCGGGGTGCTGCTCGAAGAGTTCGCTTTTGGGATTCACCATTTCCGGCTCTATCCATAGTCCGAACTTCACGCCCGCCTCTTGGGCAGCGTCGGTCAGGGCACGGATGCCGCCGGGCAGCTTGTCGTGCGTCACTTCCCAGTCGCCCAGTCCGGCACGGTCGTCCTTACGCGGATACTTGTTGCCAAACCATCCGTCGTCCAGCAGAAACATGTCTACACCCAGGTCTTTGGCTTCCTTCATCAATTCGGCCAGGATGTCCTGATCGAAGTCGAAGGCGGTGTTCTCCCAGTTGTTGAGCAGCGTCAGGCGTGTGCCTTTGCCGTCCTTCAGCTGGTAGTTGCGTGCCCAGGCCTGCAGGTCTCGGCTGCCCTGGCCGGTACCTTCAGTGCTCAGTGTAAAGATGAATTCGGGGGTAGTGAAGACCTCATCGCGATTCAACCGATAGGCCGACGCATACGGATTGATGCCGGGAATGATGCGCAGGTTGCCCACATTGTCCACCTCGAAGGTGAAGCGGAAGTTGCCTGTCCACGCCAGTGTGCCCATCAGCACTTCGCCCTGCCGTTCCTGAGCGGGCTGGTCCAGCCCCACGATGAAGAAGGGATGCGTGTGCATGGCGGCGCGGCTGCCCAGCTTGGTGTCGATCACCTTCTTGCCGAAAAGCAGGGGCTGCGTGCTCATCTGCGCTTCCTTGGCCCAGTCGCTGCTGAACTCCGTCAGGTAGTAGGTCGGACGGCTGAAGTAAAGCATGGTCGAGGCATAGGCCGACAAGGTAACGGGCTTCTTCTCCTGATGGCGGATTTCGCTCCACGTCTTGATGACGTTCTCCTTCGGATAGGCCACGTAGTGCAGCGTCACGTCGACGGGATACTTGTCGTCGCGCAGCTGGATGTCGGTCTGCACGCCTCCCTCCACGGGGTGCGAGGAGGAAGAAACGTAGTAGAGCCATGTGGAAGGATTTCCGTCGTTGTGGGTGACGGCCAGGGCGGGTTCGAAGAAGTCTTCATTGCCCGAACCGCTGTACACCTCCCATCCGCGGCGGCTGACACTGCCGTCCGAGGCGGGGTGCACGCTCCAATCCAGTTCTTTCAGGTCGGACTCGTTCAGCAGCCGTTCACCAAAGTAGCTCTGGTAGAGGCGGCCGTTGTCGCCCACCTGCAGCACCAGGTCGGTGCGGTCAGTGGAAATGCGTATCTGTTTCATGTCACTGGCATTCAGTGTAGTGGTGGCGAGCAGTGCAAGTGCCGCCGTTGCGATGAGGTGTTTCATGGGATATAAGGGCTTTTAGTGTTACAATCCTAACTGATGTACTTTCAGGTTCTTCACTTCGGCCTCACCTCCCTGGGTATAGAAACGCAGAGCGTTGTAGGGCTGGGTGGGGAACACGAGGTTGGTCATGGCGATGCGGCCACCGTCTACGAAGATTTCGACAGAGCACTTGTCTACAAACACATCGAGGTGATATGTCTTGCCTTCGCACAATGAGAGCGGTGCCCAAGTGCCCAGAGCGAAATCGTTGATGTAGTTCACTGATTCGGTCTTGCGGTGGTCGTCGGTCTCTTTAGCATGAGGTTCTGCTTTCTCGCCGAAAGCGGTCAATCCGCTCTGGGTACGATCCATGACGAGGCGGCCGGCCTTCATGTCGAGGTAGATGTCAACCTTTTCGCCCTTGTCGTTCAGCAGTTGGAAGCCTGTGGCTTGTGCTTTGCCCGGGGTGATGTCCATTTCCAGTTCGCAAGCACCTTCAGCACCGGTAGTCAGCGGGCTGACCAGATGTTCGTCGGCCAGGGTGAAGTCGTTGACGGGGGTAGTGCCTTTGCGCAGGCCTTCGGTCTCTTTCACGGCATTGGCGGCCATGTAGATTTCACCGTTCTTGGTATAGAGTGAAAGCTCGCGAGGCAGGGCGTTGGCACCTCGGTACTGGCGGATGGGGGTTACGTTGGCATACTGCCAGTTGCTCATCCAGGGAACTGCGATGGTGCGGTCGCCGGTATTCGAGAAGCAGACTGTGGCGTAGTGGTCCTTACCGAAGTCGAGCCACTTGGTAACGCTCTTGTCCGTGTCGCACTTGAATTCCTTGCCGTCGAACTCGCCTACGAAATATTCCGTAGCACTACCGCCGAAGGGGCAGCCGGGGTTGATGTTGACAATCATCACCCACTTCATGTTGTCCTTGTTGCCGTCGACAGGCAGCTGCACAAAGTCGGGACATTCAAACTGGTTGGGCTGTACGCCGTAGCCTTCGCCAAACTGGCTGAGGTATTCCCAGTTCTTCATGTCGGTGGACGAGTAGAAACGCATGTTCTTGTCGGCGGAAACAATCATGTACCACTTCTGTGCGGGTTCGTACCAGAAGACTTTCGGGTCGCGGAAGTCCTTCAGTCCGTCGAACGGCGTCAGGATGGGGTTCTTTTCGTATTTGGTATAGGTGCGGCCGTTGTCGTTGCTGTAGGCCATGCATTGTATCTGTCCGTGCTCGTCGCTGGCCGAGGTGTAGAAAGCAATCATGGCGTCCTTGCCGTAGCCGGCGCTGTTGTTCTTGTCGACAACGGAGCTACCCGAGAAGATGTGTCCCAGCGTGTCGCGGGCAATAGCCGGATCAAGGTGTTCCCAGTGGATGAGGTCGCGGCTGACGGAGTGTCCCCAGTGCATGTTGCCCCACTTCGATCCGTAGGGGTTGTACTGGAAGTACAGGTGATATTCGCCGTCTTTGTAGACCAGACCGTTGGCGTCGTTCATCCAGCCGTAGAGCGGCGTGTGATGATAGACGGGACGGTAATAGTCGGTATTGGTGGTGTCGAAGGTGTCGGCCAGGCGGATGCTGTCCCAGCAGATGGCGTTAGCAGCCACACGGCCGATGGTCACCGTGGCTTCTTTGGCTCCCTGCGGCAGGGCGAAGGGCACGTAATATTCTACGCTATCGACTGCCAGACGTACGTCCATGGCCATGTCGGCGGGGCTGCCCGTGATGAGTTTCACCTTGCCTTCGTTGCAAGACTCCTGGATGGGGAGGATGAGGTATCGGGTTGGGTTTGTGATGTGAACGATGGTGAGCGTGTCGCCTTGGTGTTCCAGGCGGATGCCGTTGCTCTGCGGCTGGCAGGCTGTCAGTGCGGCAGCTGTTGCCAAAGTCATTGTCAGGTGATTGAAAATCCTTTTCATGGTTCTATTGTTTTTGAGCGTTTAAATGTACAGATTATTTTTGAATTAGCCTCACCGGTGCGGCGGGTTTCCGTAGGGCTTCGCCGTCGAGCCTCACCGGTGCGGCGGGTTTCCGACGGACTTCGGCAGTGTGCCTCACCGGTGTGGCGGGTCTCCGACGGGCTTCGGCAGTGTGCCTCACCGGTGTGGCAGGTCTCCGACGGGCTTCGGCAGTGTACCTCACCGGTGTGGCAGGTCTCCGACGGACTTCGGCAGTGTGCCTCACCGGTGCGGCGGCTTTCCGCAGGGCTTCGCCGTCGAGCTTCACCGGTGTGGCCGGTCGAGAGGATCAGAATTTCAGGCTGGCGCTGAATTCGACAGTGAACGGACGGATGTAGCTGCCCGCCATGACGTGTCCGGCATACTGTCCGGCGTCTTCCTTTTCGATGAGTTCGGCTCCGGCGATGCTGCCTTTGGCGCCTGTCTGGTTCAGGAAGTTCACGACGGTGCATCCCAGGGCCAGTTTCTTGTTCACCTGCCAGTTCAGTCCGCCGAAGGTCTCCCAGCGACCGTTGAAGTAGTAGGCGTCGTTGATGTTGGCGTAGGTCTTGCTGAAGTAGCGGAAGCTGGTCCAGATCTTCAGGTCCTTGGTGATCATGTAGCTGGGGTCTATTTCGACGATGACCTGCGGGATTTCGGCTACGATATTGCCCGTGGCGTTGATTTCGCCCACGTATCCGTCGGAGAAGGTGACAGAGGTCTCATACTTCTTGTAAGTCGGCTTCTGATAGGTGAAGAGGAAGTGCAGGTCAAATCCCTTGAAGGGGCGGGTAACGACGTCGGTGGTCCAGCCCAGCGTCTGGATGTCGTAGGTCAGCGGGGCGGCCATGATTTCCGTCTGTCCGGCGGCGGTCCTGTGCTGCAGGTTCAGGGTGGAGTTGTTGTTCGTCTTCGAGATATAGGAGAAGAGCGAGGTCAGGCTCAGCCAGCTGTTGTTGTAGTAGATTCCGGCACGTCCCAGGGGCACGGAGATCTTGTCCGTATTGGGCAGGGTGGCAGGGGCGAAGTTTTCGATTTTCGGATGCTGGGTGATGTAGGTGAAGTCGCCGGTGAAGCCGAATGACTTGGTCAGCTTGTAGGTGGCGGCGGCGGTCAGAGCGTAGTTCAACCAGTCGTAGCTCATCGCCGTGGGGGCAATCCGGGTGCCGTCGGCAGCAGTGGCGCCCAGGTAGTAGTCGGCGAAGCGGCCAACGTATTCGCCCTCGGCGTTTTTCACGGCCGCATTGTCGCCGCGCAGGGCCTGGTATTCCAAGCGGGCACCGTAGTAGAGGTTCAGCTTGTCGGTCACGTCCCAGTCGTGGGTGAAGTAGAGGGCCAGCTTGTTCTCGTGTCCCTTGTAGTATTCCGAAGCGTTCTTGTTGAAGTCATAGTAGTATCCGTTTCCGGCGTAGGTGCGTCCGGCGTAGGTGGCGTAGTCTGCGTTGTAGAGGCGCACGGGGTAGCTGCCGTCGGTGGGCACGGACTGGTCGTACATGGTGGTGGCCGATGCGTAGTCGATGTCGTAGTACCACTCGTTCAGGCCGAGGCGCCAGGTACTGTTGCCCACGGTGCGCGACAGTTCGGTGGTGAACATGAACGAGTCGATGAATCCGCGGTTGAGGCACGACATACGGCTCTGCACGTACTCGCCCGTGTAGGGTTTCATGCTGCCGTCGGAGGCTTCGTAGAGGTAGTTGATGCCGGCTTCGTTCTGGTCGAGCGACATCGGGGTCTGGTAAACGCATGAGCCGGTGGAGTGGTCATATTTCATGATGGTGCGCCAGTTCAGTCCGTTGTCCCACGTGTAGTTGTTCATCAGGGTGAACTCGCTGCCCTTGTTCTGCACGGCGTCGTAGAGGTTGGTCTTCTTCACTTCGCCCGTACGCATGTCGCGGTACACCATTTCGTTGTCCATCGGCAGGTAGGAAGTGGTTCCGAGAGCAAACTGGCCGAACTCCTTCACGCTTCCGTCGCCCACATAGACGAATGGGGCCGACTGCGTGGCATACATGTAGACGGGATGGCTGTTGCTGTAGTGATAGATGGCGGTCAGTTCGCCGCGGTTGTCGTTGTATTTCTTCGTCAGGGCGAACTTATAGATCTGCGTGCGGTCCTGGAATGGAGTCGATTTGATTTTGAATGTTCCCGGATCGAAGTCCTGGTAGATGCTTCCGCTGTAATACCAGTCGCGGGCGATGTCGCCGTTCACGTTGAGCGAGAACTCCTGCATGCCGAAGTGGTTGCTCTTGTAGTTCAGGGTGCCGTGGAAGCCCTTCTGTCCCAGCTGGGTGAAGGAGTTGACGGCGTATCCGATATTTCCGGTAGTGATGGCTGTCTCCGAAATTTTCAGCAGTCCCACATGGTTCAGGCTGGCGTCGGCGCGCCATAGCGAGTTGACCGAATGGGGATTGGTAGCGTAAGTGACAGGGATACCGTTTTCCAATACATTGACGTCGGCCGAGGGTAGTCCGATCTGGATTTCACGTGGACCGTTGGCACTGGCGGCGTTCAGCATCACGTTGCGGTTTTCTTCCTCCTTGCTGGAACTTTCCGTCTGTGTCTGTTCCGATGATTTCTTTTCTTCTTGCGCGAAAGCGTTTCCGCAAGTCAGTCCGAGCAGCACCAGGGCTGCGGCGGCACGATAGCATACTGCATGTTTTTTCATACCTGTTTTCATGGTACTTTATTAAAAGTTAATAATTGAAGTTTCGCTTTTCGGCCATCGGGCGTTTTGCCTGAAAGCCTGTGCAAATGTACGCAGTCGTTCGCAGGGGGGATAAAAAAATGTTTCATTCCCTGTCACCAGGGTTGCATGAAACATTTTTGATAAGGAATGTAACAAAATGGATAGACGTCAGCTTCAGCGACTTAAACGTCAGCTTGGGTTCGCTAACCCTCAGCTTGACGTTTTCCGTGTGGAGGTCTGCCGGTTCAGGGCTCGTAGATTTCTCCGTCCGACGTGACGTTGTGGTAGGTGATGCCGGTGGCGTCGTCCGTGACCATCAGCGGCCGGCCGTCGGGCTGTTCGTAGTGAAAGTGCACGTTGTCCAGCCGGACGTTGCGGGCATGGCGGATGTAGAAGCCTTTGGCGGGGATGGTGCCGAACATCCAGGGTTCGGGATAAACCTTCTCCTGTTCGGGCGGCGTGCACTGTCCGTCGGCTTCGGTGTAGCCGCCCTGGTGATAGATGTTGATGTTGCTCAGGCTGACGTCCTCGATGATGGCGCCGGGCACACCGCTGATGATGGACGAATAGCGCGAGTCGGCATTGAATACGTTGACGTTGCTGATGAGGATGCGCTTCATGCTGCCCACGGGTGTCCCCTCGGGGCTGCGCATACGTGCGCCCAGGCGGAGGAAGATGGGAGAGTTGACAATGTCGCGCATGGCGATGTTGCTGATGACAATGTCTTCCAGGCGTCCGCCGTCCACCGTCTCGAGTGCCAGGCCGCGGCAACGCTCGAAGATGCAGTTGGTGATGGCAATGTTCTTGAAACCGCCGCTCGACTCGGTGCCCAGCTTGATGCGTCCTGTCACAAAACCATGGTCAGGGGCTTGCGGTTCGTCGCGCTGCCAGGTGCAGTCCAGCACACTGCCGCGGTCGTATCCGCTGACCAGGCAGTCGGAGATGGTGACGTCTTCCGTGTCCTTGAAGTAGCCCAGCGCGTAGGACGATTTCAAGACGATGGCATCATCCCACGGGCTGTTGACGGTGCACTGGCTGATGCGTACGTTCTTACAGCAGTCTATGTCGAAGCCGTCGCGGTTGGTGTCCACCTTCAGGTTCAGGATGGTCAGGTTGTCCACACCCGTGGCCAGCAGACCGAAGTGTCCGCAGCGCAGCATGGAGAAGTCCCGCAGTGTGATGTTCTTACAGAGTTTCAGGCTGATGGCCTTGTTGCCCACGCATGGCAGTCGGCTTTCTTCTCGTGTCAGCCCGTGACCGTCAATCAATCCCGGGCCGCTGATTGTGATGTCCTCCAGTCCGATGCCCCAGATGAGCGAGTTCTTCCAGTGGCTGTGGCCGAAGTCCTGGTAGCGGTTGTGCTCGTTGGCTTCCGCTTCGTCGTAGCCTTCGGTGGCGGAAGGGAAGGCGGCTGTAATCACGGTGCCTTGTTCCATCAGCAGATGGACGTGGCTGGCTAGTCGGATGGAGTAGCAGGCATAGTTGCCGGCGGGCAGGTAGACGGTGCCTCCGCCGTTGGCGGCCGCTTCCCGGATGGCGCGGTTGATAGCAGGGCTGTCGATGGTCTTTCCGTCGGCTTTGGCTCCGTAGTCTTTTACATTATATACGTCGGCTTGGATTGCTGCCGTGCAGAGGCAGAGCAGCAGGAATAATATCTTTTTCATCATTATAGGGGCATTAAGATAAATCGTTTCAAGTAAGAGGCATTTCCGTACATGGTGTGCTCGTCGGACAGATTCCAGAAACCGTCTTTCGAAGTGGGGTTGGCATCCCAGTCGATTACAGCCCAGCAGAGACCTATTTCATTGCCTTCCTTGAGGACGGTTGGACGGGAGAATTCCGGCCCGTCGGCATCGGCATGGTCGAAGGGAGTGATGTAGAACTCCAGCGTCAGTTTGCCGGCTTCGCCTTCACGAAAGTCATAGTGGTAGGCATAGTCAGCGTAGGGTTTCTGCTTCAGCCACACTTGTGGTCCCCAGAGCATGCACCAGTCGCGGCCGTGGGGTGGGGTGAAGATGTGGTAGTTCTGGGCGTGACAACCGTGGAACTTGAACCATGCCTGCCAGACATCCTTGGGAGCAGTGGGATGGAAGCGGTCGATGAACGGGCCGCCCGAGCAGTCGCCATCCACTACCACTTCGAAGATGTCCGTGTTCAGCGAGTTTTCGCTGAAGCGCCAGTAGTTGTCCCAGGCTTCGTAGAGGAAGTATAGTTTCTGGGTTTCGGCACACCAGCCCACCTTTACGCTGACCTGTAAAGTCTCGGCGTCGGGGGCGGCGTGTTTGCCTTCGTCTTCTTTCAGGGCGGCTTCGGTCACGGCATAGCTGTCGGGCACGCAGGACCAGTCGCGGGTGTCACCGTCCAGAACGGGGACTTCGTCGGCTGCAAACTGGTAAACTTTGTAATCCTGCGCGTTGGCCGGCAGGTACGTCAACAGCAGGAACAGGGGGATATACGACAGATGTTTCATCATAGGTTGTTTTTGATTTCTTTGTCGAAAAGGGCCGGCAGCATGAAGCGGTTGTAGTCGGCTTTGGCATTTTGTCTGTAAAGGCAGAAGTAGAGTGCTTCCCCTTCCTGCCAGGTACGTAGGGCAGCGATTACGGGAGCGTCTGTCTTTTTACCTGAACGGTAAAGCGTCAGGGGATTGTTTTGTTGATGGGCATCGCAGAGGACGGGTTCGGGACCGTCGGGCATTACGCCGTGCACGGTACGCAGCCTCATTACCTCGCCGTAGTAGACGGTGAATGTATTTCCTTCGGTACAGAACACATTGTCATGGCAGAGGGCTGTGGGGATTGCGTCATCTTGTTCCATTCTTACAGCTTTGTCATCACAGGCACCGAAAGCCCAGCACAGGCGGGCGTCAGATGGCAGGTTTTCGGCTGTGGCCTTCAGGATGATTCCTTGTGTGTCGGTCAGCGGGCAGATGGTCAGCTCTATTTTCCCTCCTTTCCACAGTTTGTCTTCTACCGTGTAACGATTTCCTTTGTTTTTCACCTTGCATTGGTCCAGCCATCGGCTTTCCTCACCGCAAACCAGTCCCAGGCGTATGGTTCCTGCTCCTTCGGGAAGTTGCAGGGGAAGGGTTTGGGATTGGAGGGTTGCTGTCCATAAAAAAAGTAGCAATAGTAACAGTTTGTTTTTCATTGTAGGTCTAATCTTGGTTGTTTGATTTTTTGTGCGGCTAAGTTAGGTCCTTCTGAGGTTTGGGCAAATGGAAATAAGTACAATAGGATGGAATATCGTATAAAGAAAAAGCAGAAGACATCGCTGTCCTCCGCTTTTCTCCTTGTTTAAGTTGTATGTTGTAACTATGGCTTATTTATTTCGCATCATACAATTCCTTGAGCCATCATGGCATTGGCCACTTTCATGAAGCCGGCTACGTTCGCGCCTTTCACGTAGTTTACGTATCCGTCGGGCTCTGTACCATATTTTACGCAGTTTTCGTGGATGTTCTCCATGATGTAATGCAATTTTGCATCCACTTCTTCAGCACTCCATGACAGGCGTTCAGAGTTTTGGGTCATTTCGAGACCCGATACCGATACACCGCCCGCGTTGGCAGCCTTACCCGGAGCGTAAAGAATCTTGGCTTCTTGGAATACACGGATTGCTTCCGGTGTGGAAGGCATGTTGGCACCTTCGGATACGGCAATCACGCCGTTGGCAATCAGCTTCTTGGCATCGTCACCGTTGATTTCGTTCTGTGTAGCGGACGGAAGTGCGATATCGGCCTTTTCGCCCCACGGACGGGCACCTTCTACATATTTTACGCCCGGATATTGTTCTGCATATTCACGGATACGACCACGGTACAGGTTTTTCAGTTCCATGATGTAGTCCAGTTTCTCGCGGTCGATACCTTCGGGGTCGTAAACGTAACCGTCGGAGTCGGACATGGTCAATACCTTACCGCCCAGTTGCAATACTTTTTCAGCTGTATATTGGGCCACGTTACCCGAACCAGAGATAAGCACTGATTTGCCTTTCAGGTCCATGCCTTTTGTCTTCAGCATTTCCATCAGGAAATAAACGTTACCGTAGCCTGTTGCTTCAGGACGGATCAACGAACCACCGAACTCACGGCCTTTACCTGTCAATACGCCGCTGAATTCACGGGTCAGCTTCTTGTACATACCGAACATGAAGCCTACTTCACGGCCGCCTACGCCGATATCACCTGCCGGAACGTCAATATCCGGACCGATATGACGCCATAATTCCAGCATGAAGGCCTGGCAGAAACGCATGACTTCGGCGTTGCTCTTGCCGCGCGGAGAGAAGTCCGAACCGCCTTTGCCGCCGCCCATAGGCAGGGTTGTCAGTGAGTTCTTGAAAGTCTGCTCGAAAGCAAGGAATTTCAGGATACCCAGATTTACGGAAGCGTGGAAACGGATACCGCCTTTGTACGGGCCGATGGCGTTGTTATGTTGTACACGGTAACCCATGTTGGTCTGGACGTTGCCTTTGTCGTCTACCCATGTAACGCGGAACTGATATACGCGGTCAGGTATGCACAGACGTTCAATCAAGTTGGCTTTGTCGAATTCGGGGTGTTTGTTGTACTCTTCTTCAATGGTACCTAATACCTCTTCTACGGCTTGATGATACTCCGGTTCATTGGGAAACCGTCTTTTCAAATCTTCTAATACCTTAGCTGCATTCATAATCTTTGTTTTATTAGTTGTTTTATTACTTGCGGTTGCAAATGTATATATAAAAATGATATGAACAAACAATTTATAAATAAAAAGCGAGATAAAACGTCATTTTTGTTGTTTTATCTCGCTTTTTGTAGAAAAACGATATGTTTTTACCGCTTTTTCAGTGACTGGATGACAGGAATGAACACCAATGCTGCCGAAATGAGTATCATCAGGATGACCGGGCCGTCAATCCGTTCGCTATATACCAGTACATAGTAGCAAAGTAACGCCCAAAGGAGCGTGATGCAAACTATTTGTGATTTGGACAGCGGTTTTCTCATTGCTTGGTTTTCTTTTTGTCCACGATGGCGTCGATGACGGCTACAGCGGTGATGTTCACGATGTCGCGCACGGAGCTTTCGAAGTCGGTGAAATGGATGGGCTTGTTCAGTCCCATCTGTATCGGACCGATGAGTTCGGCATCCGTATCCATGGCCTGCAACAGTTTGTAGGCCGAATTGGCCGAGCTGAGGTTGGGGAATACCAAGGTGTTGACATCCTTGCCGAACAGTCGGGTGAATGGATATTTCTTGTCGCGCATCTCGCGGTTCATGGCGAAGTTCATCTGCATTTCGCCATCGATGGCCAGCTCAGGGTAGTGTTGCTGCATATAGTCCACAGCCTCGTGTACCTTGACAGGACTGCCTTCGGTGTCGGCACCGAAGTTGGAGTAGCTCAGCATGGCCATCACCGGGGTGTGGTTGAAGAAGCGTACGGTGTGTTCCGACAGCTTGGCAATGTCGATCAGCGTATCCGTGTCGGGATGGCGGTTGATGAGCGTGTCGGCCAGAAAGTAGGTGCCTTTCTTGGAGTTGAGGATGTGCATGGTGCCGAAGTGCTTGTATTCGGGACGGATGCCGATTACTTCCTTGGCCACCTTGATGGTGTTGCTGTACTTGGTGTAGAGGCCGGTGATGAAGGCGTCGGCTTCACCCGTTTCGACCATCATCATGCCGAAGTAGTTGCGTTCGAACATCTTGTCGTTGGCTTCCTCGTAGGTTGCGCCTTCGCGGGCACGCTTCTGAGCCAGGATGCGGGCGTAGCGTTCGCGGCGCGGCGCTTCGTCGGGGTGGCGCAGGTTGACTATCTCGATGCCTTCCAGACTGAGGTCGAGTTCCTTGGCCAGCTTCACGATGGCTTCGTCGTTGCCCAACAGGATGGGGTGGCAGATGCCTTCGGCCTTAGCTTCGACGGCGGCTTTCAGCATGTTGGGGTGGATACCTTCGGCAAAGACCACGCGCTGTGGGTTGCGGCGGGCGGTGTCGTAGAGCTGGCGGGTAAGCTTGCTTTCGTAGCCCATCAGTTCGCGCAGCTGCAGTTTGTAGGCCTCCCAGTCTTCGATGTTCTTGCGGGCCACGCCGCTTTCCATGGCGGCACGAGCCACGGCGCACGACACTTCCGTGATGAGGCGCGGATCGACGGGCTTCGGGATGAAGTATTCGGGGCCGAAGCTGAAATTGTTCACGTGGTAGGCTTCGTTCACTACGTCGGGCACGGGCTGCTTGGCCAGGTCGGCAATGGCGTGCACGGCGGCCAGCTTCATCTCTTCGTTGATGGCGCTGGCGTGCGTGTCCAGCGCACCGCGGAAGATGTAGGGGAAGCCGATGACGTTGTTGATCTGGTTGGGGTAGTCCGAGCGGCCTGTTGACATCAGCACGTCGGGGCGGGCGGCCATGGCGTCCTCGTAGGAGATCTCCGGCGTGGGGTTGGCCAGGGCAAAGACGATGGGATGGTCGGCCATGGTGCGCACCATGTCCTGCGTCAGCACGTTGCCCTTGGACAAGCCGAGGAAGACGTCGGCTCCCTTGATGGCCTCTTCGAGCGTGTGCACGTCGCGGCGGTCGGTGGCAAAGAAGCGTTTCTGCTCGGTCAGGTTTTCACGGTCGCTGGTGATGACACCATTGCTGTCGAGCATCAGGATGTTTTCGCGGCGGGCACCGAGCGACACGTACAGCTTGGTGCACGAGATGGCCGACGCGCCGGCACCGTTCACCACGATGCGTACGTCTTCAATCCGCTTGCTGGCCACCTCGAGGGCGTTCAGCAGTCCGGCGCTCGAGATGATGGCTGTGCCATGCTGGTCGTCGTGCATCACGGGGATGTCCAGCTCTTCTTTCAGGCGGCGTTCTATCTCGAAGCATTCGGGAGCCTTGATGTCTTCCAGGTTGATGCCTCCGAAGGTGGGGGCGATGGCCTTGACGGCCTGGATGAATTTCTCGGGATCCTTTTCGTTCACTTCAATGTCGAACACGTCGATGCCTGCATAGATTTTGAAGAGCAGGCCCTTGCCTTCCATTACGGGCTTACCACTCAGGGCGCCTATGTCGCCCAGTCCGAGCACGGCGGTACCGTTCGAGATGACGGCCACGAGGTTGCCTTTGGCCGTGTACTTGTAGGCGTCTTGCGGGTTTTTCTCGATTTCGAGGCAGGGTTCGGCCACGCCGGGCGAATAGGCCAGCGAGAGGTCGGTCTGCGTGGTGTAGGGTTTGGTGGGCACCACTTCAATTTTTCCCGGTTTGCCCATCGAGTGATAGAGCAAAGCGGCTTCTTTCGTTATCTTTACCATAATTATAAACGGTTTATGTTAGTTCTTGGTGTTGTTTGGAGGCCAGGCCCGGCGTCCGGGGAAGACCAGGCTTGGTGTCTTGCGGGGAGCAAGCCTGCTCCCGTCTCACTGCAGCGCCTGCTCGATGTCGGCGATGATGTCGTCGGCATTCTCGATGCCCACCGAGAAGCGGATGAGGTCGGGGCGCACGCCTGCCTCCATCAGTTGCTCGTCCGTCAGCTGGCGGTGCGTATGGCTGGCGGGATGGAGCACGCAGGTGCGGGCGTCGGCCACGTGGGTCACGATGGCGGCCAGCTTGAGCGAGTCCATGAACTTGATGGCCACGTCGCGTCCGCCCTTCAGGCCGAAGGTCACCACGCCGCACGAGCCGTTGGGCATGTACTTCTCGGCCAGCGCGTGGTACTTGTCGCCCGGCAGGCCGCAGTAGTTCACCCAGGCCACCTTGTCGTTCCGCGACAGGTATTCGGCCACGGCCTGCGCGTTCTTGCAGTGCTGCGGCATGCGCAGGTGCAGCGTCTCCAGGCCCAGGTTCAGCAGGAAGGCGTTCTGCGGCGATTGGATGCTGCCCAGGTCGCGCATCAGCTGGGCCGTGGCCTTGGTGATGTAGGCCATCTTGCCGAAGGCCTTTGTGTAGGTCAGGCCGTGGTACGACTCGTCGGGCGTGCAGAGGCCGGGGAACTTATCGGCATGGGCGTCCCAGTCGAAGTTGCCGCTGTCCACGATGCAGCCGCCCACGCTCGTGGCATGTCCGTCCATGTACTTGGTAGTGGAGTGTACCACGATGTCGGCGCCCCATTCAAACGGGCGGCAGTTGACCGGCGTGGGGAAGGTGTTGTCCACAATCAGCGGCACGCCGTGCTTGTGGGCGATGCGGGCGAACTTCTCGATGTCGAGCACTTCGAGGGTGGGGTTCGAGATGGTTTCGCCGAACAGCGCCTTGGTGTTGGGGCGGAAGGCGGCCGAGATTTCCTCCTCGGAGGCGTCGGGGTTGACGAAGGTCACGTCGATGCCCAGCTTCTTCATCGTCACGCCGAAGAGGTTGAACGTGCCGCCGTAGATGCACGACGAGCAGACGAAGTGGTCACCCGCCTGGCACACGTTGAACACGGCGTAGAAGTTGGCAGCCTGTCCGCTGGAGGTCAGCATGGCGGCCACGCCGCCTTCCAGTGCGGCTATCTTGGCGGCCACGGCGTCGTTCGTGGGGTTCTGCAGGCGGGTATAGAAGTATCCGCTGTCCTCCAGGTCGAAGAGGCGGGCCATCTGTTCGCTCGTGTCATATTTGAAGGTTGTACTCTGGTAGATGGGAAGTACGCGGGGCTCTCCTTTCTTGGGAGACCAACCGGCCTGTACGCACAGGGTTTCGGGTTTGAATCGCTTGGTCATAATCGAATAATTGTATAGTTACAGGTTATTTATGTGCATTTATTTGTCGCAAAAGTACGGAAAATACTGTAAATTTGTCGGCTGAAAACGGATTTTTAGTGGATTTAATAGAATGAGACATATTTTGCTTTCCTTGATGCTGGCCTTGTTCGCCCTTCCGTTGGCGGCCCAGCAGACTACCGACACGCCCCGCAGAGGCGAGGGCATTTCTTCCTTCCTGCAGCGCAACCATCGCTCCGGACAGGCTTATTATCAGGAGTTTCTGCGGCTCAACGCGAAGAAGCTGAAAGGCAGGAAGGAGCTGATGCTCGGCGTCCGCTACGTGCTTCCTCCGTTGAAAGAGGGAGGAGGGGCGTCCGCCCCGGCAAAGAAGCAGGTCAGGGAACCGCTGTTCGGCAAGGAGCTGGAGCTGGTCGAGGTGACGGGCAGCAGTCTGGCCGGCGCCTGCTTCTACATTGTCAGCGGGCATGGAGGTCCCGATCCCGGCGCCATAGGCTATCTGAACGGGCATGAGCTGCACGAGGACGAGTATGCCTACGACGTGGCCCTCCGGCTGGCCCGCAACCTGATGCAGGAGGGAGCCGAGGTGCATATCATCATCCAGGACAAGAAGGACGGCATCCGCGACGGGAATTATCTGAAGAACAGCAAGCGAGAGACGTGTATGGGCGACCCCATTCCGCTCAACCAGGTGGAGCGGCTGAAGCAGCGTTGCGTGAAGATTAACGAACTGTATCGCAGCGATCGCAAGAAGTACAAGTATTGCCGTTCGGTCTTCCTGCACGTGGACAGCCGCAGCAAGCGGGCGCAGACCGATGTCTTCTTCTACCACGCGCCGGGCAGCAAGTATGGCGAGCAGCTGGCCCGCGGCATGAAGGACACGTTCGAGCGGAAGTACGACCGCCATCAGCCCAACCGCGGTTTCCAGGGGACGGTGAGTGCGCGCAACCTGTATGTGCTGCTCAACTCCACGCCGCCCGCCCTGTTCGTGGAGCTGGGCAACATCCAGAACAGCTTCGACCAGCGCCGCTTCGTCATCAGCGACAACCGCCAGGCACTGGCCAACTGGATGCGCGAGGGATTGATTGCCGATTATAAGAAGTGTAAATGAGTCAGGGCCGTCCGCCGCGCATCCAGCAGCGCCGCCAGTAGTCCTCGTCGAGGCTGCTCACGATGACGCCCCGGCTGGTGCTGGCGTGGACGAACTTGCCGTCCTTCAGGTAGATGCCCACGTGCGTCGCCTTCTTCCGCGACTTCCCGTTGTGGAAGAACACCAGGTCTCCTTCCTTCAGCCCCCGGCGTGCCACCTTGCGGCAGGCCGCCAGCTGCTCGCCGGTGCTGCGCGGCAGGCGCACGTGATAGACCTTCCGGTAGATTTCTCCAGTCAGCCCCGAGCAGTCAGTGCCTCTTTTCGTATGCCCGCCGGGGCGGTAGGGCGTTCCTGTCCACTCGGCGGCGGTGAGGTACAGGCGATGGTTGTCCTTCGGCCCGATGTCCATGCCCAGCCGCATCGAGGCGCGGGCCAGGGCGCGGTAGTCCGGCCGCGGGGCTGGCGTGTGGCAGGAGCTCAGGCCGAGCAGCAGCAGGGCCGGAAGCAGCAGGCGGTACAGGCGGCCCGTCATGCTTCCGCCTCCTCCTCTTTCTTATCCCCGGCAGCCTGCGGCTGTACGGTTTCGGGTGCGTCGGTTTCCTGCGTCGGTGCGGTTTCTTCCTGTTCTTCCTCGCGCGCCTCTTCCTTCACGCCTACGTTGAAGTAGTCTTCCAGTTCCCTTTCGGCCGAGCCGCCGGTGTTGTCGATGTCGCGGATGATGACGCCGTGTTCCAGCAGGGCGATGCGGGGGCAGATGTCCACCGTGTGGTTCAGGTTGTGGCTCGAGATGAGGACGGTGGCGCCGTGTTCCTCGTTGTAGCGTCGGAGCAGGTGCTTGATGATGGCCTGCGACGAGGGGTCGAGGAAGTTGAACGGTTCGTCCAGGATGAGCAGGCGGGGGTGGTGGAGCATGGCCGAGATGATGCCTATCTTCTGCTTGTTGCCCATGGAGTAGTTGCGGATGAACTTCTTCTGCTCCATCACTTCGCCGTTCATGAAGCGCTCGAAGGGGCGGAGGCGTTCGTCCACTTCTTCCTTCTTCAGGCCGTACATGCGGCCGATGAAGTAGAAGTATTCTTCGGGCGTCAGGTAGTCGATGAGGAAGCCGTCGTCGATGAAGGCGCCCGTAAAGGTTTTCCAGTCTTCGCTCCGGCTGACGTCGGTCCCTTCGAGGGTGACGTTGCCGCGGTCGGCCTGCAGCAGGTCGAGGATGAGGCGGAAGAGGGTGGTCTTGCCCGCGCCGTTGTTACCCACGAGGCCGAGCATTTCGCCCCGGGCTATGTGGTAGCGGTCGATGTCGATGGCTTTCTTGGTGCCGAATGCTTTTTGCAGGTTGCTGATTTCTATCATGGTTGTAATGGTTGTTTTGGGTGAATATTATGTAATGTATATTGCGCATCTGTTCGCGTGCGTGGTGCGCACCTGTTCGCGTGCGTGATGCGCACCTGTTCGCGTGCGTGATGCGCACCTGCTCGTGTGCGTGGTGCGCACCTACTTCTGCCTGCTGTCGCGGAAGCCTTCCAGGTTCTTGTAGCGCCGCTTCATGAAGCGGTGGTACACGTTCTTCAGCCAGAAGCGCGAGGTGAGGATGAAACCCAGGCCGATGACGATGAGCACGATGCCCGTTGCCGTCTCGCCCAGCCACAGGTAGAGGACGAAGTTCAGCAGCAGCGGCAGGCCGAAGGCGGCGAACGAGATGAGGTTCTGCAGCCCCGTGCCCATGTTCCGGCGGTTGGTCAGCTTGGTGTTCAGGTCCAGCGTCTGGTTGTTGTACACGGCTAGCTGGAACAGGCAGAAGTAGATGGCTCCGGCGGTGAAGACGGCCCACGACAGGCAGCTCAGCACCGTCAGCTTGCCCGTCACCATGGCGGGGGTCATCAGCAGGAAGGGTATCAGGATGGCCGTGCTGTAGAGGATGTACTTGGCGCGCAGCAGCGAGTAGATGGACTCCTTGCGGCTCATCAGCCCGTCGATGTAGTTGCCTTCGTAGCTCATGACGTTCAGCAGGAACATGATGCCGAAGATGACGTAGTTGTACACCATGATGAAGCTCTTCATGCCGGCCGAGTCGTAGGCCTCGGTGAAGCTGAGGATGAGGCTGAAGGCCACCACGACGATGGTGATGGAGCGCAGCGAGGCCTTGCACACCTTGTTGCGCAGCAGCATCTTCAGCTCCAGGCGCATGTATTCGCCTATCTCGCCGTAGCGGTCCAGGAAGCGGTATTCCGACACGCTGCGCACCTTCACCGTCGTGTCGTCCACCTTGTTCAGCTCGCTATAGACCAGCCCCTGCATCACCTTGCGGTTGACCAGCCACAGCAGGACGATGGCTGCCGCCACCCCGAGGAAGCTGAGCGGACGGCCGGTGATGAAGCCTTCGCCCAGCGTGATGGACCAGTCGAGCAGCGGGCTGTCGTCGGGGATGAACAGGGCGCAGCCGATGGCGCCATAGACGGCGAGCGGGAGGGCCGTCCACCAGATGCGCTCGTTCATCAGCGTGCGGCACAGCAGGAACCAGTAGTTGTTCATCACCATCAGCAGCCAGATGCCGAGGCTGTAGGTCACGACGCCCGCCACGCCGTAGAAGCGCGCCACGCTGATGATGGCCAGCGGTACGAAGAAGAACAGCCAGAAGAGGTTGAACGTGCTCAGCCCCGAGCGCAGCAGCAGGCAGTCTGTCAGCCGGTTGCGCCGTACGGGCAGCAGCAGGTAGGGCTTCATCTCCTGCGTGGGCGTCTTCTGGAAGGGGAAGCGGATGAGGAAGTCGAGTGCCAGGATGATGATGAGGCCTCCGTTGATGATGTGGTAGGGTTCGCGCGATTCGCCGTTCAGGGCGAAGGCGAACGTGGTGCCGAAGAAAATGAGGTATCCGGCCCAGAAGGCGGCCATGAGGTACATCCAGAAGCGGCCGAATTTGTTTTTGTCGTACATGGGGTGGCGCCTGTCGGCCAGCTTGCCATGTCGTCGGAGTTCGAGGAACAGGTTCATGTTTTAATTATTAGTGAAGAGATATAAGCTACGAGCTACGAGTGAAGAGCTACAAGTGACCAGTGTGAAATATAACAACTCTTCACTCGTAGCTTGTAGCTCGTAGCTCTTCGCTCGTAGCTATAAAATATTACTTCTTTTCGGGTACGGTCATCACCACCGTAATCTTGTTGCCCTGCTTCAGCAGGTCGGCGGCAAACTTCTGCACGTCGGCTTTGGTGATGGCGTTGACGGCAGCTTCATAGTCCTTCGTGTTGTCCACACCGTTGCAGAAGTATTCCTTCAGGTTGTTCACCCAGTAGCTGTTTTCCTTCTGGTTGTCACCATACTTCTTCAGCATGTATTCCTTGATCTTCTGCATGTGTTCGTCGCTCGGGCCTTCGGCAGCCATCTCCTGCATTTCGCGGTCGATGATGGCGTTCAGTCCCTCGTACTTCTCGGGGTCGGTCTGATAGACAATCTGCATCATCACGTCTTCCGTCGGATACTTGTTCAGGCCTCCGTAGCAGCTGACGCCGTACGTGCCGCCTTCCTTCTCGCGGATTTCCTCGGTATAGACCATGTCGAGGGCCTGTGTCAGGAAGCTCATCAGCAGGTTGTTCTTCAGGTCATATTGGCAGTCGCCGCTGTAGAGCATGAAGACGGTGGCCATCGGCGTCTGCTGTTCCTTGGCGTAGGTCTTGCTCAGGATGCCCTTGGCGATGTCCATGTGGTTGTCGCGTACGGTTTCCTTGGCTCCGGTCGAGGGCAGGCTGCCCAGATACTGCTCGATGAGGGGCTTCGTCTGCTCCAGGTCGATGTTGCCCACGAGGAAGAAGGTGAAGTCGCCCGCGTTGGCAAAGCGCTCCTTGTAGATTTGCAGCACGCGGTCGTAGTCGATCTGGTCGATCAGTTCGGGCTTCAGCGAGAGGTAGCGCGGATGGTTGCCGTACATCATCGAGGTGATGGTGTCGTTGATGCTCGACAGCGGGTTGGCGGCTGCGTTCTCCAGCTGTGCCTTCAGGCGCGTCTTGAAGGAGGCGAAGGCTTCCATATCCTTGCGCGGGGCGGTGAAGCTCAGGTAGGTGAGCTGCATCATCGTCTCGAAGTCCTTGGGCGAGCAGTTGCCGTGAACGTATTCCTGCGTGCCGCCCACACCGGCATCGACCGATACCTTCTTGCCGGCCAGCATCTTGGTCAGTTCCACGTTGCTGAAGTCACCCAGTCCGCCGGCGGAGATTACGCCGTTCAGGATGCCTTGGTTGAAGTTCAGCTTGTCGCTGTCGGGCAGCAGGCTCGTTCCGCCCAGGCTGAAGGCGCTCATGCGGATTTCGTCGGCCTTGAAGTCGGTCTTCTTCACGTAAATCTTCACGCCGTTCGACAGGGTCAGTTCCGTTGTGCCGTAGATGGCACCAGCCTTTTCCGATACAATCTTGCCGCCCTTGGGAGCTTCCTTCATCAGCGGTTCGTCGCTCACCTTGTCTTCGTAGGGCTTCACGTCGAGCTGCTTCATGCCGTTCAGCTGTGCCAGCACTTCCTCCTTGGTGGGAATCACTTCGCCTTCCTTGTCGGGGGCGGCGATGATGACTACCTCGTTGTTGTCGGGAATCAGCTCCTGCTGCACAATCTGGTTCACCAGTGCCACGGGGATGTTGGGTGCTATCTGGTTGTACACGGTATATTCGTATTCGATGCCCGGCATGGGTTCGGCGTCGAGGAAGTGCTGGATGCACTGGTTCACGTACGAATCGTTCTTCGTGTTGGCACGTTCGTTGTAGGACGATTCAATCCGTTGCAGGATGTTGGCACGTGCGCGGGCGTATTCCGACTCTGTGAAGCCGTAGCGGCGCATGCGTTCCACCTCCGTCAGCAGGGCGGTCAGGGTTTCCTTCAGGCCGTTGTCCTTGGCGGTACCCGAGATGTTGAAGGCTTCCTTTGTCTTGGACAGGAAGAAATTGCCGTAATAGCTGCCTGCGTTCACATAGGGCGGGTTGGCGCTCTGTGCCAGTTCGCTCAGGCGTTCGTTCAGCATCATGGTGATGGTGCTCATCAGGTAGTCCTGCACCAGATAGGCCATGGTACCCTTGATGGAGTCGGGCGTGGCGTCGTGCTTGAAGTAGATGTCGATGCTGGGGCTGTCTATCTCCTTGTCCTTACCTATATATATAAGGGGTTCTGCATTGTCGGGCACGGGGTAGTAGATGCGTTCGGCCGGATTGACGGGCTTCTCCACGTCGGCAAAGACCGACTTGATCTTGGCTTCCATCTGGTCCACGTCGATGTCGCCCACGATGATGATGCCCTGCAGGTCGGGACGGTACCACTTGGCGTAGTAGTCGCGGATGTCCTGATAGGGGAAGTTGTTGATGACGTCGATGCTGCCGATGGGCATGCAGTCGCTGTACTTCGAGTCGGGATAGATGACGGGCTGCGCTTCGGTGTAGAGGCGGAGCATGCCGCTGTTGCGGCTGCGCCATTCTTCGCGGATGACGCCGCGTTCCTTGTCAATCTCCTGGTCGGCCAGCAGGATGGCGCTGCTCCAGTCGTGCAGGATGAGCAGGCAGGAGTCCACCACGGCTGCGTCCGTGCTGGGCACGTTGCTGATGCGGTAAACGGTTTCGTCCACCGAAGTATAGGCGTTGAGGTTCACGCCGAACTTGATGCCTTTCGTTTCGCACCACTGCACGATGCCCAGGCCGCGTTCGTCGCCGGGGAAGTTCTTCGTGCCGTTGAAGGCCATGTGCTCCAGGAAGTGTGCCAGTCCGCGTTGTTGCGGCTCTTCGAGGATGGAGCCCACTTTCTGCGCGATATGGAATTCGACACGGTTTTCGGGTTTTTCGTTGTGACGGATGTAGTAGGTCAGTCCGTTGTCCAGCTTGCCTATGCGTACCTGTGCGTCCATGGGAATGGGCGGCATCTGCTGGGCAAAGAGGAATGTCATGTTGCCGCAGACGATGGCTGCGGCCAGGATGGTTTTCTTGATAAGATGTCTCATAACTCAGTTTTTAGGTTTTTCTGTATGTATCAGTCGAAGGTAGTGGCGGAAAGTCACACGCCGGAGAGATTTTTTTAGCGGTTAGTGGTTAGTGGTGAACGGTTAACGGTAAGTGGGATGCTCACCGCTCACCGTTAACTACTCACCGCTATCTCTCATTCCGGTATAATCAGTGTGATGGCTTCGTGCAGGATGCTTATTTCCAGCGGGAAGTGGCGGTCCAGGATACGTCCGTCCAGATCGACGGCGGCGTTCTGGGCGCGCAGCACCTTGACGTGCTGCGTGCGGTAGGGGTGCACCACCTTGTGGTTCAGGATGCGTCCCTGTATCAGCATCCATAGGCCGCTGATCAGTTGGCGCAGTTCGGGGCGGTAGATGACGGAGACGTCCAGCCAGCCGTTGTAGGGCACGGCGCTGGGCACCTGTCCGTAGCCGCGTGCACTGCCGATGCACACCGTCATGATGCGTCCGCGGATGTGCTCGCCGTTTATCTTCAGGTGCATGCGGTGCAGCTTGCGTTCGAAGATGAGCGACAGCAGTGCCATGAAGTAGGACAGGGGTTTCACGCCCCAGAAGCGCTTGCACTGGTCGGTCACCTTCACGATGCGTGCTCCCAGGCCGATGTTGATGGCGTTCAGGAAGTAGCGCGTCAGGTGTTTCTGGCCGTCGTAGTAGTAGCACGTGCCCACGTCGATGCGCCGGCGCCGTCCGTGTGCGATGCAGTCCACCGCCTCCTTGTAGTCGTCGCCCATGTCCCAGTAGTCGGCAAAGTCGTTGCCGATGCCGTTGGGGATGATGCCCAGGGCGATGTTCTGCTTGTCGGGCGCGTCGGAGTTCATGATGCCGTTGATGGCATCGTTCAGTGCGCCGTCACCGCCCACGATGACGATGGTGCGGTAGCCGTTGTTGGCCAGGATGCCTGCCAGCCGTTCCACCGAGCCGAAACCTTCGGATTGCACGTAGTCGTAGGACACACCTTTGCTGTCCATGTATTCCTTGATTTCTTTCCATCGTTTCTGCACTTTGCGCGTGCCGGCTTTGGGGTTATATATTACGCCCCACTTTTCGGGTGATTTTGTCATAGCTGTATGTCCTTTCGTTAGGCGGCAGGGAAACGGACGTGAGCCTTTTTCCTCCGTTGTTACCTGCAAATTTACAAATTCTCCGCGAGTTTTCCTTTGACAAACGCAATCTTTTCTTCCATGGGCAGGCGTGCGTCCATCCAGTGGATGGTGAATCCGCGCCGCTCCATGCCCCTGAACCACGTCATCTGCCGCTTGGCAAACTGGTGGATGGCTGTCTCCAGTCCGTGGAACATCTCTTCGTAGGTCAGGCGGCCGGTGACGTAGAGGGTCAGGTACTTGTATTCCAGTCCGTAGTAGATGAGGTCCTCCGCCGCGATGCCCCGTTCCAGCAGGCGGCGCACTTCGTCCACCATTCCTTCGTCCAGCCGCTGTTTCAGGCGGCGGGTTATCTTTTCGCGGCGCAGGTCGCGGTCGATGTCCACGCCGATGATGAGGCTCTTCAGCTGGGGAAACGAACGTTCGTCCACGGGAGTATGCAGATAGTGTTCTTCTATCTCGATAGCGCGGATGGCGCGTTTGGCTGTGTCCACGTCGGTGGTATTGTGCAGGGTCTTGTAAGTCTTCAATATTTCGGTCAGCTCTTCCAGCGATTTGTCTGCCAGGCGGGCGCGCAGCTCGGGGTTCTCGGGTACGGGCAGCAGGCGGTACCCCTTGAGCACCGCTTCCAGGTAGAGGCCCGTCCCGCCGCAGGCGATGGGGAGCATTCCCCTTTGACGGATGTTCTCGTAGGCCGTCAGGAAGTCGCGCTGGTACTCGAAGACATTGTACTTGTAGCCCGGATCGGCAATGTCTATCAGGTGATAGGGGATGGCTTGTCCGTTTACGTTGTAGTCAGCCAGGTCCTTCCCTGTACCCAGATCCATGCCGCGGTACACCTGTCGGGAGTCGGCACTGATGATTTCCGTTTTCAATTCAGCTGCCAGAGCTGCTGCAAAAGGTGTCTTTCCCGAAGCTGTAGGCCCCAGTATGGCGATTAAATCATAGTTTGGCATACATTTGCAATTTACGTTCGGGCAAACTTACGGATTTTCTGTGGAATATACTAATGAATGACTAGTTCTATTTTTCTCCAGTTGGGAAAAACTTTTTCCCTGACTGGAGAAAAAACAGTGGCTGCTTGGCGTTTCCAACTGCCTACATTAGCGTCGTAAAGTGCCACTTTAGCGCGCTAAAGAGGGACTTTACGAAAGCCAAGTGCCTCTTTGTGAGAAAAGCATTGTTATCGATGGGCGAAAGCACTGTTTTAGGGACAGGAAAGCATCGTTTTTTGAGGTTATCCGCATTACTCGTGCAAATGGACATTTTTTTATACGTTTATTGGCGTGTCGATTGTATTTTTGTAAGCCGTAAAAGTGGAATGAAAGGATGATTTTCTAAATACTAAAAAGAATATGAGAAAAGTAAGCAGAGAAATGAGTAGCGATTGGGCGTTGGAAATAATGCGCAAGGCTCCGTACATTACTGTAAGTTTTACAAGGGCGGATGGCACGGCCTATGGTGTGCCGCTCTCGCTGGCTTGTGCTAGCGACAATGTGTGGTATTTTCATTGTGCGCCTGAAGGTGATAAGCTCGATGCACTGGCTGTACATCCAGAGGTATGCCTTTCGGCTGTCACGAAATGCCAACCTACGGTTGGGCCTAAAGATGGTACTTTTACGCTTCAGTATCGTTCTGCAATAGCCTTTGGGAAAGCGGAACTTGTGACAGATGACGATGAAAAGATACATGCTCTCAAGCTGATAAGTCAGCGTTTTCTGCCCAAGCACATGGAGGCTTTCGACGATGCAGTCAAGAGAAGTATTCATCGTACAGCTGTGGTTCGCATAACGCTGACTGGCCTTCCTACTGGTAAGCGTAAGCAGTATGATAAAAATGGAGAAGAAATGAAGTATGGAAGGATGGAATGACGTAGGATACTGAATAAAAATGAAAAACGTCCGACTATATATTATAATCGGACGTTCTTGTAAATGTTTGATTTTTAATAGTTTGCGGAGAGACAGGGATTCGAACCCCGGGTACCTCGCGGTACAACGGTTTTCAAGACCGCCGCAATCGACCACTCTGCCACCTCTCCAAAACTCCATTGGGGAGTGCCTCTGTTTTTCTAAGGCGGTGCAAAGGTACAAATCATTTTTAAAACTGCAAACATTCTGGCTGTTTTTTCATGAATAAATCGTACTTTTGTACGCGAAATAACAGGCTAACCCCCATGATATATCCACAGAACTTTGAACAAAAGATAGGTTTCGACCAGATCAGACAACTGTTGAAGGAGAAGTGCCTCAGTACTTTAGGGGAAGAAAGAGTCACTGAAATGACTTTCACTGACCAATTCAATGAGGTGAACGAACGACTGGAACAAACCGATGAATTTATACGTATCCTGCAGGAAGAGGATAACTTCCCTGCCCAATATTTCTTTGACGTACGTCCGGCTCTCCGCCGCATACGGGTGGAAGGCATGTATCTGGACGAACAGGAGCTGTTCGATTTGAGGCGGTCGCTGGAGACGATACGTGATATCGTACGCTTCCTGAAGGCTGGAGACGGTAGCAGGCAGGAAACGGAAGAAGAAAATATACCTTATCCCTGCTTGAACAGGTTGGCCGGCGATATTGATGTTTTTCCGCAGATCATTGCACGCATCAATGAGATTCTTTCTCCCTATGGTAAGATCAAGGATAATGCTTCACCTGAACTGGCTCGTATCAGGCGTGAACTGGCTTCTACGATGGGGAGTATTTCGCGGTCGCTGAACAGTATCTTGCGCAGTGCACAGAGCGAGGGAGTGGTAGACAAAGACGTGACGCCGACTATGCGCGACGGGCGTCTGGTCATCCCTGTAGCGCCTGCCTTGAAGCGGAAGATCAGGGGAATTGTCCATGACGAGTCGGCCAGTGGAAAGACGGTGTTCATCGAACCGGCCGAGGTGGTGGAAGCCAATAACCGTATCCGCGAACTGGAAAGCGACGAACGTCGCGAAATCATCCGTATTCTGACGGACTTCTCCAATCGGATGCGACCACAGGTTCCCAGCGTATTGTTGTCATACGAGTTTCTGGCCGAAATAGACTTTATCCGTGCCAAGGCACTGCTGGCCATACAGACCTCGGCCTTGAAGCCTGCCATTGAAAACAGGCAGGTAATAGACTGGAGGCAGGCCGTACATCCATTATTGCAGTTGTCGCTGGCACGTCATGGTAAGAAGGTTGTGCCGTTGGACATCGAACTGGACGAACAGCGGCGTATCCTTATTATTTCCGGTCCGAATGCTGGAGGAAAGTCTGTCTGCCTGAAAACGGTGGGGTTGTTGCAGTATATGTTGCAATGTGGGTTGCCCGTACCGATGCACGAACGCAGCCATGTGGGTATTTTCGGTAGCATTTTCATTGATATTGGTGACGAACAGTCGATAGAAGACGACCTGAGTACCTATTCATCGCATCTGACGAACATGAAAATCATGATGAAGCAATGTGACAGCCGTAGTCTCATTCTTATCGATGAATTCGGTGGAGGAACGGAGCCGCAGATTGGTGGTGCCATTGCTGAAGCTGTGTTGAAGCGTTTCAATCAGAAGCGAACCTTCGGCGTCATCACGACTCATTATCAGAATCTGAAACATTTTGCCGAGAACCATGAAGGAGTCGTGAACGGAGCCATGCTCTACGATCGCCACCTGATGCAGGCGCTTTTTCAGTTACAGATAGGCAATCCGGGCAGTTCGTTTGCCGTCGAGATTGCCCGCAAGATAGGTTTGCCCGAAGATGTCATTGCCGACGCATCAGAAATAGTGGGCAGTGAATACATTCAGAGCGACAAATACCTGCAAGACATCGTGCGCGACAAGCGCTATTGGGAGACCAAACGTCAGAACATCCGACAGCGTGAGAAGCAGATGGAAGAAACCATTGCCCGTTATCAGGCGGAAATGGAATCGTTGCAGAAAGAGCGGAAGGAAATATTGAAGAAAGCGCGTGAAGAAGCCGAGCACCTGATGCAGGAGGCCAATGCACGTATTGAGAATACCATACGAACGATCAAGGAGTCACAAGCCGAGAAGGAAAAGACACGTTTGGCGCGTCAGGAACTGACAGACTTCCGTGAAAATCTTGAGGAACAGACAAACCGCGAGTTGGAGGAGAAGATAGCCCGCAAGATGGAGAAGTTGAAGGAGAAACAGAACCGTAAGAAGGAAAAGAAGAACCGACAAACGGAAGCTCCCGCGCTTTCGCCTGAGGAACAAGCTGCCCGGCAAGCACGTCTGGAGGCCGAACGACTGAAAGCTATTGTGCCCGGTTGCTATGTACGCATCAAGGGGCAGACTGCGGTGGGTGAAGTAATGGAAATAGGTGGAAAAAGTGCAGTTGTGGCCTTTGGTAGTCTGAAGACCACTGTTCGTTTGGATCGTCTGGAGGTGACACAAGCACGTCCGCAAACATCATCGGGTAATGTCAAGGCAACTTTCGTCAGCAGTCAGACACAGGACAGCATGTATGAGAAAAAGCTTGCTTTCAAACAGGATATCGATGTGCGTGGTATGCGTGGCGACGAGGCTTTGCAGGCGGTGACTTATTTTATTGATGATGCTATCTTGGTGGGGGTGTCGCGTGTGCGTATCTTGCATGGTACAGGTACGGGTATTCTTCGTACCCTTATTCGCCAGTATTTGCAGACTGTACCCGGGGTCCGTCATTTTCAGGACGAACATGTTCAATTTGGCGGGGCAGGCATTACAGTGGTAGATTTGTCATAATCAAAATATCATAGAATAATCATTTAATCTATAAATCATTTACTCTGATGAAATCAATTAAAGAACTTTATCGTATTGGCACGGGACCTTCGAGCAGCCACACAATGGGACCGCGTAAAGCTGCCGAAATTTTTCTGCAACGGCATCCTGAGGCGGTTGCATTCAAAGTAACTCTCTACGGCAGTTTGGCTGCCACGGGTAAGGGGCATATGACTAACGTGGCTATTACTGATACTCTTCAACCTGCTGCGCCGGTGGAGATTATTTGGGAACCCAAGATTTTTCTTCCTTTCCATCCTAATGGTATGAAATTTGTTTCTTTGGATGCTGAAGGTAAGGAAACTGATACGTGGACTGTATTCAGTGTAGGTGGAGGAGCTTTAGCGGAAGAAAGTGATGGGATAGCTTCGGTCAATACTCCTGATGTATATGAGATGAATCATTTGACTGAAATTCTGCACTGGTGTGAACGTACCGGCAAGAGTTACTGGGAATATGTGAAAGAATGTGAGGAAAGTGATATTTGGGACTATTTGGCTGAAGTGTGGGAAACGATGAAGGCCTCTGTCCGTCGCGGATTGGAGAATGAGGGAGTACTGCCTGGACCACTGAACTTGCGTCGCAAGGCATCGACTTACTATATTCGTGCGCGAGGTTACAAAGCTTCACTCCAGAGTCGCGGGTTGGTCTTCGCCTACGCCTTGGCCGTGAGTGAGGAAAATGCTGCTGGAGGTACCATTGTAACGGCTCCTACCTGTGGTTCGTGTGGTGTAGTTCCTGCCGTGCTTTACCATCTCCAACAGAGTCGCGAGTTTTCCGACATTCGTATCATGCGCGCACTAGCTACAGCTGGTCTTATTGGTAACATCGTGAAACAGAATGCTTCTATTTCTGGAGCTGAAGCCGGATGTCAGGCCGAAGTGGGGACTGCTTGTGCTATGGCATCGGCTGCTGCGAACCAGTTG
>CAYQOV010000007.1:0-72464 GCA_964419245.1 uncultured Bacteroides sp. | reverse complement strand
TTAACGAAATGGACAAGAAAACAATTTGGAAAACCATTATCCAGACGCTGGTCACCATCCTGACCGCCATTGGAACTACGCTGGGCGTCACCAGCTGCATGGAGCTGTAAACGAAGCGCGCAGCCCACGACAACACAAGCACGAAATAAAACACCCGCTGCCTCAGAGATGAGGGGCGGGTGATTTGTTTTAATACGATGAAAGTATAAGTGTGTCACTTACATTTTATTATTTCGCTTTTGTTATATATTTCTGATTGGGAGAATTCTTACTCTCTGAAGACGTCATTTCCAGCAGTTCGCCAAGTATCGGGTCGATATACACACGCTTCATCCTGTTCCTATCAGCATATCCTAAATAATTGGCTATTTCCTGCAAGGTACGTGCTTCTCGGCAGAAAGCAATTAAGGCATCCTGTATTTCTCTTTTTTTCTGCTCTCTTGATTTTACTCCTCGAGTTTTACTCCTTGAGTTTTCTACTCCTTGAGTTTTACTCCTTGAGTTTTCTACTCCTTGACTATAATCAGAATTAATGGAGTAAGAAGTCCATCGTCCCCTATTGTTGGATAAGAGCATTCCTTTGTCAACCAACGCATAAAGAATTCTTCCTACCTCCAAAGGATTTTTACCTAATAATTGCTGTATGCGATAATTGGATATATTATCTTCCGTTATAGCTGTAGCCAAAACCAGTTGACATTCTTTATCAAGTCTGTTGTACTCACTACCATAAATCTCATTCAACGCATGATGACATTCTTCCGGAATAAGAGATACCATAGAAAGGGTTAATTCAACAAGATGTAAATCAGTCCGCTCTACCAAAAACGGCTTACGCCAATTTTCCTTCTTCCATGCGTTCAGGATTGTAGGAAATCCAGAGCCAATATTGTCGCCGAAACCAATCATTCGCAACATTGACTGCATATTGGGATTTCTTGCCTTTGAATTGCCTCCGGCATAAATATCCATAATGGGTATTTTAAGTGTGCCTGGATTGGAAAAGACAAAACAGTCATCGTGTTTCTCCACTTTGAGTACACCTGTCACCATATAATCTGCATGAATAACAAGATTGGTCAATGCCTCACGAATAGCTTTATGTACAGAGGTATCATCTATTCGTTCCATTCCCTCCAGTCTGAAAGGACGTTTTATGTCACTCACCAACTTGGACTGTACACGCATAAAGAAATTATACAGATTGTTCTCCCATCGTCCGTCGTAAGTCAGCCGGTCACTCCAGCGGCTGTCTGGTTGCAAGTTGGTCATATCAAGATAATCCATGCGGATATTGTCAAACCTCTCCCTAATAGCAAGTCCTTTGCCAAACATAAGCAAACCGGCTAAAGTCAGTCCTTCCCTGCGCGTATTCCTGTCAACAATGTATCCACCCATGTTCAAAAGGAATTCCCGATCGGAATAATCGTTCCACACATGGTCGGGATTCGCAGTACGAAAACGATTTCTATAAGCTGCAAGAGTCGGTGCATCGATGTCATCCATTGTATAATTTTCCATCAATACAGAATCATTACCACTGTCATTCGCATCGCGAATCATCGCTTTTACATCGTCTTCCGTACAATGGTAATCTCCTTCATAATTCCGTTTGAAAGCCCCATTCATCATATTTCCATTAATATAAATGGGACGTTGTCGATAATCAGCTTGCGGTACGTGAATACATAACAAATTACAGCCTTCGTAGGGTATGATTTCCACATCTTCATCCGTCAGGATATTACGGCTTACTTTATTGCTGTTTAAGGTGTCGAAGAATTCTTTCTTCATTTTCTGTGGATGGGCAACTCCTGTAATTTCAAACCTTTTTTTCGTATCGGTTTCATTCAAATTTTCCTTTATTCCGAGCAAGATGGCTCCTCCAATAGTATTGGCAAATGAAGAATAAGTTTCCCAAACAGATTTGGGAATCTGCCCCTCAGTTTTTTTACACTCAAAACTAATTCGTTCTCCGAGTTGTAACAATATATTTATGTCATTAGCATTCATTTATCCTTGTCATTTATGTCCGACTAACTACAAATGTAATTCATTTTAAAAACGTTTCTTAATGGTTAATCTCAGTATTCAACTCCATTTGTCGGTTAAACTGCTTTTCGGCCTTTATTCTTTTGGGGCAGAGAAATAATCTGTTTCTGAGTACTTCCCAAAGAAAACAACTTGATCTTTATCTTCTTCTTTTGTAGATGCAGATAATCCTGATGTCTGGCTAAGCTAGCTGTTCTGTTTCGGTGTTCTCATAAATATCCTCGTTCTTATTAATTAAATCTCGAACTTCAACACCTAACAAAAAAGCAATTTTAGTCAGTGTATGTAAATCAGGTTGTGAAGTGTTCGTACACCATTTTGATACGGTTGCAGGATCTTTCTTCAACTCTGAAGCTAACCACTTGTTGGTTTTTTTTTTTTTTCTACTAAAACAACTTTTAATCTATTAATATCAGCCATCGTATTCTCATTTTTTTTGCGTTATACGCAAAGATAAGCAAAAATTTGAAATGAGGTAACAAAATAATGTTTTTGCCTTACAGCTGACAGTTGACAGTTTATGAAAATCGATTTTCAGTTTGTCTTTTTTATCTCAGTAAACAAAAATAGCTGTATTGGGCCGAGTGTATAATATTCCTGTCGACAAAGGGAAGTCCCAACGGATGTTGGCCCGTCGGGATTTCTAAAATGAGAGAATAAACAGGAATAATGGACGTAAACTAAATTATAGGGGTTACTTCAAGATGCAACGGATGGATGCGGCTTTGTAGTAGTCTTTCCCGTTTACAATCGGATCGGACAGGTAGAAGTTGTTGCTGCCTCCAGTGAAGAATATCATTTTGTCGGCTATCTCCGTACTGCCTTCTTTCAGTGCCCAATATCCGTTCAGGCGCCCATCATTATTGTGCTGTCCACTCAACCACGAACCGTGTGGATAAACGCTGAACCCGGTCAGGTTGTTGACGGGAGCCACGTCTCCTTCTTGCTCCTGCCCGGCGTTGTCCGTCTCAAGCAGCCATGTGCCTGCTTTCAGTAGCGAGGTGTTGTCGCCTGTGTAACTCTTTAGGGCCTCCCAGTCTTTGTCGCTTGGAATACTCCAGCCTTCGGGACTTAATTCGCCGGCCAGAACTGCTTCGCCATTGTAGAAATAGTACTCCAGCCCTTCCGGCTTGAAGTAGGCGGCTTCTGTGCCGAGTTTCTCCAATTTCTTCAGGGGTGTTCCGTCCTTATAGCAGGTTGCCCGTAAATCTTCTTTCATCCAGTACTGCGTTCCTATTTTGACGATCGGGTAGGAGGACGGTTGTGCGTCGCGGGTGTCGCGTATGGTCAGGCTCACGATGTCGCAGCTTACGGCATTGCTGCCCGAGGTCAGGCTGATCGTTCCGTCTTCGGATACGTAAAATTTGTTGATGCTCGTTTGGCTCCCTTGGTTGTAAGTGAAGCTGTTTGCTTCCGTATTCCAGACGATTGTTCCTCCGCAGATGGCATCGGGCGTGTCCATCAGCTGCAAGACAGTTCCTCGTGTCAGGTCGGGCTGTTCCGTTTCCTCCGATATGGGATAGTAGACGACAGCTCTGGAGGTCAGTTCGTCCGAGATTAAATATTCCTTGCACACATCTGCCAGGGCCTTCCCTTCGTGGTAGATGCGATAAACGTCAGACTCTCGGAAAGACAAGATGGCCGTGTGGATGGCTACGTTTTCCTGGTTGTTGTCCGTTGTTTGCCCGTCGACGGTAGTCCAGTCGCTTACGGTACCTGCTATGCCGGTCAGAAATTCTCCTCCCTGTTGGGTGGCGGTGATGGAAATTTCGCATTGCGTACCTGTCTTCATCACTTGTTCCGGCATCAGGCAGGTGTATACTCTTCCGTTCCATTCCATAAGAATGCTATTGTCCGTTTGTGTCAAGCTTTGCGGAATGATGATTATTTCTTTTCCTGTGAGTTTTTCTCCGCTGTTGCTCCACGAACCGTAGGTGAAGATGTCTGTAGGTTCCTGCAGATTGGTGATGCTTTCGTCCGTCAGATTGTAACCGGCTTGTGAGTAGATGTTGGTGACGATAATGCTCGGATCGTCCTCCAGAATGCTCGCCGCATCCTCGCCTTCGCCAGGGATTATGGTAAATTTCAGTTTGGCAAATCGATGCTTAAAGTTCAGTATCACGTCGTTTCCGCTGCTTTCCACGTTTTGTTTTTTGGCAGTCAGGAAGTCGCTTGCTGAGAAATTTTCTCGTGTGCTTTGGTCGGATTGGATGCTTACGGATAAAGTTGTGCTCCCTGCTTGTAGCCCTTCCTTTTGGTAAGGGTGATAGCCCACGAGATCCAGTGTTCCTCCTCCTTCGGGATAAAAGACCGTCCGTGCTGGCGTGAAGGAGCTTCCGTTGCTGTTGCATGTCAGTTGCAGGTTGTCTATATATCTTTTTTCATTGAGAGAGTTGGGTGTCAGAGTGGCAAACAGCCCGATGCGATCGTTTGTTTCGAAAGATGTTGCGGTAACTTTTGTGAGTAATTGTCCACTGATAGTGCCCGAGAACGTGATGGGGATGTCACCGGGTTGCATGTCAAATGCATTGTTTTCAGTACTACAGGATAGGAAGAGCAATAAAATTCCTCCCATTAAACGATAGACTACACCTGTAAGAATCGGATGTCTTTTCATGGTATTAATTTTTTAGAAAGGTTATCGGTGGCAAAAGTAAAAAAATAAAAATATTAAAAAGTGAAAATGCCGTTTTTTTCTTCACTACCTCATCTAAAAGCCTGAAAACTTCGTTTTCGCTTTGTGCTTCCCTCAGTTTGCACTATCTTTGACCCTCTGAAACTAAAGATGTAAATGCCATGCCACTCAACTTGCCCGATAAACTGCCCGCCATCGAACTGCTGAAACGGGAAAACATATTCGTCATCGACAATTCGCGAGCCACGCGACAGGACATACGACCCCTGAAAATCGTCATTCTCAACCTGATGCCCCTGAAGATAACAACGGAAACGGACCTCGTCAGGTTGCTGTCCAACACGCCGCTACAGATAGAGATCTCTTTCATGAAGATAAAAAGTCATACTCCAAAGAATACGCCCATCGAACACATGAAAGCTTTCTATACGGACTTCGAACGAATGAAAAACGAGAAGTATGACGGCATGATTATCACAGGGGCGCCCGTGGAGCAAATGGACTTCGAAGAGGTGGGCTACTGGAACGAAATTACGGAAATATTCGACTGGGCACGCACACACGTGACCTCGACGCTCTATATCTGCTGGGCGGCACAGGCGGGACTCTACCATCACTATGGCGTGCCGAAATATCCGCTCGAGAAAAAGATGTTCGGCATCTTCGAACATCATACGCTGCAACCGCTGCACCCCATCTTCCGAGGATTCGACGACGTGTTCTACGTGCCTCACAGCCGGCATACGGAGGTGAGACGGGAGGATATCCTGAAGGTGAAGGAACTGACACTGCTCTCGGAGTCGGACGAAGCGGGGGTCTACATGGTTATGGCACGCGGAGGAAGGGAGTTCTTCGTGACAGGACACTCGGAGTACTCGCCCCTGACGCTGGACACGGAGTACAGACGAGACCTGGGCAAGGGACTGCCCATCGACATGCCGAAAAACTACTATCGGGACAATGACCCCGAAAAGGGGGTATTGGTGCGCTGGAGGGGGCATGCGAACCTCCTCTTTACAAACTGGCTGAACTACTTCGTCTATCAGGAAACGCCGTACAACATCAACGAGATCGGGGCATGAAGGTATTGAGGAAAATAGAACTGTTGGCGCCGGCACGGAATCTGGAGTGTGGCATCGAGGCGGTGAATCACGGGGCCGACGCTGTGTATATCGGTGCGCCGAAGTTTGGTGCCAGGGCGGCTGCTACGAACTCGATGGACGACATCGGACGCCTGACAGACTATGCCCACCTCTACGGAGTGCGCATCTACGTGACGGTGAACACCATCCTGAAGGACGAGGAGCTGAAGGAGACGGAGGACATGATTTGGGAACTGTATCGCAGGGGTGTGGACGCACTCATCGTGCAGGACATGGGCCTGACACGCCTGAACCTGCCACCCATTCCGCTGCATGCCAGCACGCAGATGGACAACCGAACAGTTGGAAAGGTGCGCTTTCTGGCGGAGGCCGGCTTCCGACAGGTGGTACTGGCGCGCGAGTTGTCGCTCGACGAGATAGCCGCCATCCACAAGGCCTGTCCCGACACGCCGCTCGAGGTGTTTGTGCACGGGGCTTTGTGTGTAAGTTATAGCGGACAGTGTTACGCCAGCCAGGCTTGCTTCGGGCGCAGTGCCAACCGTGGGGAGTGTGCCCAGTTCTGCCGCCTGCCTTTCTCGCTGGTGGATGCCGACGGACGGGTGGTGGTGAAAGACAAACACCTGCTGTCGCTGAAGGACATGAACCGCCTGGACATGCTGGAGCAGCTGCTCGACGCAGGAGTTACCTCGCTGAAGATAGAGGGACGGCTGAAGGACGTGGCCTACGTGAAGAACGTGACGGCTGCCTACAGCCAACGCCTGGACGCCATCCTGAAGCGCAGGAAGGAATATGTGCGTGCTTCGTCGGGCACGTGCCGACTGGACTTCCGTCCGCAGCCGGAGAAGAGCTTCAGCCGCGGATTCACACACTACTTTCTGGAGGGAAGGGGAGAGGATATCGCTTCGTTCGACACGCCCAAATCGCTGGGCGAGGCCATGGGTACGTTGAAGGAACAGCGTGGCGGATGGGTGAGCGTGGCGGGCGTGAAGCCTTTCCACAACGGCGACGGCGTGTGCTACCTCGACGAGCAGGGCCACCTGCAGGGCTTCCGCATCAACCGTGTGGAGGGCAACAAACTTTTTCCTGCGGGTAATGTGCCGCGCATTCGTCCTCGCACGCCGCTTTTCCGCAATCAGGATCAGGAGTTCGAACGGACATTGGCACGCAAGTCCGCCGAGCGGAAAATAGGGGTGCGCCTCAGGCTGGAGGAGAATGCCTTCGGCTTCTCGCTGACGGCAGACGACGAGGACGACAACCGTGTGACGCTGGCTTTCGGCTATGCCAGGGAGCGGGCACGCACGCCGCAGGTAGAGAACCTGCGTACGCAGCTGGCCAAGCTGGGCGGCACGCCTTATGAACTGACGGAACCGGCCGACATCGCCCTGACGGAAGAGTGGTTTGTTCCCTCGTCGGTCGTGGCCGACTGGCGCAGACAGGTGGTGGAGAGGCTGACGGCTGCACGCCGCATCAATTACCGCCGCGAACTGGCCGTGTGGAAGCCGACGCGTCATGTTTATCCTGTGGCCACGCTGACCTACTTGGGCAACGTAATGAACGACGAGGCACGACGTTTCTACCTGGATCATGGCGTGAAAGCCGTGGCGCCTGCCTACGAAAAACAACCTGCGGACGGGGTGGTGCTGATGTTCTGCCGTCACTGTCTGCGCTACAGCATGGGCTGGTGTCCTGTTCATCAGAAAGGACGTTCGCCCTATCGGGAACCCTACTATTTGGTGAGTGCGGATGGCAGTCGCTTTCGTCTGGAATTTGATTGCAAGAATTGTCAGATGAAAGTGTTTGATAATGAATAAAGAAGTGTGGATAATGGAGATGGAGAATGAAGAATTAAAGAGAGGCGGTCTTGGCAGAAAACGTGGGGTGGTCCGTGGCCTTTTACACATCAAGTTCTTCATTCTTCACTTTTCATTCTTTATTTTATTCTTTTTTTCCGCCTGCCATTACCCTCAGCCGGACTTGGAGGACGAAAGACTGACGCAGCGGGTACGCGATTCGCTTGCCTACCTGTACGAACGAAACTACACGTGGGACACCAATCTGGAGGTGAAGACCGACTCCGTCCAGCTGGAACTTCTGCCCGTGAAAGGGGCTTATTACCAGCTGCATAGGGGCGACCGCGTAGTAGTAGCCGAGTTTGCTGTCCATCCGGCCGACTCGATAGACTCCGTTTGGGTGAAGCTGGCCCACTCGCAGGAGGTGCAGGGTTGGCTGCGCGAAGCCGACCTGAAGCGCGCCTTCGTGCCTACGGACAGCATTTCGCAGGCTATCTACGTGTTCAGCGACACGCATGCTTCGTACTTCATCGTGGTCTTCGCCATCTTTGTGGCCGTCTGGCTGGTGCGCGCATTCCGACGCAAGCAGTTGCAACTGGTCTACTTCAACGATATTGACAGCCTTTATCCTCTGGCGCTGTGCTTGCTGATGGCTTTCTGTGCGACGGTCTACGAGTCGATACAGGTTTTTGCGCCCGACACGTGGGAACACTACTATTACAACCCCACACTTTCGCCTTTCAAGGTGCCTTTTGTGCTTTCGATGTTTCTGGTGGGACTGTGGCTGTTTCTGGTTGTGCTGCTGGCCGTGCTCGACGACCTTTTCCGCCAGCTTTCACCCGCGGCGGCCGTGTTCTACCTGCTGGGCTTGGCTTCGTCGTGCATCTTCTGTTATTTCTTCTTTATCCTGACTACGCACATTTACGTGGGCTATGTCTTTCTGGCGGCTTTTATCTGGATCTTCATCGGAAGGCTGAAGCATTCGCTTCATTCGCCCCGCTACCGTTGTGGGCACTGTGGCGGCAAGCTGATGCACAAGGGTGTGTGTCCGCATTGCGGAGCTGTGAACGAGTGAAACTGTCCGCCCGAAATCGGACACCTGTCCGAAAATGAACACCTCTGAATAATGACTTGTCTTTGAAAATCAGTGAATTGTGGTTTTGGCATAATAGTTGTGGGCTGTGTATGGATTGAAACAGCTAATTCAAAATTATTGCCATGGATAGAGAAATTCCCAAAGAAGAGCGCCGTAGAGAGCGCAACAAGAAACTGATACGTTATGGTGTAGCAGGAGTCGCAGGAGTGGTGGTGCTCAGTGTGCTCATTTCGCTGATGCGGACAGGCGTGAAGGAGAAAGATCTGGTGTTTTCTACCGTAGACCAGGGGACCATCGAGGTCAGTGTCAGCGCCTCGGGCAAGGTGGTGCCTGCCTTCGAAGAAATTATCAATTCGCCCATCAATACGCGTATCCTTGAAGTGTACAAAAAGGGTGGTGACAGTGTGGACGTAGGTACGCCCATCCTGAAGCTGGACTTGCAGAGCGCCGAAACCGAATACAAGAAACAGCTCGACGAGGAGCAGATGAAGCGCTACCAGCTGGAGCAGTTGGAGGTGAACAACAGCACTTACCTGAGCGATCTGGAGATGCAGGTGAAGGTGTCCGAGATGAAGCTGAACCGCATGGAGGTGGAGCTGCGCAACGAACGTTATTTGGACAGTCTGGGATCGGGAACGACCGACCGTGTGCATCAGGCGGAACTGAACTTCAAGACAGGCAAACTGGAGTTGGAGCAGTTGCGTCAGCAGCTGGCCAACGAGCGTAAGGTGAAAGCCGCCGACCTGAAGGTGAAGCAGCTGGAGTATGAGATCTTCCGCAAGAGCCTGGCCGAAACCAAACGTACGCTGGACGATGCGCAGGTACGTTCGCCCCGCAAGGCCATCCTTACCTATATTAATAACCAGATTGGTGCGCAGGTAGGCGAGGGCACGCAGATAGCCGTCATCTCCGACTTGAGCCACTTCAAGGTGGAGGGAGAGATAGCCGATACCTATGGCGACCGTGTGGCAGCCGGTGGGCGGGCCATCGTGAAGATAGGCAGCGAGAAGCTGGAAGGGCAGGTGAGCAGCGTCACCCCGCTTTCGAAGAACGGTGTCATCTCCTTCACCGTGCAGTTGGAGGACGACAGCAATCGCCGCCTGCGTTCGGGCCTGAAGACAGACGTCTACGTGATGAACGCCGTGAAGGAAGACGTGATGCGTGTGGCCAATGCTTCGTACTATGTGGGTCGTGGCGAGTATGAGCTTTTTGTGCGCGACGGCGAAGGTCAGCTTGTGAAGCGCAAGGTACAGTTAGGCGACTCCAACTTCGAATACGTCGAAGTGATTTCGGGTCTCAAGCCGGGCGACCAGGTGGTCGTCAGCGACATGAGCCAGTATAAGAACAAGAACAAGCTGAAACTGAAGAAATGAGAGTTGACGAGTAAACAAGTTGACAAGTTGACGAGTAGACAAGTTGACAAGGCAGGGCCTTGTGGTCTGTAGCCTCGTCTCCTTGTCAACTAACCATAACTCTCCTTGTTAACTAAAATAAACAAACATTATGCTGAGAAACTACTTCAAACAAGCCTGGACCCTGATGCGGCAGAACCGCCTCTTCACGGGTATCTACGTGGTGGGCACGGGTTTGTCCATCGCGCTGGTGATGACGCTGTTCATCATCTTCTACGTCAAGTTCGGCCCCGTCTATCCCGAGTATAACCGCGACCGCACGCTGGTACTGAAGCCCTTGAAACGCTATCCGAAGGACAAGCCCGAGAACTGGACCATCAACGGCGGCGTGGCCTATTATGTGGTGGACCAGATGCTTCCGGGGCTGCCCCATGTGGAGCAGGTGGCAGGCAGTATGATTGATTTCTGGGAGAATTATCAGGTGTCTGCCGCAGACGTAAAGCCCTTCAAGGTTACTCCCCGTTTTGCCAACGGCGCTTTCTGGAAAATCTTTTCCTTCCGCTTTGTCGACGGCCAGCCATTCACGCAGGAAGATGTGGAGGCCAAGGCGCAAGTGGCCGTCATCGGTGAGTCGATGGCCAAGCGGTTGTTTGCCGCCGTCGAGGGAGTGACGGGCAGGCACTTCGCCTTCAACGGGCGTGACTACCGCGTGTGTGGCGTGGTGCGGGATGTTTCCAATGCCACGCCCGAAATAGCAGGCGATCTTTGGCTGCCCTTGCTCAATGCGCAGTATATCTCCAAGGAGCTGGACAGGCAGGGTTTGCTGGGCAATGTGTTTGTGTCGCTGCTGGTGGACGATGCGGAGAACTTCGAAACCGTGCGCAGCGAGGTGCAGGATGTGTTCCGACGCTATACCCTGCAGGACAAGGACTATGAATACGACGTGATGGGGCAGCCCGATCCTTACTGGCTCAGCACATTCCGCCAAGATGTGGATAAAACACCCGATACCATGGAACTGGCCAAGGATTTTCTCTACATTCTGCTGGCCCTGCTCTTCATCCCTGCCTTGAACCTGAGCGGCATGATTTCCTCGCGTATGGACAGCCGCATTGCCGAGCTGGGCATCCGCAAGGCCTACGGGGCTACGCGCCGCCGCCTGCTGGAGCAGGTGCTCTGCGAGAACCTGTTGCTTACGCTGCTGGGCGGTCTGGCAGGCCTGTTGTTCTCCTACCTGATTGTGCTGACGGCCAGCGACTGGATTCTGACGCTGTTCGACAAGAACATCTACGACACTTCGCTCTCCACGTCGCTCACGCCCGAGATGCTGTTCAATCCCGCCGTGTTCGGCTGCGCGCTGGCCGTGTGCGTGGTGCTCAATGTGGTGTCGGCCCTCGTGCCCGCGCTGGGGGCAATGCGCCACCCGATTATGGAATCGTTGAATACGAAAAGATAAAATCTCATGCTTCAAACCATCTTACATCAACTATGGAACCAGCGTCGTCAGAACGGCTGGATATTCCTGGAACTGCTGGTCGTCAGTTTCTTCCTTTGGACCGTTATCGACCCTATCTATGTATTGACTGCCAACCGTACCATCGACCGAGGGTATAACCCCGAAGGACTTTATGTGGTAAACATCGGCATGTACGACGAGACGAACGGCAACTTCGACCCCGACATGGCTTCCGACTCGATGAACCTGGTGGCCTACCGCCGCCTTGCCCGTGTCGTGCGCGAGCAGCCCGAGGTGGACAGCTGGTCTATCTCCGCCAATCAAAGCTTCCCCAACAGCAGCTCGTGGAGCGGTACACAAGTCTTTGCCGATACTGCCTCCCTGCACAAGAGGGAAGGATACGTACATGCCCAGTGGTACAATTTTATAACACTTGATGGCAGTAACCTGCTCCGCACCTACGGTATGAAAGATGCCCGTACGGGCGGTGACATCCGACTGCCTGAACAAACGCAAGGAAAGGTTTTCATTTCCGAACTGTTGGCCCGACGTCTTTTTGGCACAGCCGATGTCGTAAGGAGAAAAGTCTATGAGGGTGATACCCCTTCCGAAGTGGCGGGCGTGTTCCGCGATTTCAAGCACCGCGACTATGAGCAACCCTATCCACTTATTGTCCGTATGTATGATGATATGCAAGGGAGTCCTTATATGGCATGGATGTATCCTTTCGTGCTCCGTCTGAAGCCGGGTGTGGACGCATCAGCCTTCAAGCAGCGTTTTCGGCAGGAAGTGGCGCCGCAGCTCTCCGTAGGCAACTTCTACTTCGACAGCCTGAAGGAATTTTCGGAGCTGAGCGAGGCCTATGCCATGAAGAGTGGTGTCACCAACAAGCTCCGCCTGCAATACGCCCTGACGGGTTTCGCCCTGCTCTGCATCTTTTTGGGCATGGTGGGTACTTTCTGGATACGCAGCAACGCCCGTCGCGGCGAGATTGGGGTGATGCGCAGCATGGGCGCTTCGCAGGGGTGCATCGTGCGGCAGTTCCTCATCGAAGCCTGGCTGTTACTGACGGTGGCCTTCGTGCTGGTCGTCCCCTTCCTGCTTTACCATGCCCATGCCAACGGCCTGTACACGGTAGAGATGAGGAGTTATTTCGTGCCCAATCCTGCCTATGGGCAGAACCGCTTCGGCTTTCACTTCACCATGGTGCTGGCACTCAGTTACCTGGTTCTGGTGCTGATAGCGCTGGTCGGGACGTATATTCCTGTACGCCGTGCGGCACGGACGCTGCCGGTGGAGGCGTTGAGGGAGGAATGAGTTTAGTTAACAAGTAAACGAGTAGACGAGTTGACAAGGCTGGTCCTCGTGGTCTGAAGCCTCGTCCCCTTGTCAACTAAAATAATAAAAGCCGTATGCTAAAGACCTATTTCAAACAAGCCCTTGCGTTGTTCAGGCAGAACCGCCTGTTCAGTACGCTCTACATTACCGGTACGGGGCTGGCTATCGCCATGACGGTGATTGTGGCGGTAGTTTACTATGTGAAGCTGGCGCCTATCTATCCCGAGGTGAACCGCGGGAATACGTATTATCTGTCGGGGACCTCTTTCGAGCGGAACAAGGATGGCCATTTCCAGTCGTGGAGCTACGCTTACTCGTACAGAGCGTTGCAGGAATGGTTTTATCCGCTGAAGAATGCCCGTGAGGTGAGTGCTTCCACTTTCGGAGCAGTGAAGTACATTCAGCCTTCCGACCGTAGCGGTGATTTCGCGGTACAGATTGTCGAAACCGATCCGGCTTATTTCCGTATCTATGCGTTCCGCTTTTTCGAGGGGCAGCCTTTTACGCAGGCCGATCTGGAGAGCGGCATCCGCAAGGCCGTGATTACCGACAAACTGGCTCGCCGCCTGTTTGGCGAAGAGAAGGGAGTCATAGGCCGCCGGTTCCTGCTGGATTACGAAGCCTATCAGGTTTGTGGAGTGGTCCGTGGGGCCAGTTATCTGACAAACCGCTCGTATGCCGACCTGTATGTACCTTACAGTACGGTGGAGGGGTATCGCGATGCCTCCTATCTGGAAGTTCCTTATTGCGGTCCCTTTCAGGTGACGGTATGGGTGGAAAACGGAAAACAGGGTGAGGCTCTGTGCGATGAAGTTCACGAAATTGTGCGGAAGCAGAATCTGCTGCACGAGGCCGACGGGCTGAGAATGAACATTGAGGGCGATCCAGTTTCCCATCTGCGTGCGTCTCTCATGATGTCGGTCGGTGGAGGAGGGGTGACTGGTGGAGGGCCGTCCGCTATCTGCTGTTCATCCTGTTGGCTTTGTTGCTGGTGCCCGCCTTGAACCTGAGCGGGCTGATAGCCAGCCGCATGGAAAGCCGCTTGCCCGAGATGGGCATCCGCAAGGCTTTTGGAGGCGGACGGAGCAAGCTGCTCTCGCAGGTGTTGTGGGAGAATTTCCTGCTGACCCTGGCCGGTGGAGTCTTGGGGCTGGTGGTGGCCTGGATTGCTTTGTACGGCTGTAGGGAATGGGTGTTCCGTGTGTTCGACCGTTATGCCTGGCTGGTACCCGACGGGACCGATGTTCATGTGTCGGGCGAAATGCTGTTTGCGCCTGCTGTTTTCCTGATAACCTTGGTGTTCTGCCTGGTGCTGAACACGCTTTCGGCCCTCCTGCCGGCATGGCTGTCTTTGCGTAACCCGATTGTACATTCACTTTATGAGAAAAGATAAGGATTATGTTGAAACTCATCTTTAAAACCTTATGGTCCCGTCGTCGCCGCAATGGCTGGTTGCTGGCTGAACTGATTGTTGTGTGCATCGTGTCGTGGGTGATATTCGACCCGGTGATAGTCGTGACGCACGACCGGATGATCCCCTTGGGCTATGATGCCGACCGCCTCTGCCTGGTGTCGCTGAACATGTACCGCCCCAATGCGCCCGGTTACGACAGGCAGGCCACCGACTCGGCCTCGCTGATGCAGGCCTACGACAACCTCGTGCAGCGGGTACGCAACTATCCCGAGGTGGAGCATGCCACTCCCCTGTTAGGCTGGCTGTATCCCAACTCGCAAGGGCAGGGAAGCATGACCCGGATACCGGCAGGCGACACCATTGTCTGCCGGATGCGCTACATCGAGTTCCTGCCCCATACGCAGTTTTTCGAAACCTATGGCTTCCGTCCGGCCAAGGGGCTGACGCCGGCAGAGCTTTCCGATTATCCTTATAAGGACGGCGATCTGGTACTGACGGAGAATACGTTGGAAGCCTTTTTCCATACGGACAATCCGCAGGGACGCCGCTTCTGGAGCCCCCGCAGCCAGGATACGCTGTATACGGATGTGGTGGGCGCGACGGCCACCTTCCGCATGTATAGCGACTGGCAACCCATACCGGTGGCTTTTGTCCCGATGCGGACGGTCGATCTGAGTTATTTCCCCAACGATGTCAAGATATTGGTCCGGCTGGAAGAGGGCGTCGGCATGGAGCAGTTTCTGCACCGCTTCCACCCGTGGATGGTGCGCGAGCTGCGTGCGGGCAATCTGTATGCGCAGAAGGTGGAGCCCTACCGGCAACTGATAGCCCGACGCGAGTATGCGGGAACGACGACGCTATATCAGCGCAACGTGGCGATGGCGGTGTTCTTCCTCGTCAACCTCTGCCTGGGGGTGGCCGGAACGTTCTGGGTGCAGACCCGCACCCGTCGCGAAGAGGTGGGCGTCATGCTGTCCTACGGCGCCACGCCGGGGAGCATCGCCCGCTTCCTGTTGGGCGAGGGAGTGGTGCTTACCACCGTTTCTACGCTGGCAGGATGCCTTCTTTATTTGCAATATGCAATCAGTGAAGGGCTGGCCAAGGGGCAGACCGGCATGGAGACCACCGGCTCTTACTGGGTGCAGAACTTCGGACAGCATTTCTGCATCGTGTCGCTCATCGTCTACCTCGTGTTGCTGGCCGTGGTGCTGGTGGGCATTTACATCCCGGCGCGTCGCATCAGCAGCATTCCGCCGACGGAGGCGTTGAGGGATGAATAAAGCCTCAGCCCCGAAGCAAGGGGAAGCGGCAGGCCGAAACTCGGGAGTTTTGCCCCATCCGAGACGTCGGACGGCATGAAACTCGGGAGTTTCTGCCCGTCAACCGTGGTAAACGGGGCAAAACTCGGGAAAGTCGCCCGAAAACCGCGGTAAATGGCATGAAACTCGGGAGTTTCTGCCCGTCAACCGCGGTAAACGGGGCAAAACTCGGGAAAGTCGCCCGAAAACCGCGGTAAACGGCATGAAACTCGGGAGTTTCTGCCCGTCAACCGTGGTAAACGGGGCAAAACTCGGGAAAGTCGCCCGAAAACCGCGGTAAACGGCTCGAAACTCGGGAGTTTCTGCCCGACAACCGCGGCGGACGCGGAAACTGGACCGAATGGATGATGGATTTTGAGGGGCGTCGGCTGGCGACACTTCGTTTGACACCCTCGCACGATTAAGGATATATATAGAATGTAACAAATAAAATGACCGCCCTATCCTTCCTCCTTCCTTTTGGGAGAGGGGCCGGGGATGAGGCTTTTGATGATTATGCTGAAGACCTATTTCAAACAAGCCCTTGCGTTGTTCAGGCAGAACTGCCTGTTCAGTACGCTCTACATTGCCGGCACGGGGCTGGCTATCGCCATGACGGTTGTGATGGCGGTGGTTTACTATGTGAAGCTGGCAGCTGTGTATCCCGAGGAAAACCGGGCAAACACATTGTATTTGACGCGTGCCAGCTTCCATTCGGAGAAGCAGAAGTCGACGTGGCAGGCCGGCCTGTCCTACCAGGCTCTTCAGGACTGGGTGTATCCGCTGAAGAACGCGGCGGCGGTGTCGGCCCGGCTGGAGAGCGACCTGACGGAAACCGGCTACATCCAGCCCGCCGACCGCAGCGGTGACTTCCACCCGGCGCTGAAGCTGGTGGACCCTGCCTTCTTCCGCGTCTATCCGCTCCGTTTTCTGGAGGGGAAACCGTTTACCGGCGCCGACCTGGAGAGCGGCATCCGCGAGGCCGTCATCTCCGACGACCTGTCCCGCCGCCTGTTCGGCACCGTCGAGGGAGTCGTGGGGCGTTCGTTCTCGCTGGACTATGTGGACTATCGGGTCTGCGGCGTGGTGCGCGGTGCCAGCTACCTCACCCCGCAGTCGTATGCACAGGTTTACCTGCCCTATTCGGTCGCTCCGAATTATAAAGAAATCATTACCGATATGTTTCCCTATTGCGGGCGGTATAGTGTTACTTTTCTCGTGAATGACGGGGCGCAGGCCGATGCCCTGCGTGCGGAAATCGCGGACGTGACGAGGCGTCTGAACCTGCAAAACAAGGGGTGGTGGGAGATGGATTTGTGGAAGCAGCCCGTTTCGCACAGGCTCAGCGTCTTCCAGAGCCATCCGTCGGATGTCGATTTCAATCCATGGAAGACGGCGGGCTATCTGCTGGTTGTGGTACTGGTGCTCCTGCTGGTGCCCGCCCTCAACCTGAGCGGCCTCATTGCCAGCCGCATGGAGAGCCGCCTGGCCGAGATGGGCGTGCGCAAGTCGTTCGGTGCGGGCAGGGGCGTACTGCTCTCGCAGGTGATGTGGGAGAACTTCTTCCTGACACTGGCGGGCGGCTTGCTGGGACTGGTGCTGGCCTGGACCACCGTCTATCTGGGCCGTGAATGGATTTTCACGCTGCTCGACCAGTGGCCCGAAGTCGTGCCGCAGGGTGTCGATGCCTATGTGTCGGGCGAGATGCTTTTCGCGCCTGCCGTCTTTGCCATTGCCTTCCTGCTCTGCCTGGCGCTGAACCTGCTGTCGGCCCTTCTGCCGGCGTGGATGTCGCTTCGCAAACCGATTGTGTATTCGCTGTATGAGAAAAGATAATTATTAATAAGTTGACGAGTTGACAAGTAAACGAGTTGACAAGGCAGGTCCTTGTGGCCTGTAGCCTTGTTCCCTTGTCAACTGCATAAAACAAGAAAATTATGTTCAGACTCATTCTTAAAACCCTATGGGCCCGTCGCCGCCGCAACGGCTGGCTGCTGGCCGAACTGATACTGGTCGCTGTCCTTTCGTGGATCATCTTCGACCCCGTCATTGTGGTGACCTACGACCGTCACCTTCCGCTTGGCTACGATGCCGACCGCCTCTGCATGGTGTCTGTGGCCACACTCCGGCCGCAGGCGCCGGGCTATGATGCCCAGGCTGCCGACTCAGCCTCGCTGATGCAGGCCTATCTGAGCATCGTGGAGCGGGCCCGCCAGCATCCCGATGTGGAGCAGGCCACGCCACTCGTTTCCTTTGCCTATCCGGGCTCGACGGGAAGCAGCAGCTCTACCCTGACGGCGGAAGGCGACTCGACGAACCTCGACGTCCTGCATGTTTACTTCTGGCCTCACACCCACTTCTTCGAGACGTATGGCTTCCGGCCGGGGCAGGGCAGCCCGACGGCGCAGCAGCTATCGGACTATGCCTACCAGGAATCGGATATCGTCGTGACCGAGGACGCGATGGAAAGGCTGTTCCACACCCGTGCCTACAACCGGCAACGCTGCTGGGAGACCCGGCAGGGAGATACGCTCTACAACCCGGTGGTGGGCGTGGTGGAGGCCTTCAAGTATGCCAACGACTGGCGCCCCATCCCTGTGGCCTTTGTGCCCGAGCTGCATCCGGACATCCTTTCGACGCTGGAGGATATGCATATCGTCATTCGCCTGAAGGACGGGGTCAGCATGGACCGTTTCCTGCACGAGTTCAAGCCGTGGATGCTCCGCCAGATGCGGGCGGGCAATCTCTATGCCCGCGAGCTCCAGTCGTACGACGACCTCATTGCTTCGGGCGAGTTCTTCACTTCCACGTCGGTCTACCGCCGCAACCTGAGCATCGCCCTGTTCTTCCTCGTCAACCTCTGCCTGGGTGTCATTGGTACCTTCTGGCTGCAGACGCGCACGCGCCGCGAGGAAGTGGGCGTGATGCTGTCCTACGGTGCCACGCCGCGCCGCATCCGCCTCCAGCTGCTGGGCGAGGGCATGGTGCTCACGACGGTGGCCACGCTGGCGGGCTGCTTCCTCTACCTGCAATACGGGCTCAGCGAGGGGCTGCATCGGGGCAGCGCCTGGATGAAGAGCACCATGCCCTGCTGGGTGGATCACTTCGGGCAGCACTTTGCCATCGTGTCGCTCATCATCTACCTCATTCTGCTGGCGGTGGTATGGGTGGGGATTTACATTCCGGCCCGCCGCATCAGCAGCATTCCGCCTACCGAGGCGTTGAGAGACGAGTGAAATCGTACGCTAAAAACGGACAGGGTGTTCATTTTCGGACACCCTTCTTTTTGCTAAAGTGCAGATAATCAGTGGCGCTTGATTTTGGCACGACTTTTGAATTAAGTTCACCACAGAGAATACAATAACTATAAACAACATACAATTATGGACATGATCAAATTAACAGGTATCAACAAGATTTACCGTACAGACGAGATTGAGACACAGGCATTGGAGAACGTGAGCCTGACTGTAGAGCAGGGCGAATTCCTCAGCATCATGGGACCTTCGGGTTGTGGCAAGTCCACGTTGCTCAACATCATGGGACTGCTCGACACACCCACCAGCGGCACCATCGAAATAGCCGGTACCCGCGTGGAGGGTATGAAAGACAAGGAACTGGCTGCCTTCCGTAACCAGAACCTGGGCTTCGTCTTCCAGTCGTTCCATCTGATCAACTCGCTCAACGTGATAGATAATGTGGAACTTCCGTTGCTCTATCGTAAGGTCTCTGCCAAGGAGCGTCGTCGTCTCGCCGAAGAGGTGTTGAGGAAGGTGGGCCTCAGCCATCGTATGCGCCACATGCCCACGCAGCTTTCTGGCGGTCAATGTCAGCGCGTAGCCATCGCCCGCGCCATCATCGGTAATCCTGAAATCATCCTCGCCGACGAGCCGACAGGTAACCTGGATTCAAAGATGGGTGCTGAGGTCATGGATTTGTTGCATCAGTTGAACGAGGAAGACAAGCGTACCATCGTCATGGTGACGCACAACGAAGACCAGGCCAAGCAGACGAGCCGCACGGTGCGCTTCTTCGACGGCCGCCAGATAGGATAACGCATAACAAACCGACAAAACAGACAGGCAATGAAAACAAACATCATAGGAATCATGATTGCACTGGTGCTGGCATTTGCCGCGGCAGTAGGCGCATGGGCGCAGGACGAGAAGGTGAGCGAAGTGCGCAAGGTGGACGATTTCTCTTCCATCAAGATAACGTCGGTGGCCAATGTCATTTTTACGCAGGGCGACCGGTATTCGCTCCGCCTGGAGGGCAAGGAGAAATGGGTGAAGCTTACCACCACCGAGGTGAAAGGCGGTTGCCTGATCATCGCTTTCAAGAAGGGGGAGAAGAGATCTGTCAAGAACATTGACGGCCTGAAGCTCTATGTCACCGCTCCCACGCTGGAGGAGGTTGAGCTGACCGGCGTGGGCAGCCTGGAGTGCAAGGAGCCTTTGAAGCTGGACGACTTCACGCTTCGCATCAACGGCGTAGGCTCTGCCGAAGTGGCCGACCTAGCCTGTAGCCGCTTCACCATCAGCCTGAACGGAGTGGGCGATGCCGAGGTGAACGTCGATTGCGACTACCTGAAAGCACGCATGGGCGGCGTAGGCAGCCTGGAACTGAAGGGGAGTGCCGATGAGGCCGACATATCGCGCAGCGGCATCGGCAGTGTGAATACGAAACGATTAAAAATTAAGAATGAAGAATCGGGCAACCCGATACATCCTTTCTTCATACTAAATTCTTCATTCTTCATTCATAATTCTTCATTAAAAAGATGATCAAGCAATATTTCCAACAAGCCTGGGCGCAGCTCCGCCAGCAGCCGCTCATCAGCGGGGTGACGGTGGCGGGTACGGCCCTTTCTATCTTCCTCATCATGCTGGTGGTGATGATGCAGCAGGTGCAGGTCGAGCCTTTTGCGCCCGAAAGCAACCGCGACCGCTTCCTGCACGTGAAGTGGGGCAGCATCACCAACGATGCATGGGGCGACAGCAACAGCAACGGCCCGTGGAGCGCGGCTACGCTGAAAGAAATCTACGGCAAGCTGACTACGCCCGAGGCCGTCACCGTCTATGTGGTCTATTCCTTGCCCAAGCCGGTCAGCCTGCCCGGACAGCCCTCTACGGCAGTCGATGTGCGCGAGACGGACAGCCAGTTCTGGACGGTGTTCGACTTCGCCTTCACCGACGGTAAACCTTTCGACCAGGCCACGTTCGATGCCGGTCGGCCGGTGGCGGTCATTACCGAAAGCGTGGCGCGCCTGCTGTTCGGCACGACGAAGGCCGTGGGTAAAGAATTCCTGCTGGCCCATGCGCCCTATCGGGTGTGCGGCGTGGTGAAGGACGTATCGACGCTGGCCGAAACGGCCTACGCGCAAGTATGGATTCCCTATACCTCGACCGACCAGGTGAACAACACGTGGGGGAACGGCATAATGGGCGACATGAGCTGCACCATCCTGGCGCGCGACCGCAGCGACTTCCCCGCCATCCGCGAGGAGGCGGGCCGCAGGTTGGACGAATTCAATAAGGTGATAGGCGAGAACGGCTATCGGATCATCAACCGCAACCGTCCCTACGACCAGGAGAAGAACGTCCTGACAGGCGGTGCCAATGTGGAGCCGGATGTGACGGCTGCCCGCCGGACCCGTTTCATCATCTTCCTCATCCTGCTCATCGTGCCTGCCATCAACCTGAGCAGCATGACGCAGAGCCGCCTGCGCCGCCGCGTGGCGGAAATCGGGGTGCGCCGTGCCTTCGGCTGCACACGCATGGAACTGCTGGGGCAGATACTGGGCGAGAACTTCATCGTCACCCTGCTGGCTGGTGTGCTGGGGCTGATAATCAGCTTTCTCTTTGCCTTCCTGCTGGGCGATACCCTCTTTGTGCAGGACTGGACAACTTCGCTCAATCCGCCCGTGGTCGATGCCTCCATCCTGATACATGCCTCTACTTTTGGTTGGGCGTTGCTCTTCTGCTTCGTGCTCAACCTGCTCAGCACCGGCATTCCCGCCTGGCGGGCGTCGCGGATGAATATTGTGGAGGCGATAAATGGGAAGGCGCAGTAATCAAGTGGACAAGGGAACGAGGCTTCAGACCACAAGGAATTATGGTTAGTTGACAAGGGAACGAGGCTTCAGACCACAAGGACTTGCCTTGTCAACTTGTCAACTCGTCAACTTGTCAACTTGTCAACTCGTCAACTCGTCAACTCGTCAACTTGTCAACTCGTCAACTAAAAATAAGAAAATATGAACAAGAAACTATTTACCCAAATACGCAACGAGTGGCGCAGCAACTTGTGGCTGGCGCTGGAGTTGCTGGTGGTGAGCGTGGTGATGTGGTACATCATCGACCTGCTCTACTGCCGCCTGGCCACCTATCTGGAGCCGCGCGGCTTCGACACGGAGCATTGCTATCTGATAGACATGGGCGTGCTCACCGACAAGAGTCCCGACTATACACCCTATAGCGATACCCATAAACAGAGCGACGAGGTACGCGAGCTGGTGGAGCGCTTGCGCCGCCGCCCCGAGGTTGAGGCGGTGAGTCTGTCGCTGAACGCTTATCCCTATAACGGAAGCAACAGTTCTATTGAGGTGGAGTATGACACACTTCGTGCGCCCCGCTGGACCATCCGTCGCATTGTGACGCCCGACTTTGTGCGTGTGTTCCGTTACCGGGGAACGCGTGGCGAGACGCCCGAACAGCTGGCTGAAATATTGGAGCGAGGCGACTTCTTGGCTTCGGACAACCTGTATCGCAAGTACAGCATTCCGATGACGTCGCTGGTAGGCAAGAAGGAATTCTATTTGTTCGGGGATACGGCCCAGACGTACCGTCTGGGGGCTGCCTTGCAGAATGTGCGTTACGATGATTTCACGCAGGCGCGCTCCAGCTATTCCATGATGATAAATATGAATTATTTTGATGATGGGTGGTGGAACGCCGACCGCGAACTCTGTGTCCGCGTCCGTGCCGACCGTGACCGGAACTTTATGGAGAACCTGAAAGCCGACAGCGAGAAGCAGTTCCGCATTGGTAATCTCTACATCAGCGACATCAAAAGCTTCAAGGACATCCGTCACAGCTTCCAGCAAGGCGAGACCAGCGAGATGCGCAACTTGGTTGTGGGCATGGGCTTCCTGCTGCTGAACATCTTCCTGGGGCTGCTCGGCACGTTCTGGTTCCGCACGCAGCAGCGCCGGGGCGAGATTGCCCTGCACAAGGCGATGGGTGCCACGGACGGTGCGGTGTTCGGCCGCCTGATGAGCGAAGGTGTCTTCCTGCTGCTGATGGTCACTGTGCCGGCCATCGTCATCGACGTCCTATTGGCTCACTTCGAGTTGAACAGTTGGCGCAACGGCACTACGCTGGAGTGGCCGCGCCTGCTGTTCTGTGTTGCCTCTACCTTTATTCTTATCGCCGCCATGATTGGTATCGGTATCGGACTTCCTGCCCGGAGGGCGATGCGGGTGCAGCCGGCGGAAGCGTTGCACGATGAGTAAGGCCACTAACTATTAACCGTTAATCACTCGCTGAACATGATACGATTCTATATTCAACAAGCTATTTACCACCTGCGCGAGAACCCCGTCGTCAGCTGGATCTCCGTGCTGGGCACGGCGCTGTCCATCTGCATGATCATGGTCATCGTCATCACCTTGCGCGTGCGGACGGCGGACTGCGAGCCGGAAGTGAACCGCAGCCGCTCGCTCTACGTGCCCAACATGTCCTACCGTGCCAAGGGCGACCTGAGCGGCAGCTCCGCCAACTCGAGCATGTCGGTGCAGACCGGGCGCGAATGCTTCAAGGCGCTGACTACGGCCGAGGCTGTCACCCTGGCGTCGAAACCCGGCAAGGTACGCGTTTCGCTGCCCGCCGGTGCCAAGCTGTCGGCCGACATGGTACAGACCGACGAGGACTTCTGGCAGGTTTTCCAGTTCCGCTTCCTCGACGGCAAGCCCTTCACCACGGCCGACGTGAGCAGCGGACTGCCCCGCGCCGTCATCGCCGCTTCGGTGGCGCGCCGCCTGTTCGGGCGGACGGACGTCAGCGGGCAGCACGTGGAGCTGAACCACGTGGACTTCCGGGTGTGCGGCGTGGTGGCCGACGTCTCCATGCTCGCCACCGACGCCTACGCCCAGGTGTGGATACCCTACACGGCCGGCGACGCGGAGGCCAACTCGTGGGGCTACAACCTGATGGGGCCGATGCGCGCCGTCATCCTGGCCCGCAGCCGGGCGGACTTCCCCGCCATCCGCGAGGAGTGCGAGCGCCTGAGGCAGAAGTACAACGACGCGCAGGAGGGCGTGGAGGTGTTCTACCGCGGCCAGCCCGACACGCAGTTCACCCACCTCTACCGCACGTGGAACCAGGAGCCCGATGTGCAGGGCGTGGTGCTGCGCTACGTCGTGGTGATGCTCATCCTGCTCATCGTGCCCGCCATCAACCTTTCGAGCATGACCCTCTCGCGGATGCGCCGGCGGATGGCGGAAATCGGGGTGCGCAAGGCCTTCGGCGCCACGACGAACGAACTGATGCGGCAGGTCTTCCTGGAGAACCTGCTGCTGACCTGCCTGGCGGGCCTGCTGGGGCTGGCGCTGAGCTACGCCGCCACCTTCGTGCTGAACGGCTTCCTCTTCGGCAACTCCACCAACGCCTACCTGGCGGGCGAGACCAGCCTGACGGCGGGCGCCCTGCTCAGCCCCTGGATTTTCCTGGCGGCCTTCCTCTTCTGCCTGCTGATGAACCTGCTCAGCGCGGGCATCCCCGCCTGGCGCGCCTCGCGGATGAACATCGTGGAGGCCATCAACGGGAAGCGGTAGGCGGACAGGCCGAAACTCGGGAGTTTCTACCCGTCAACCGTGGTGGATGGGGCAAAACTCGGGAGTTTCGCCCGAAAACCGTGGTGGACGAGGCAAAACTCGGGAGTTTCTGCCCGTCAACCGTGGTAAACGGGGCAAAACCCGGGAGTTTCTGCCCGTCAACCGTGGTAAACGGGGCAAAACCCGGGAGTTTCCGCCCGACAACCGCGGCGGACGCGGAGACTTGACAGAATGGATTACTAATTTTCCCCCTCCCCACGGCGGGAGGGGGGCGAACGAAAGAAACGATGATGAAAAAACTCTTTACTCAACTGCGAAACGAATGGCGCGGCAACTTTTTCCTCGCGCTGGAACTGCTGGTTGTCTTCGTGGTGCTGTGGTACATCGTGGACTGGTGCTGCGTGACGGCGCGCGTCTACTTCGCCCCGATGGGGTTCGATACGGAGCATTGTTATAACCTGACGGTGAACCGGCTGACTCCCAACTCCGCCCTCTACGAAGAAGGACATACAGCGGAGGACGACATGGACGCCCTGCTGGAGATAGCCGAACGCCTGCGCCATCGTCCCGGCGTGGAGGAAGTTGCAATCTCGCAGAACTGCGTTCCTTACGGCGATGGCAGCAACGGTTTTACCGTCTGCGTGGATACGGTCCCCGTGCATGCCATGCGTCGCTGGGCACAGCCCGATTTTTTGCGTCTCTTCCGCATTCAAGGTGTGGCCGTCCAGGGAGCCGACGGGCGGACAGTGTGGACCAAGAGTCCAGACTCGCTGGCTGCTGTACTGACCCCGGAAACGATGATCTTGTCGCACAACGTGACGGCGAAGTATAAGGAACTGAGAATGCCCGATGCCATTCCGTTGCTGGGTCGCCAGTTACCTTTGTGGCAACCGGATAACGATTACCGTATGCGTGTGGCAGGTATCGCCGAGCCCATGCGCTGGAGCCACTTCGAACCTTCCGATTGGTGGGGCGGCCCATTCATTGCTACAGATTTGCCGCGCGAGGTGATGATTGAGTTCGAAAACCCCGCGTACCTGCAACTGAGCCTGCGCGTCACGCCCGAGGCCGACCACGGCTTCATGGATGCACTCATGGCTGATGCCGACCGTCTCTACCGTGTGGGCAACACTTATATACTCGACATCCAACCCTTCACCCGGTTGCAATACATCAGCGAGCTGGAGGACGTCAACGAAGTCAAGACGCAGCTTTGCATCCTGGGCTTCCTGCTGCTGAACATCTTCCTGGGCGTGGTCGGCACCTTCTGGTTCCGCACGCAGCACCGCCGTCAGGAGGTGGCGCTCCGCATGGCGATGGGCAGCACGCGGCGGGGCATCTTCGTGCGACTGATAGCCGAAGGCTTGCTGCTGCTCACGCTGGCCGCTGTGCCCGCCGCCCTCGTGGCGCTGAACCTCGGCGTGGCGGAGCTGGTGGACGTCGGCCGGTTGCCCTTCGACGCGCCGCGCTTCGTGCTCGCCTTCGCGCTCTCGTGGCTGCTGATGGCGCTGATGATTGTCGTGGGCGTATGCTATCCCGCCCGCCGCGCCATGCAGGTCCAGCCCGCCGAGGCGCTGCACGACGAGTAATCATGAATCTCTGATAAACCGCTTTTTGACATGAAACATTCTTTGTTACATAACCTGCGTTCGTTCTTCCGCCTGCTGGGCCAGCACCGCTTCTACACGGTGGTGTGCGTGGTGGGTACGGCAGTCACCATCGCCTTCGTCATGGTAGTGGTCATGGTCTACGACTTCCGCACGGCGGACGTGGCTCCTGAAACCCGACGCAGCCGCGTGATCTACAACTACGGCACCCAATGCATGCGTCCCGATGGTTCGAACATGTGGGGCTACCGCGCCTTGGGGCCGACGGCCTTTGCCGCCTTCTTCGACAACCTGCCCGGCGTGGACGAGCTGACGTGGCATGGCGGACTGAGCAAGGCGGTGTGTGCTTTGCCCGCTTCGTCCGACCGTCAGTCGGTGATGCTGCGTCCCGTGGCTGCCAACTGGTTCGACTTCTTTCGCTACCGTTTCGTGGCGGGCCGTCCCTTTACACAGGCTGAATACGATGCCGGTCGCGCCGCTTTCGAGCAGGCCGACGACGAATGGCGGCTCGTCCGCAATCGTGAGGACGGCGTGGTGCGGCGTTTCATTGTCATCAGCGAGCGCCTGGCACGCCAGCTGTACGGCGGAGCCGCCGAGGCGGTGGGCAAGCAGCTGTTGCTGGATTTCCAGGAGGCTCGTGTGGTGGGCGTGGTGGCCGACGTCAGCTCCATCTTCCAGACCGCCTACGCCGATGTCTGGGAGCCCTTCACCCTGATGAACGAGGACAACCTCGATCCGAACCTCGCCACCGCGGGCCTGATAGGGTTCCGCTACGCCGTCCTCCACCTGTCGCCCGGCACGTCGGCGGCCGCCGTCCGCGCCGAGGTGGACCGCCGCCTAGCACAGCTCAACAGTCAGGGCCTGGAATACATTCTGAAGGATCCGAAGCTCTATACGCATACGGAATACACTTTTTTCCGCGACGGTAACATCAGTGCGCGCTTGGTCTACGTCTTGCTGCTGGTAGTGTTGCTGGTCGTTCCCGCGGTGGGCATCTCGGGGCTGGTCCATGCCCAGATGCAGAGCCGCCTGGGCGAGATTGCCATCCGCAAGGCGTATGGCGCTTCGAATGCCAACATCATCGGCCACCTCTTCATCGAGAGTCTGGGTACCACGCTGATAGGCGGCGTGCTAGGCTACGCCCTGTCGTGTGTCCTGGTCGTGGCGGGTGGCACGTGGCTGTTCGGCACGGGTGGTGTCGAGCTGCAGGGCATTGTGCTGGGGAGCGACCTGCTGCTGCGTCCGTCGTTGTTCTTGGCAGTGCTGGCGGCGTGCCTCATCTTCAATGCGCTGTCCACCCTGCTTCCGGCCTGGATGGCGGTGCATCGCAGTATTTCGTACACATTAACGGGAGGAGAATAAACATGTGGAGACAATTGTTCAATCAGATATGGAATCAGCGCCGCGCCAACGCCTGGCTGTGGACGGAGCTGTGCATCGTGACCGTGCTGCTGTGGTATGGCATCGACCTGGTCTATAACTACGAAGGGGCGGCCTGGCAGCCCAAGGGCTACGACACGTCGTGCGTCTTCGACCTGACGGTGGCAACGAAGCCCCTGGAGGTCATCAACGACGCCGACAACCGTCGGGCGGGCGAGGATTTCACCTACTTGTATAACTTGATCAAGGATTATCCCGGCGTGGAAGCTGTCTGCGCCTACCATGGCAGCATCCCCTATACGGACGACGCCATGTTCGAGGGCTATGCACCGCACAGTGACTCGACGCACGTGGTGCACTGCTACATCCGTTACGTTACGCCCTCCTACTTCGATGTGTTTCGCCTGAAGCCTTTGGCTGGGCAGTCGGACGAGGCGCACTGGTCGCCTGCCGAATATCCCATGCCGGTATGGATGAGTGCCGACCTGGCCGATTCGCTGTTTCATCTGCCCAATGTGGCCGACGCCGTGGGTAAGACTTGCTTTAACCCTTACTTCTTGAAGTCGGCCCGCCCGCAGACCAACTATCGTGTGGCAGCCGTCCTGCCTCGCCACAAGCTGAGCGACTACGAACGCTACGAGCCGTTCATCTATCTGCCTGCCCAGAAGGCTCTCTTCTGGCAGAACGTGGCGATACGTGTCGCGCCCGACCAGGTGGCCGGTTTCGCCGAGCGTTTCCGCCGCGACATGCAGCCGGTGTTCGACCGTGGTATCTTCTACCTGAACACCGTTCGTTCCTACGACGACATGAAGGCGGCCTACGACGTGCAGCAGGGTACGGTGAACTACCTGAACACGGTCTATGCCGTGGCGGCCTTCTTCCTGTTCAACGTCTTCCTGTGCGTCTTTGCCACGTTTTGGTACCGCACGCGCAAGCGCCGTTGCGAGGTGGCACTCCGCATGGCGATGGGCAGCAGCCGCCGGTCGGTGATGGCCTATTTCCTGTTGGAGGGTCTTCTGCTCCTGTTGATGGCTGCCGTGCCTGCCCTGGTCGTTGCCTTCAATGTCCAGTTGGCTGACCTGACCGTTCACACGCTGATGGATGCGACGGGCGGACGTTTTGTGGGCTGCTTCGGCCTGGCACTGTTACTGATGGCACTGATTATCATGGCCGGCATCTGGTATCCGGCCCGTCAGGCCATGAAGATACAGCCCGCCGAGGCGCTGCACGATGAATAACGTTAGCTAACGATTAATAGTATATATGATATGAGAATGAAATTCTATTTTCTGTTGATGACATGGGTGCCGCTGGCATCTTTCGCCGCCGCTCCTGCTACTGCCGACAGTGTGCATCATCGTCCCATCACGCTGGATGAGGCTATCCTGCTGGCTCGTGTGCAGAGTGTGGACGCAGCTGTGGCCCTGAACGAGCTGAAGACCGCCTACTGGGAGTATCGCACCTTCCGCGCCGACCTGCTGCCGGAAGTGAACCTGACGGCTACCCTGCCTTCGTATAACAAGAGCTATAACTCCTACCAGCAGGACGACGGTTCGTACACCTTCGTGCGCAACAACTACATGCAGATGAGCGGCCAGCTTTCTATCGACCAGAACATCTGGCTGACGGGCGGTACGCTCTCGCTGAACACCTCGCTCGACTTCCTGCGCCAGATGGACGGTACCGTGGGCAATCGCTTCATGTCCGTGCCCCTGGCGCTGACGCTGAATCAGCCCATCTTCGGCGTGAACACCATTAAGTGGGACCGCCGTATCGAGCCCGTGCGTTACGCCGAGGCGAAGGCAGCCTTCCTCAGTGCCACGGAGGAGGTGACGATGACCACCATCAACCACTTCTTCAACCTCCTGCTGGCCCGCGAGAACGTCAACATCGCCCGTCAGAACCTGGCCAACGCCGAGAAGCTTCACGAGGTTGCGAAGGCCAAGCGCCGCATGGGACAGATCAGCGAGAACGACCTGCTGCAACTGGAGCTGAACGTGCTCGATGCCCGCTCCACGCTGACTTCGAACGAAAGCTCGCTGAAGAGCAACATGTTCGCCCTGCGCTCGTTCCTGGCCCTGGGCGAGGACGAGGAATTGGAACCTGTGGTGCCCGACTCTGTGCCCGATGTCCTGCTCAACTATGACGAGGTGTTGGACAAGGCGTTGAAAAACAATTCTTTTGCCCATAACATCCGCCGCCGTCAGTTGGAGGCCGATTACGAGGTAGCCAAGGCAAAGGGCAACATGCGCGAAATCACCCTCTTCGCTCAGGTGGGCTTTACGGGTACGGACAATCGCTTCGACAGTGCCTATCGCCGTCTGAAAGACAATCAGGTGGTGGAGGTGGGCTTTAAGATACCCATTCTGGACTGGGGCAAGCGTCGCGGTCAGGTGAAGGTGGCACAGAGCAACCGCGAGGTGACCGAGAGCAAGCTGCGCCAGGAGTCGATGAACTTCAACCAGAACATCTTCATCCTGGTAGAGCAGTTCAACAACCAGCAGGCCCAGCTCCACCTGGCCGACGAAGCCGACCGTATCGCCCGCAAGCGTTACCACACCAACGTGGAGACTTTCCTCATCGGCAAAATCTCCACCCTCGACCTGAACGACTCGCAGACGCAGAAGGACGAGGCACGTCGCAAGCACATCACTGAGCTGTTCTACTACTGGTACTATTACTACCAGCTGCGCAGCCTGACGTTGTGGGATTTCGTTGCCGGCACGGGTATCGACGCCGATTTCGACAAGATTGTGCGCCGATGAGGCGGCGGTTCGCGGAATAATGTTTACTTTTGTGCCATTATGATACTAATTGTAGACGACGACAGTGCCATCCGTTCTTCGCTTAGCTTCATGCTCAAGCGGGCGAAGTACGAGGTGAAGGCGGTCTCCGGTCCCAAGGAGGCCATCGAGGCGGTGCGTTCCATCACGCCGCAACTCATTCTGATGGATATGAATTTCAGCCTCTCCACCAATGGTCAGGAGGGGTTGACCTTGTTGAAGCAAGTCAAGCTATTCTGCCCCCAGACGCCTGTGATTTTGATGACGGCATGGGGCAGCATCCCCCTTGCGGTGCAGGGCATGCAGGCAGGCGCCTTCGACTTCATCACCAAGCCGTGGAACAACGCGGCCCTGATGCAGCGCATCGAGACGGCCCTTGAACTGACGGCAGGAGGGCAGGAAGCCGACGAGCCCCTGACAGACAACGACGGCTTTGACCGCAGCCACATCATCGGGCGCAGCAAGGCGTTAATGGACGTGCTGGCCACGGTGAAGCGCGTGGCGCGGACGAACGCCTCCATCTTGGTGACGGGCGAGAGCGGTACGGGCAAGGAGCTGATAGCCGAGGCGGTGCATCGCAATAGTCCTCGACGTGGCAAGCCCTTTGTCAAGGTTAACCTGGGCGGTGTGTCGCAGACGTTGTTCGAGAGCGAGATGTTCGGCCACAAGAAGGGCGCTTTCACCGATGCTGTGTCCGACCGTAAGGGACGCTTCGAACTAGCCGACAAGGGCACCATCTTCCTCGACGAGATTGGCGAACTCGACCTATCGTGCCAGGTGAAGCTCCTGCGTGTGCTTCAGGAACAGACCTTCGAGCCTTTGGGTGACAGTCAGCCTCGCAAGGTGGATGTCCGCGTGGTTTGTGCCACCAATGCCGACCTGGAGCAGATGGTGCGCGAACATACCTTTCGCGAAGACCTTTTCTATCGCATCAACCTGATAACGGTTCACTTGCCAGCTTTGCGTGAGCGGCGTGAAGACATCCCTCTGCTGGCTCGCCATTTTATAGAAAAACGTTGCCAGACCGATGGCTTCGCACCCGTCCGCCTGACTGACGATGCCTTGGACTACCTGAGCAGCCTACCCTATCCGGGTAATATTCGCGAACTGAAGAACTTCGTGGAGCGGACGTTGCTGGTATGTGGCAAGGAGGTGTTGACGGCAGACGACTTCAAGCAGCAGTACCATCCTACAAGTGCACCGCAGACCGTTTCTCTGCAAGGCATGACGCTCGAGGAGATGGAGCGGCAAACCATCCTTCAGGCTCTCGAAAAGCATGGGAACAACCTTTCGCAGGTGGCCCAATCCTTGGGCATCAGCCGCGCGGCCCTCTATCGCCGTCTGGAGAAATACGGCATCAGCACCAACGATTAATCCTGCTGTGCCATGCGACTGAAAACCTTGTTCTTCCTCTTGGCCCTGCTGCTGATTGTGGTGTGGGGCATTCTGCTTATGCTGGCGCTTGAGTCGGGAAAGACCTTGTTCTACGTGGGCGAGGGAGTGACTACGCTCAGCCTGATAGTGTTGGTCTATTTCTATCGCAAGCTGGTGATGCCCCTCAACAGCATTGCCAACGGTATCGACCTGTTACGCGAGCAGGACTTCAGCAGTCGCCTCTCTAAAGTGGGGCAGGCGGAGGCCGACCGCATTGTGACTATGTTCAACGGCATGATGGACCAGCTGAAGAACGAACGCCTGCGCCTGCGTGAACAGAACCATTTTCTCGACCTGCTCATTAGCGTGTCGCCGATGGGCGTTGTCATTCTCGACTTCGATGGCAAGGTGTCGATGCTGAATACCGCCGCGCTCCGTTTTTTGGGCTATACGTCGCAGACCGATTTGATTGGCAAAAACTTCAGTGCGCTTGATGCTCCGCTGGCAGAAGAAATCAATCGGCTGGACAAGGATTCTACCGATACCATCCGCTTGAACGACTCCATGATTTATCGCTGCTCGCGCCTTTCGTTTGTCGATCGTGGCTTTCCCCATCCGTTTATCCTCATCGAGAGTCTGACGTCGGAAGTGGTGAAGGCGGAAAAGAAAGCCTATGAGAAAGTGATCCGCATGATAGCCCACGAGGTGAACAACACGACGGCGGGTATCACTTCCACGCTGGAGACCGTCAACGAAGCGCTGGAGGAGATGGACGATACTGCCGACCTGCGCGACGTAATGAAGGTCTGTGTGGAGCGTTGTTATGGCATGAGCCATTTTATCACTAACTTCGCCAACGTGGTGAAGATACCCGATCCGCAACTGGAGCAGGTGCGCCTGAACGATCGCGTGTCCGCCTGCAAGCGATTTATGGAGACCATCTGCCGTGACCGCGACATCACCCTGCACAACGAATTGTGTGCCGATAATCCTTTGGTGTGGATGGATACCGTCCTCTTCGAACAGGTACTGGTGAACATCATCAAGAATGCGGCGGAAAGCATCGGTCAGTCGGGCGACATTTACATCCGCACGTCGGCCTCGCCTGCCGTCTTGGAAGTGGCAGATACAGGTGCAGGCATCTCACGCGAGGTGGAGGCGAAATTGTTCAGTCCCTTCTTCTCCACCAAGCCCAACGGACAGGGTATCGGACTTATCTTCATCCGCGAAGTGCTCAGCAAGCATGGCTGTACGTTCTCGCTTCGCACCTGGCCCGACGGGCTGACACGTTTCCGCATCAATTTCCCTGAAAAGAAAGCTGGTGAAACATTATAAAATTTTCCCAGTTAAGAAATGGTTTTTTCTTAACTGGGAAAAAATAAATCCTTGACTGGGGAAGAAAAAGACCAGGCAGGGGGCATCAGAAGCGGCAACGCAGGTCGATGCCTACCTGTATGGGACGTCCCATCTGGGCAAAGCCGCGGCTCATGGTTTCGAACCAGAAGGCCTGATAGCGCTTGTTCAGTGCATTGTCCACCCACAGGGCAATCTGTCCGTTGCCTTTATTGAGACTCAGCCGTCCGTTCAGCGTACCGTAGAGGGCCTGGCTGGCATTGTTTGCCTCCGTCCAGTAGATGCGGCCTGCAGCCTTATAGTGGGCGTCGAGGGTGATGTTGTCCAGCCATGTGCCTGCCTTCATCGCAAAAATGTATTGACCACCCACGTTGAACGTGTGCTTGGGAACGAAAGGCACATATTTCCCGTTATAATTCACTTCGTCGCTCACCACGTAGTCGGTAAACGTGGCGTACGTGTAGCCATAACTGCCGCTCAGGCTTAAGGCATCGGTCAGTTGGGCACGCAGGGCGGCTTCGGCACCCAGACTACGGCTCTTGCCGGCATTGACGGTGATGCGTCCCAGTCCGCTGGCGGCGAAGCGCGAAATCTGCTGGTCGTGCGTGTCCATGTAGAAGGCTGCAAGGTCGGCCTGCAGGCGGCCGTTGCAGAGGGTCAGATGAGAGCCTACCTCGTAGTTCCATGAGTATTCGGGGCGGTAGAGTGTGGCCTCCTGCACGTTTGTCTCGGTCTTCTGTGCCATGCCGTTCAGTATGCCGATGATTTGCTGCTTGGTAGCGTCGTCAATCATGCCCACGCCTTCGATGACAGGGATGGTGGCTTGGGCCACATCGCTCATGTTGGCACTGCGCATGTCGGCCTGGAGCAGGTCGCTGAACATCTGTATGTTGTAACCTCCCGAACGATAGCCTTTGGAGACGGTGGCATAGACGTTGTTACGGCGGTCGAAGTCGTATTGCAGGGAGAATTTGGGCAGCAGCTGGATGTAGTCATGTGTCAGGCTGCCACGATAGGACAAGTTCTGCTCGAAGGTTGTTTCCTTGACCATTGGGATGGTCATGCCCATGGGTTTCAGCTCGCCGCTTAGTGAATAGGTGTGGGTGTAGCTGCATCCTGTGTTATAGTCTAGCTTCAGGCGTTCGTAGTCCATGCGCAGGCCGACGGTAAACGACAGGCCTTCGGCGCCGAAGAGGTCGTTGAAGGTGGACTGGTGGAAGAGGGCTGTGTTCAGCACAGGCGTCTTGAACGCCCCGCCGATGGGTAGGGTGCTGTCGCCGATGAGGTCGCTGAAGACAAACTGCATCGTCATGGGACCTTGCGAGATGGTGGGCAGGTATTTGTTGGCGTTGTCGTTGGTCAGGGCGTTGAGCCATGCCAGGCCGTCTTCGTGGAAGGTGACGGGCGCGTCGGTATCGAGCCACTGGTAGAAGGCGCTGGCGCCTGTGGTCCACTGCCAGCGGCGGCCGGGTTTGGACTTCAGCACCAGTTCCTCGCTCACGGTCTTGGAATTCTGCTTCTGCATCATGGTGTAGATGTTTTGTTCCGTGAAGTCTTGGTCCAGGTCCATGTGGTCGTCCAGAAACTGAAAGCCCGTCACGCTGCTCAGGATGAAGTTGTCGGCCTGATGCTCCAGGTTGAGGCCGCCGTTCAGCAGGTTGCGCCTGTAGCCGCTCTTGTGGTTGTAGGCGATGCGGCCGATGTAGTCGGCACGGTCTTCCTCGCCCTCGGTCACGCCGGTATATTCATACGGGTATCCGCCCTGGTTGGTATATTCATAGTTCAGAGTGAAGTCCAACTTCAGGTTCTCCTTGGGTAGGTAGATGGCACGGAAGCGGCCGCCGAATTCATCGTCCTTGTCCACGCGCTCGTTCAGGTAAGAGTTCTTGAAGAAACCTCCCTTGTGTTCGTAGAAGAAGTTGGCGGAGAAGGCAAACTGGGGGCTGATGCGGTGGTAGTGGCTGACGCTGGCCTTATAGTTGTTGTAGGTGGCGGCACTCAGTGTGAGGTCCGTCCCCTGATAGGTGAAGGGTGACTTGGTGAAGACACGTATCAGTCCGCCCATCGTGTTGCGTCCGTATAGTGTACCTTGCGGGCCACGCATCACGTCGATACGCTCGATGTCGGAGTAATTGAAGTCGAAGGCCGACTTGTCGATGAAGGGGATATTGTCCACATAGAGGCCCACGGCCGGCGTGTTGATGCGCGAGCCGATGCCACGCACATAGACCGAGGTTGTCAGTTTCGAGCCATAGTCGGGTATAAAGAGGTTGGGCACCAGTGACGACAGGCTCTTGACCGAGCGGACGGCATTGCCCCGCATGTCGGCCTGCGAGAAAGAAGTGGCCGAGAGGGCTTGCTGGCGCAGACGGCTGTTTTCCTTGGGCGTGGCGATGACCACCACTTCTTCGATGTCCACTACTTTGGTTGAGTCTTTGGGGGCTTCTTCGCCCCAGGCTGTCTGCGTTACTCCGACGGTCAGCAACGCGAGGAAGGTCCAAACAGATTTCTTCATTGCAGTCTTATTTTTTCGGCCACAAAGTAAGGGCAAATCCACGGAACGTGCAATCCTCACTTATGAGGAAATCGAGAGGGAAAGAGGTCAAATCTGGTCCGCTTCCACATAGCCGTGCATCACAGCATAGATGGTAAGGCCCGAGACGGACTTGATGCCCAGCTTCTCCGTAATGTTCTTGCGATGGCTGATGACAGTTGTCAGGCTGATGTTCAGGCGGTCGGCTATCTCCTTGTTGATAAATCCCTTGACCACCAGCACCAGTACTTCTATCTCGCGTGCCGTCAGTTCGTGACCGGCAGGCACATTGGTCGGCTGGTCGGTGGGAGCAGGCAGCTTGCCGGGGTGACCATGCCGATGGCCATGTCCATGCAGTTGGACGATGCTCCGCACCAGTTCTTTTTCCGGCTGACAGATGTTCAGTGTCAGCACGCCTGCCAGTTGCGGACCGGCTTCGCCCGCGGCCAGCACGATGGTCTTGGGCCGTCGCGGCAGGAAGAACGCCGTATGCTCGAGGTACACCTGCGACGAGATGAAGTAGTGGGCATACATGTCGGGCGTGTCGTCCATAAAGGCTGCAAACGAGGGGAACGTACGGATGACGGCGCCAGGGATCAGCTCTTCGAGCAGGTCGCTCAGCCCCAGGCTGCTCAGGGTGTTGGGGTCGATGATGGCGATTTCGGGAGTAGGTGTCATAATCAGCGTTTAGTTATGGTTACGGTTGTTTATTTCCCTCCGCAATATTCTGCCGCCGCCTCGGCACACCGTTCGCCATCCACACCAGCCGAGACGATGCCGCCGGCATAGCCAGCCCCCTCACCGCAGGGGAAGAGGCCGCGCAGGCGGACGTGCTGCAGGGTGTCGCGGTCGCGCACGATGCGGACAGGTGCCGACGTGCGGGTCTCTACGGCTATCATCACGGCGTCGTTGGTCAGGAAGCCGTGGGCGTTGCGGCCGAACTGCTGGAAGCCTTTGGCCAGACGGCCGGCGATGAACGGGGGCAGCCAGAAGTGCAGGGGCGAAGCAATCAGGCCGGGGGCGTACGACGACTCGGGCAGGTCGGCACTGAGGCGGCGGTTCACGAAGTCGGCCATGCGCTGGGCGGGCGCCGTCTGCCGGCGGTTGCCCTGCTGCCAGCAGAGGCGTTCGAGGTGTTCCTGGAAGGAAAGCATGCTTAATGGAGAATTGAGAATGGATAATTGAGAATGTTCATCGTTCATTTTCCATTCTCCATTCTCCATTTTCAATTGTGGGAGGTCTTCCGGCCGTATCTCCACCACCATGCCGCTGTTGCTCCAGCGCGAGCCGCGGTTGCTGGGACTCATGCCGTTCACCACAATCTGTTCGGGACCGCTGGCGGCGGGCACGATGAAGCCGCCAGGGCACATGCAGAAACTGTACACGCCACGGCCGTCTACCTGCGTGACGAAGCTGTATTCGGCGGCGGGCAGGTACTTGCCGCGTCCGTTCTTGTTGTGATACTGTATCTGGTCGATGAGGGTGGCAGGATGTTCCAGGCGCACGCCCACGGCGATACCCTTGGCCTCAATTTCCACGCCGTTGGCAGCCAGCCAGCGGTAAACGTCGCGGGCAGAGTGGCCCGTGGCCAGGATGACGGGGCCGAGGAACGTCTGACCCGTATGGGTTTCGATACCCTTTACCTCGTCTCCCTCGATGAGCAGAGCGTCCATGCGTGTCTGGAAATGCACTTCGCCGCCACACTGAAGAATGGTGTTGCGCATGTTCTCGATGACGCGGGGCAGCTTGTCGGTGCCGATGTGCGGATGGGCGTCCACCAGGATGGAAGTGGAGGCGCCGTGCTGGCAGAAGACGTTGAGTATCTTGTCCACATTGCCGCGCTTCTTGCTGCGGGTGTAGAGCTTGCCGTCGGAGTAGGCTCCCGCGCCGCCTTCGCCGAAGCTGTAGTTCGACTCGGGGTCTACGGCCTGCGTGCGGCTGATCTGGGCCAGGTCTTTCTTGCGCTCGCGCACGTCCTTGCCGCGCTCCACCACCACGGGGCGCAGGCCCAGCTCGATGAGGCGCAGGGCGGCAAAGAGGCCGCCGGGACCGGCACCCACGACGATGACCTGTGGGCGTCCTTCCACGTTGGGGTAGTTCGTATGCTGGTATTCGTCGTCCTTGGGCACTTCGTTGACGTAGGCCCGCACGGTGAGGTTCACGAAGACCGTCCGTTGGCGGGCGTCGATGCTCCGCTTCAGGATGCGGGTGGCGTTGAGGGTTCTCTCGTCAAGGCCTTTCTCGCGTACGAGATAGGCTTTCAATCGTTGTTCGTTGGCGGCTACCTCGGGTAGCACTCTGATCGTATATTCGTATGTCATTGTTTCACCACAGATTTCGCAGATTGACACAGATTATAATATATATCTGCGTATACCTTTCTGCAAGTTTACAACATTAAAATTAATAAGAAGCCCTAAAGGGCACTTTGATAGTTTAAGATAGGTAAGAAGTTGTGCTGTATGAATAGGTAACAATTCTTCCACAGATTTCAATTCTACCACAATTTGATTCTCTACTAAAATATCAATCCTGTATCCGCTATCCAGCTTCATATCTTTATAGTTTACTGAGATAGCCTTTTGTTTTTCAAAACCAAGTCCAATCCGATCGAGTTCATAACACAAACAAGTTTCGTAAGTACTCTCAAGCAATCCCGGTCCTAACGTCTTATGCACCTCATATGCACAGCCAATTATCTTATAAGACAAGTCATTCAATGTCATCATAATAATCTGTGTTAATCTGAGTAATCTGTGGTGCACTCATCCAAATAAAGTTCTGAAAGCTTCCTCCACCTTTCTCACCGGCACCAGCTCGATGTGCAGCTTCCGCGTGTCCAGTCCCTGCAGGTTGTGCTTGGGCAGGATGAAGCGCTTGAAGCCCAGCTTCTCGGCCTCTCCGATGCGCTGTTCGATGCGGTTCACGGGGCGTATCTCGCCCGAGAGTCCTACTTCGCCCGCCATGCACACTTCGGCTTCGATTTCCGTGTCCACGTTGCTCGACAGGATGGCGCTGATGACGGCCAGGTCGATGGCAGGGTCGTTCACCTTCAGGCCGCCGGCGATGTTCAGGAAGACGTCCTTCTGTGCCAGCTTGAAGCCTACGCGCTTTTCGAGCACGGCCAGGAGCATGTTCATGCGGCGCAGGTCGAAGCCCGTGGCCGAACGTTGCGGATTGCCGTAGACGGCGGAGCTGACCAGTGCCTGCGTCTCGATGAGAAACGGACGTACACCCTCGATGGCCGAAGCGATGGCTACACCGCTCATGCCTTCGTGGTCCTGGCTCAGGAGCAGTTCAGAAGGGTTGCTCACCTGTCGCAGGCCGTCCTGACGCATCTCGTAGATGCCCAGCTCGGCGGTGCTGCCGAAGCGGTTCTTGATGCTGCGCAGGATGCGGTACAGGTAGTGCTGGTCGCCTTCGAACTGGAGGACGGTGTCCACAATGTGTTCCAGCACCTTGGGGCCCGCGATGCTGCCTTCCTTGTTGATGTGGCCGATGAGGATGACCGCCGTATGCGTCTCCTTGGCAAAGCGCAGGATGCTGGCGGCACACTCGCGCACCTGGGCGATGCTGCCGGGCGAGGACTCCAGCGCTTCGGTCGAGATGGTCTGTATGGAGTCGATGATGACCAGGTCGGGACGGGTGTTCTTGATGTGGACATAGATCTGTTCGAGCGACGTCTCGCAGACGATGAGGCAGTCTGGCGACTGCTTGGTCAGTCGCTCGGCACGCAGCTTCAGCTGGCGGGCACTTTCCTCACCCGAGACGTAGAGTACGCGCTTCTCCGTCAGTCGCAGGACGGTCTGCAGCACCAGGGTCGATTTGCCGATACCCGGCTCACCGCCTATCAGCACCAGCGCCCCCTGTACCAGTCCACCGCCCAGCACGCGGTTCAGCTCGGCGTCGTGCAGGTCGATGCGGGGTTCGTCTGCGGCCTCTATCTCGTCCAGCGTCACGGGTTTGGCTTTCGTCGGCGCGATGCCTGCCTCGGGCCGTCGGGCTACGGGTTCCTTGCGCACGATTTCCTCGACGAAGGTATTCCACTGCCCGCACGCAGGGCACTTTCCCTGCCACTTGGGCGACTCCTGTCCGCAGTTGCTGCACACGTACACGGTTTTTTCTTTGGCCATAATCAGATTGTTTAAAAGATTGTGGCTTCAAAGATACTTTATTCACCACAGAGTACACAGGGTTTCACGGAGTTTTTTTACTTTTGCACTATACCTATAACCTTATTCATTATGATGGACGAAATTTTGAAATACAACAAGCAGTTTGTGGCCGAAAAGGGCTACGAGCGATTCATCACCACGAAGTATCCCGACAAGAAGATAGCCATTCTGTCGTGTATGGACACGCGGCTGACGGAGCTGCTGCCCGCCGCATTGGGCATCAAGAACGGTGATGTGAAGATGATCAAGAACGCGGGAGGTATCATCTCGCCCCCGTGAACCATTCACTCATTCCGCACGACATACGCGTGTCAGGTTACATTATCGATTCCGTGACGGGAGAGCTGACAGCGGTAGAATAGTCAGACGGTGATTTCGCCAGCCAGGGGGACAGTCATCAGGCGGCGCACTTCGTCGGGACCGTAGTTGTGGCCCAGGAGGAACATCAGCTTGGTGACGGCCGATTCGGTGGTGCTGTCGTAGCCGCTCACCACGCCGGCCTGCATCAACCAGTAGCCCGTCTCGTAGCGTTCCATCTCGACCATGCCGGCATGGCATTGGGTGACGTTGACAATGACGATTCCCCGCTGGCTGGCGGCTTGCAGAAGACGGAGGAACCACTCCTTGCGGGGGGCGTTGCCCGAGCCATAGGTTTCGAGCACTACGGCTTTCAGCCCTTCGGTGGCCAGCAGGGAGGCTACAATGTTCTCCTGAATGCCGGGGAAGAGCTTCAGGATGGCAATGTTGGTATCCAGCAGGTAGTGGGGTTTCAGCGCAGCTGCGCTGGGATGGGCGTGGATTTGCACATTATTATATTTGATGTGGATGCCGGCCGACGCCAGGTTGGGATAGTTGAACGAGCGGAAGGCATTGAAGTTTTCGGCGTTCATCTTGGTGGTACGGTTGCCGCGCATCAGGTGGTTTTCGAAGAAAATACAGACTTCGGGTACCACGGGGCGTCCGTTGGGATGGCAGGCGGTGGCTATCTCGATGCTGGTCAGCAGATTTTCCTTGCCGTCGGTACGCAGGACGCCGATGGGCAGCTGCGAGCCGGTGAGGATGACGGGCTTGTTCAGGTTTTCGAGCATGAAGCTCAGTGCCGAAGCCGTGTAGGCCATTGTATCGGTGCCGTGCAGGATGACGAAGCCCGTGTACTGGTCATAGTGGTCGCTGATGATGCGCACCAGTCGTTGCCACGCCTCGGGATCCATGTCCGACGAATCCATTGGAGGGTCGAACTGATATGTGTCGATGCAGAAACCGAAGTTTTGCAGCTCGGGAATGTGTTTCTGGAGCTGCTCCATGTTGAAGTTTTCCAGTGCACCTGTCTCGGGGTTTTCTATCATTCCGATAGTACCACCGGTGTAAATTAGCAAAACGGAAGTATTATTGGCAACCATACAATGCTTTATTTCGTAATTTCTCTGCAAATATAGTTGTATTTCTTTAAAGTGCTGACAAAATGAAAGAAAAGTGACGCGAATTGTTCTGTTTTCCGCCTGTGGAAATAGAAAAATAGAAGGGCGTATTCAGACATTTGTCTTGACTTTTGGGGTGCTTTCTGCACTTTTATCGTAAAAAAGTGAGGAAAACTATTAGATTGAATGTTTTTATTGCTATATTTGCGGCAACCTATCAGAAACAACGAAGGAACAGAGACTATGAACGGATACTATTTTTATACAGGGACATCCATGTGTACCATGACCCTTAGGGGTTAGGGGATAGTATTTGTGTTTCTACGTGTTACACTATTTTTCAGCAGTTTTTTTCAATTTTACATTTTCAGGAATGTCAGTGCAGACCCTTTCGGGGTGTTTGCTTCCGACACATTGTATCACCCTTTCAATCTATATACAGAGAAATGAAAGTTATGAAATTCGGCGGAACGTCAGTAGGTTCCGCAAAAAGCATTTTGAGCGTCAAAAAGATAGTAGAGGCCGCAGACGAGCCGGTGATTGTGGTTGTTTCGGCTTTGGGAGGCATTACGGACAAGCTGATAGATACTTCCCGCAAAGCGGCGGCTGGTGATGCCTCTTACGAGGATGGTTTCCGTGAAATCGTATTCCGCCATGTGGAGATGATCAGAGAGGCTTTTCCGGCCGGTCCTCAACAGATGGAATTGCAACATAAGGTGGGCGAACTGCTGAACGAGCTGAAAGATATCTTCCAGGGTATCTACCTCATCAAAGACCTGTCGCAGAAAACGTCGGATACCATCGTGAGCTACGGCGAACGCATTTCGTCTATCATTGCTGCCCGGCTGACGGGAGCCGAATGGTTTGACTCGCGTCAGTTCATCAAGACGGAAAAGAAGTTTTCCAAGCATGTGCTCGACAAGGAACTGACCAACCGACTGGTGCGTAGCACCTTTGCCAACCTGCCCAAACGTTCGCTAGTACCCGGCTTCATCGCTACCGACGTGACAACAGGCGACGTGACCAACCTGGGACGGGGTGGTTCTGACTATACGGCAGCCATTATCGCGGCCGCCCTCGATGCCGACTCGTTGGAGATATGGACCGACGTGGACGGCTTCATGACTGCCGATCCACGCGTCATCTCTACTGCCTACACCATCAACGAGCTGAGCTATGTGGAGGCTACGGAGTTGTGTAACTTCGGCGCCAAGGTGGTCTATCCGCCAACCATTTACCCCGTTTGCCACAAGAACATCCCCATCCTTATCAAGAATACCTTCAACCCCGAAGGCGAAGGAACCATCATCAAGCAGGAGGTGTCCGATCCGCAGAGCAAGCCCATCAAGGGTATCTCGTCTATCAACGACACCACGCTGATCACGGTCCAGGGTCTGGGTATGGTAGGCGTCATCGGTGTGAACTACCGCATTTTCAAGGCGTTGGCCAAAAATGGAATCAGCGTGTTCCTCGTGTCGCAGGCTTCGTCGGAAAACTCTACTTCTATCGGTGTGCGCAATGCCGACGCCGATCTGGCTTGTGCCGTGCTGACCGAAGAATTTGCCAAGGAAATCGAGATGGGTGAAATCTCGCCCATACAGGCGGAGAAGAACCTGGCTACGGTCGCTATCGTAGGCGAGAACATGAAGCATACGCCGGGTATCGCAGGCAAGCTGTTCGGCACGCTGGGACGCAACGGTATCAATGTGATAGCTTGTGCGCAGGGTGCTTCAGAGACGAATATTTCATTCGTAGTCGAAAGCAAGTCGCTCCGCAAGTCGCTCAACGTCATCCACGACTCGTTCTTCCTTTCCGAATACCAGGTGCTCAACCTCTTCATCTGTGGCATCGGCACGGTAGGTGGAAGTCTCATCGAACAAATTCAGAGTCAGCGCCAGAAGTTGATGCAGGAGAACGGTCTCCAGCTGAATGTGGTGGGTATTGCCGACGCTTCGAAAGCGCTCTTCTGCCGCGAAGGCATCGACCTGGAGCACTATCGCGAGGACTTGAAGCAGAAGGGAATGGACAGTTCGCTGGGCGTGTTGCGCAATGAGATTATCGGTATGAACATCTTCAATTCGGTGTTCGTCGACTGTACAGCCAGCGCGGGCGTTGCTTCTCTCTACAAAGACTTGTTGCAACACAACGTGTCCGTGGTGGCCGCCAACAAGATTGCCGCCTCGTCGGAGTACGAAAACTATCGTGAACTGAAGCAGATAGCCCGCCAACGTGGGGTGAAGTACCTCTTCGAAACCAATGTAGGCGCAGGTCTGCCCATCATCAATACCATCAACGACCTTATCCATAGTGGCGACAAGATCCTGAAGATCGAGGCCGTATTGAGCGGAACGCTGAACTATATCTTCAACAAGATCAGTGCCGACGTGCCCTTTAGCCAGACTATCCGCATGGCGCAGGAAGAGCGCTACTCCGAACCCGATCCGCGCATCGACCTCAGCGGCAAGGACGTTATCCGCAAGCTGGTCATCCTGGCGCGTGAAGCCGGTTACCGTCTGGAGCAGGACGACGTGGAGAAACATCTCTTCGTGCCCGACGACTTCTTCGAAGGTTCCTTGGACGACTTTTGGAAGAAAGTGCCTACATTGGATGCCGACTTCGAAGCCCGTCGCCAGGTGCTCGAAGCTGAAAAGAAACATTGGCGTTTCGTGGCCCGTCTGGAGGATGGCAAAGCTTCGGTAGGCCTGCAGGAAGTGGGCATCGGCCATCCTTTCTATGGCTTGGAGGGCAGCAACAACATTATCCTGCTCACCACCGAACGCTACCGCGAATATCCAATGATGATTCAAGGCTATGGCGCAGGAGCCAGTGTGACGGCCGCTGGCGTCTTTGCCGACATCATGAGCATTGCGAACGTTTAATCAATGGAGAATGGATTATTCGCAAATATCGATACGTCCATTTTCAATTATCCATTAAAGAAATGAAACACATCATTATATTGGGCGATGGCATGGCCGACTGGCCTGTCAAGTCGCTGGGCGGTAAGACTTTGCTACAGGTTGCCCACACTCCCTACATGGACAAGCTGGCCCGCATGGGTCGCACAGGCCGGCTTGTTACTGTAGCCAACGGTTTCCACCCTGGCAGCGAGGTGGCCAACATGTCTGTCATGGGCTATAACTTGCCTAAGGTCTATGAAGGCCGCGGTCCGCTGGAAGCCGCCAGTATCGGTGTTGACCTGAAGCCGGGAGAGATGGCCATGCGGTGTAACCTTATCTGCATTGAGGGTAACCTATTGAAAAATCATTCGGCGGGGCACATCACAACACCCGAAGCCGACATACTGGTGAAGTATCTTCAGGAGAAGTTGGGAGACGAGCGGGTGCATTTCTACACAGGTGTGCAGTACCGCCATTTGCTGGTTATCAAGGGGGGCGACAAACGTATCGATTGTACACCGCCCCACGACGTGCCGCTCAAGCCCTACCGCCCTCTGATGGTGAAGCCTATGCCAGGTACGGAACACATTACCCGGCCCGAAGGCGGTGCCGAACTGACACCCAAGCAGACAGCCGACCTGATAAACGACCTGATTGTACGCTCGCAGGAACTGCTTGAGAACCATCCGCTCAACCTGAAGCGCAAAGCTGAAGGGAAGGACCCGGCCAACAGTATCTGGCCATGGAGTCCCGGCTATCGTCCGCAGATGGAGCCGCTGGCCGAGAAATATCCCCAAATTCGTAAGGGCAGTGTCATTTCAGCCGTCGACCTGATCAATGGTATCGGTTACTATGCAGGTCTGCGACGTCTGACAGTGGAGGGTGCTACTGGCTTGTATGATACCAACTACGAGAACAAGGCTGCCGCTGCGCTCGAGGCGCTGAAGACCGACGACTTCGTTTACCTTCATGTGGAGGCCAGTGACGAGGCGGGCCACGAGGGCGATGTGGACTTGAAGATACGCACCATCGAGAACCTGGACAGCCGCGCCATAGGCCCCATTTATGAGGCGGTGAAGGATTGGGACGAGCCGGTAGCCATCGCCGTCCTGCCCGATCACCCCACACCCTGCGAACTCCGCACGCATACGGCCGAGCCTGTACCTTTCCTCATCTGGTATCCGGGCATAGAACCCGACGAGGTGCAGACCTTCGACGAAGTGGCCGCCTGCAACGGCGCTTATGGCCTGATGAAGGAAGACGAGTTTATGAACGAATTTATGAAATAACCCAAATACCGAAAAGACATGAAATACTATAGTACCAACCAACAGGAACGCAATGTCAGCCTGGAAGAGGCCGTTGTCAAAGGACTGGCCGCAGACAAGGGACTTTACATGCCCGATGTCATCAAGTCACTGCCCGCATCGTTTTACGACCACATCGAGGACCTCAGCTTTCAGGAGATAGCCTGCCGTGTGGCCGATGCCTTCTTTGGCGAAGACGTACCGGCCGACACATTGAAGCAGATTGTCTGCGACACGCTGAGCTTCGACGCACCGCTGGTGCCCGTGTCAGACGACATCTATTCGCTGGAACTTTTCCATGGCCCTACACTGGCTTTCAAGGATGTAGGCGGCCGCTTCATGGCACGTCTGCTGGGGCACTTCATCCGCAAGGAGGGCAAGCGGCAGGTCAACGTATTGGTAGCCACTTCGGGCGACACAGGCAGCGCAGTGGCCAATGGCTTCTTGGGTGTGGAGGGTATCCACGTCTATGTGCTCTATCCCAAAGGCAAGGTGAGCGAGATACAGGAGAAACAGTTTACGACCCTCGGGCAGAACATCACTGCCCTCGAAGTGGACGGCACTTTCGACGATTGTCAGGCGCTGGTAAAGGCTGCCTTCATGGACAAGGAGCTGAACTCCCACATGCAGCTGACGAGCGCCAACTCCATCAACGTGGCGCGCTTCCTGCCGCAGGCCTTCTATTATTTCTACGCCTATGCTCAGTTGAAAAAGGCTGGTAAAGCCGACAACGTTGTTGTCTGTGTGCCCAGCGGCAATTTCGGAAATATCACGGCAGGGCTCTTTGGCAAACGCATGGGTCTGCCCGTAAAGCGCTTCATCGCCGCCAACAACCGCAACGACATCTTCTACCAATACCTGCAGACAGGTGTCTATTCACCTCGTCCGTCGGTAGCTACCATTGCCAACGCCATGGATGTGGGTGCGCCCAGCAACTTTGCCCGTGTGCTCGATCTTTATGGCAATAGCCATACCGCCATCTGTGCCGATATCAGTGGGGCTACCTATACCGACGAACAGATAGCTGAAACGGTGAAGAACGTATGGCAGGCGCATCATTACCTGCTCGACCCGCATGGTGCTTGTGGCTATCGTGCCTTGTTCGAAGGATTGAAGCCGGGCGAAACAGGTATTTTCCTGGAAACGGCTCATCCCGCCAAGTTCAAGGATACGGTGGAGAAAATCATTGGCGAGACGGTGGATATCCCCGCCAAATTGCAGGCCTTTATGAAAGGCGAAAAGAAAAGCGTAGCGATGTCGAAAGAGTTTGCTGCGTTCAAAAACTATCTGATGGACGAGTAAAAACGGTCTTTTGTTCCTGAAAAAAGGCTGTATTAAGAACTAGCAGTGATGGGGTTCTTGATACAGCCTTTTTCTTTACCCGACAAACGGGGGGAATAGTGGTTACAGATCTTTTTCCAAGTAGGTGAACATCGTCTTTCCTATGACGAACTTGGTTCCATGATAAAGTTTCTTCCTGACGTTTGTTTTCAGTGGCTTTTTATTGAATAGGATGCCCTCTTCCAGTGCTGTCAGGTAAAGGTAGCCGTTGACCATTCTCACTTCGGCCTGTTCGGGTGCGATGGGGCTGGTGATGTCCCACGTCATTTGCAGGTCACAGTTGACCGACTTGCCAATCAATATTCTTTTCGATTGTTCAGGTGCTTTCATCCATTTATAGATTGCGATATCCATATCCTTGATAGGCCCTTCTACTCGGAGGAAGTATCGTTCGGACTTCGGACACGTGGCCGCTACGCTGATGGCAAATCCGATACAGTAGATCATGTAGCTCAGGAGCAGGAATTCACGTGTATCGACTTGGGCGTTGAAAGAGAATGACCACAAGTACATGGACCCCAGTCCGAAAATGATAGAAATGACCGCACCGATCAATGCCTTCTTTAATTTGATGTCGGTTCCATAGGCCACTGCTGATGCGATGACGAGTCCGCTCAACATCCAGGGAATCCAATCGACGAGGAAGGAATTGTCCTTGAAGTTCAGTGCTATGGAGATGACACATCCGATGAAGAATGACAGATAGCTGAAAAGACCTCCAATGAGCGATCGGGCAATGATTTGCAATGTCCTTTTCCATAGCCAACGGCCGTGGCTGGTCAGAAGGCTTAATGAGAAAGTCAGGAAAAAGCCAATGTTCAGACCGTAGGACGGCAGGAACAGAAGGTGGCTGCCGTATTCTTCTACAAGCGTGGTGATTTGTGGGGAACCTGAATCTACACCAAAAATGAGGTATATGAGTTTTACCAGTAATAAATTCTCGTTGTTATGGACGTTGGCTGTAAAGTTTATCCAGGCGATAAGGCCTGCAAAGGCTCCGGCGATGATCCACGCAAGGTAAAACGAAGCATTGTGTGGGTCAAACAAGTTTCTTGAGTTATAGTAGTGCCGTCCTTGTTTGCAATGTCTTCCGTATTCTGGACATTGGTATTCGTTTTCGTCCCAACAGGATTTGTGAAGTATATGTCGGCATTTTGCAACGATTTCGTCGCCTTCCACAAAGGGGGCTTTGCAGAAATAGCAGGATTGCTCAATCAACATTCCGTTGTAACTCATGTTTTTACCAGTGTATCGGGTTACGTATTTTCTCTTGAACAACCAATAGCTGATGGCTGGTAAAATGAATTGGAAAATCAGATAGAGTAAGAGAATGGTTATTATGCCAATCAAACAGCCTTGAAGAATGATTTGAAGCGTTGTTGAGCCATTGATAATGACAGGGTTGTAGATACTTCCTACATTGTAGGAAATATAGTCGGAAGCAACCAGACTGTCGCCTGAGTAGCAGGTAATCTGAAGCTTGCGTTCCATTCCTCTGTAAATCTTGTAGTCGGGATTTACATAGTTGAAGGTGTAGTCAATATAATTATTGTTGAACAAATGCAGTATGTCGTTCAGCTTTAGTTGATGGTTGGAGGCATTGATGTATTTACCTCCGCTTTTATGGCAAAGTGCTGTCAAGAAGTTTTGGGACTCTTCGTCTGCCTGATTGGCCTGCATGTCTTGTTTTTCTCCTACGTCGTTACTTTCGTTTCCTTTTTCCAGGTTGAAATAGAAGATGGGTAATGTTTGGGTTGTATCTATTTGTTGGATGATTTGGTGTTGCAGTTCGAAGTGTTTGGGGTCAATGGGTTTGTTATGGTTGTAGACCTTTCCGTCAGAGAAGATGAACATGATTTTTCGTGCGGAGGCAAGAAGGCCTGTCGATGGAGCGTTTTTGACTCTCTCGACATATTCGGAAGAATCCTTTTTGAACTCGTCTATTTTGGAGGAAAGGGCGCGATAGAGGTATTTTCCTCCTGGCTCACATTTAAAATAGTTGTTCATGACATAATCTGTCGCAATCATGGTTGGAGTCACTTCACCATTTTTCATGAAGGCTACATGAAGATGATCCAGCGCAAAGAGTTTTGCCAGGTTTTTGATGATCTGATTTTGTTGATTGATCGCAGTGGAATCCAATGTCAGGTCAATCAGGAAAAGTGCGTCTAATTTTAATTCGTTAATTTCTTTCAGTTTAAGGTTTTCATAACTTTCCAGTTGGGGCTGGGTTTTCGGATCGTAGGTGTTGTTTTTTAAGAATTCTTTTGTCTCGAAATGAATGCTGTCGGCGCTGGTGCTCAGCAACATTGCCGTGAGGGTGTCGTTTATCTCTACGTTCAGGTGGAAGCGTTTGTGGTCTGGCTCAAATTCTATTTTAGTGATGTTGATGTTCAAATCTTGCTTGGACGCATTGTTGGTGACGTTGAATTGATCGCAGCCCGACAAGGCGAGGAGTAACACTAACAGAAGCGATATGATGTGGCGGCTTTTCATTGTTGCGGATTATTTTCGGATTATAATTTCATTAGATAGTCGGATAGTCATTATTGTCTTTGTCCATCATTTCATGGAGTTTCTTCGCATTCTCTCGTGCCTGCTTGAGCGCTTTTAGTTTGGCTTGCAGCATGTTGAGAAACAGTAATATCATAGCTACTGCGGCCAGGCTATACAAATAGTCTTTTATTCGCTGTAGCCAGGGCTTGTATTCCAAGGCCTGTATTTTATCGGATATATTTTTCAGTTCGATGTACTTTTCTTCTATCGGCTGGAAACGGGGAAGGAGGTTGTTGAACTCCTCCGACAGACTCTTGGCAATGTCATAGTGACTTTGAATTTCTGCGAACACCAGCTGTTCTTTCCCTTTCACCTTTTCGAGTTCAGTAGCTAATGCTTTAATCAGTGAATATTCGACTGCTGTCTTATAGAGCTTGGCATAAGTGCTGTCTTGTGTCTGAAAAAAAACTTCTGCATCTGCAAAATCTTTTTGTGCATCGAAGAAGTGTTTTTGGATGGCGATCGAGTCCAGCAAGTTCTGTTTGGTCAGTTGATAGTCGGCAACAATCTGCAGCAGGGAGTCGTCTTCGGCTATTTCGATCTGCCTCGATTGGTAATAGGTATTCCATTTGGCGTCGATTGTTGTCACTTTTTGGCTGGCTTCCGTAAGCTGTTCGTTCGATGTATATTGTCCAAGCCTGGCGGAAATATCTTTGAGTTCCTGATAAAAGCTGAGCATGCGGCTTTCTATTTCCAGCAGATGCATCTCGTCAACAAAGCTGTTTGATTCATCCTGCCCCCAGATTTGGGTGCAGGAGAAAACCATTCCGATGCATAGGCATAACAGTAACCGTATGTGATGTCTCAATTCTTTCATACGCGTTATTTCTTTTGGCAGGTTTGGCGGAAATAAGCTTTGGCTTTGTTGAATATGTTGAGGGCTGCCTGCTGGTCGTGGTTGACTTCTGTCGCTCGTTGCACGTGCGCTTCAATCAGGGCTATAGCTTGTTTGCATGCAGTTTCCAGGTCTTTTTTCTCAATCTCGTCTGAACTCAATAACCATTTGTTGGTGTTGTTGTCAATTTGTCTGGCTGTTGTCAGAATGTAGTCGGCGCTGAGGTCAAACTTTGTGCTCTGTTTTTCTCTTATAACTTGGAATTTACATTGCATCTTTTGGATAGCGTCCACGTAGCTGTTGTAGGCTTCTATGCTCGATTGGATATCTGGACAGGCGCTTGTTTCTTCCTTTTTGGGGTATTGTTTCAGTAGGAGCGCTTTCATTTCATTGAATATTCCTTCACTTTCAGGACTCTTCAGGTTGGAATGCTGGCCGAATTTTTGGTCGAGTGTGGTATATCCCGTTTTGATGTTCTCGAGCAGGGTTGCTGTAGCCTGTATCTCTTCTTCTTTACCAAAACAAGGGTCTCTTTTGATAGAAATGTTGTATTTGCGGTTCAAGTCCGTTTGGAAAAAAAGGTTGTATTTAATCTTCTTTCGACTTGTTTGTTCGCTCATGACGAGTATATCTCTGAGTGTGATAGATACATCGGCCACTTCATGAAGAATGTCGAATGTTTGTTCAATGTAATCGTTCACCATCTTGTATTCGGTCGGCTGTGGTTGAAGTCCCTCATACTCAATCCACTGCTTGAAGATGTGTTTTCTTTTGGGCTTGATGGACTTTCTCAAGGGTTTCATCATCTTGTATCTTGCCTTTTCATCCGATTCTACCACGTAGGGCAGTCTGTTGGGGCGGAGTTTACGAAAGCGGACAGCATGTGAGTAGCGTACGTTATCTTGGAAAACGAAAAGCTTCCGATAGGATATCAGGTTGACTGTCAGTCTGTTGCTGGACTCGTTGAAGCTGATTTTTACCAGAAGGTCCATGTCGGTTGTTCCCGGTATAAGTGAGATGTGGTCCACGTATGGGGCGTTTCCTGCCACTTCTATCTGCTTGACTGTTTGTGCTTTCAGGTTACAGCTGAAGCAAAATAGGATGAGAATATATATGACATTATTCAGGAATTTCATGTTTCAGCATTTAAATGTATGGACAAAAATACGAATTTAAATTGAAAAAGAGTTATTCTATTTCCTTATTTTAAAGCGGGTTGCTGATCGAAATAAACCCATCCTTGAGGCTCTCCTTGTTTGACTACCCATTCTGCCACTTTCAAGTCTTCCGGATAGGGAGGTTCTTGAATGGCGTGATAACGGTCGTAAGTCAGATAGTGTCCAATACGTTCTACGCACCAGGCCAGGCTGGAGTAAGTGTCAGGGCTATTCAGGCATACCCTTCCCGCAAAGTCTCCGAAATATCGGATGTTGGGGTGCCATGGATGAGGGATTGCTTGGCCTTCTTTATCATGAGTCAGGAAATAAAATTCGGCAGGTGCATCCACGCAAGGGTAATTCTCGGGCAGGTAGATACGCATGCGAAAGGTTGAAGCGAAAATAGGCTTGTTGGCTATGCCTGGCTCGTTCAATCGTGCAAGTTGTTCTACATTGCAAATGGAGCGGATATGATAGGTTATCAGATACATTGTGGGCAGGCCTTGTTCATTGCGTCTGATAATTTGATACTCTATTTTGTTTCGTCGTTCAAGGGCACGATCCAGTTGGCTCCATTCATGGAGCAGTCTCCGATTTCTTCCATTCAATAGTTGAGAAGAGTACTTTTGCCAATTCATGGGATATGTTCGCATGCTGAATTCTGTTAGGATGTATGACTTTTTATCCGGGGAAGGGGTCAGGGATTAGAAAAACGGTATCTCCATTGTTGACGTTGTAATCTGCCAACGTCTGGTCTGTTTTTCCAATCCTGGGTCTGAGTACGCGTGTTTCGTGAGTCGCGGTGTCCTCTTTCCCGAAGAAATAGTCTAAAGGAGCCCCTGTCGGGTCTATCGATGGAAAATCGAAGATAAGCCGTCCGTCTTTCCCGATGGCATGACGCAGATTGTTCATCAGGGTACTCAGGGGAGCCTGTGGGTTCATGATGCGGAACCTTACTTTTTTGTCTTTATATACGATGTCTAAAAAGAAATCTTCCATTGTTACGTCTTTGTTTGGATTGCAAAAATAATAAATTAAGAGTTCTCAATAGTTCTGTTTGTCGGGCGTTTTTCCAATCGCCTTCCTAACTGATCTCGATGCTGACTTGAACCGGCAGGATGTTGGTGCTTCTTACTTCAATCATTTTTTGCAACAACATTTCGGTCATTGGTATTTTCTCCTGAAAGTTTCGTTTGATGTAGGGATCGTTTTTCAGGGATATGTAAACCTGAGTCTCCAAGCCGCAATGGTAGCGTTCCGTGTGGCGGTTGTTTCTGACTCTTATGCCTGTTATCATATCGTTTGTGATGCCAAAGCGGATACCCAGTTCGTTATAACATAAGATCTTGATATCAGCAGGGGTCACAATTCGATCGTTGGTGGTCAGGTAGTAGCGCGTGAGTAGGTTTTCGGCGTCCATGTTCTGCACTTCGTCAAAGCCGGGCATAGGTTCGGCAACCAGTTTGACATCTGTAAAGTAGCCGTTTGCCAGGATATTGAACCGGCTTTTGTTGTTCAGCAAGCTGTTGACAGCGCTACCGTTAGTGACCAGATAGTCTATGTGGAGACTTTTGTCTTTGGGACGGAAACCGTTGTCGTTCTTGAGCATCAGATAGAGGGTTGGCGTATAAATGTTCGGGGTCTTGGCCAGTCCTTCCGACATTTTTTTCAGCAGAGAGTAGAAGCTGTCCATGAAGTTTCCTTCTCGAAGGGAGTCGATACCCTGAAAGGCATAATAATCGGAGGAAAAGCGGTTGATAAGCGTAGTGGCCAATTTGACCAGATGCTCAGGATTGAAACGGCTGGCTGTCATCTTACGGATTTCAATGGGTTCCTCTTTGAACATTTGCGTATCTGCAGGTCGGAGCAGGTGCAGGAATTGCCAGTATGTGGAAAAGTCGCTTGCACCGTTTAGGCGCGTGATGGGAGAACTGGACGAAAGGTTGGCAGATGCTATGGAGGCATTGGCCAGGATAGTACAGTTCAGCGACAACAGTTCCTTGTCGAACAGGAACTGGTCGTCAATGCCAAAGAATTCGAAAATCAGTTCCAGCCTTTCGTTTGATAGGGATGTGGCCGACGGGGTTTTGTAAGTATCTATTGCAAACAGCCGTACGTTTTGTCTCGCAAATAAATCAAACCAGATGTGGCGTGGTTGGAAAATGGGCGATTCGTTGTAGAGCAGGTTTTCCAGCGAGAAGCATTTGTCCAGGGGCAAATCGGCGTAATCCCACGGCTTGATGAGCGGAAGCGGGTGGCCGTTGGCAAAAACCTTCAGATCTTGGAAATGAGGGTTGCCGATTAGGAAGGTCATGCCAGACAGATTGTTGACCGGTTCCTTGAATTGCAGGCCCACTTTCCAGCGGCGGTTGTCCATACGGACTATCGAGGATATCTTGCAGTTGAATACCCGTGTGCTGAGAAGTGGAATAAATGTGAACGGTGTGTCCTGAAGGGAGAAGACCGTTCGATGGTCCAGTGTCTGGATTGAGATGCTTTCACTGGGTGTCACTTCTACGGCAGCCGTTGCTGGGAGTGCGTGAGTCCGTTCGTAGGGGACGAGCATCTGTTCCAGCTCATAAAGGATTTCGGCCTTGAGCTGTTCGATTTCGTTGTCGATTTCGTTAGCCTGATAGGCCAGCGCTGTCAGAAACAGGGAGAAAACCGGATCTTGCTCAATGCCTTCCAGGTGTTCGCTGTTGGTGCTTTGTTCCCAAACGGCAATGGCTTCTTTGATGATTTCTTTTGCCCTTTGGCGTGTATTGAATATCGTCTGTTTCATTTCTGTCTCATTTAAGTTATGGTCAGGACGTTTCTTGAAGGAAGTCAGTTCCAGAGGTTGATGCTGGTTGTGTACTTGTAGGGTTCATTGGTCTCCACAAGTATGCCTTCAACTACGATTTGAATCATTTTTTGGTTTTTAAGGTATGTCATGGAAACGGAAACTTCAGTCAGCCTTTTCTCGTATTGTTCGATGGCTTTTTTCAGGTCTACCGCAAATGTATTGAGGTTTTTGGAGTTTCCCGAAACCTTCTTGTCGTAAAGTTTCGAGTTTGAGTTGTCCTGTGGCGATGAGTCATAAATGATCCCTTCCTTTTCGTTGAATATCTCGAATTTCAGGTTGTTGAATATAAATCCGAATTCAGGATCTGCTCCACAGCCTCCACACGGTGTGCTCAGCAGCAATTCGATGAACGCGTCGATGGCCGTTTGCGACTTGGAAACGTAGGCCAGACGTCCGTTTGTTACTTGCAAAGGTAGTAAAACGTTCATGACATACTTTTAAATTAATGGTGTGAATTCATCCTCTTCTTTTTCTACTGGGACATATAGAGCATTGTACAAGCTTTCATACAGATTCTTGTACAGGCTTTCGTACAGTTCTTCCGACAATTCTCCCGACAACAGGTCATGCAGTTCGGTTTTGAGTTGTTGGTTGATGTAGTCGGTTAGGCGGACAGTCAGGTCTTCGGAAATCTCGGCATAGAGTTTGGCCTTAAGTTCAGTGTAAAGTTGTTCGTACAGTTCAGGGCGCAATTGTTCGTACAATTCCGCCTTGATTTGTGCTTTCAACTCATCAAAGTCGATGGAGTGGTCTTCCAGGACTACTTTGTCGAGAGTGCCTGCCGCGTTATGCAGATAGCTGTCCAACCAGTCCAACCAGTTTGCGATGTCATATCCCGAATAAGCCGGTATGGTTACAGGTGTCTCGGTGTTTGGCGTAACGATATAGTAGTCTATGGCTTGGGCTATTTCGTAGGTCAGTTGGATGAAAGGGCATGTCCTGCCTTGAGTATCATAACTCTTTAACAGATAGGCATAGCGTTGGAAAGCACGTTTCCCTTCTCCAGACTCCAGGTTCGGATGTTCGGCCAGTAAGCTGACTTGCTTTGTGAGTTGTTCCAAATACGGTTGGAAGCGGTTGTCAGACGATAGATATAGACAAGGAGGAATGTAAGATTCGTCGATGGAAAAGATACCGTCGCTGACTTTGAATTTCATGACCGGGAAAAGGTCTGTCCCCTCCAGTTCGCTCAGGGAATAGATGCCGTATGTGTATTCGGGCCGTACAAAGGGTACCTCCTTTACGTCGAATTCCACTTCCTTTTCGCCGAAACCGCAGGCCAGGTAGTATTCGTTGCCATACACCAGTGGGACGGTCACTACAACCTTTTCGTCGATGTGCAGAATTTTTCCGGAGGGGAGTAGAGCCATGCAAGCCAGGTGCTCTATTTCCAGTTTGTTGCGGACGAAGCCGCCTTGCCTGTCGAATTCGGTGAAAGGTATGAGGCCGAATTCATTTCCATTGACGGCTCGGGTTGCCGCTTGTTGTCTGTGGCGCAGATTCTCGTCCAGTTCTAGAAAAGTTTGGGCGGAGATTGCCATGCCGGCTTTCCACTCTATTCTTGAGTTGATATTCATAATGGGTTCCTGTTAGTGTCAATATGCTGGGTTGATGTCTCGGTATTGTAGTCCAGTGTCAGGGCGTTACCCAGGGCAAAGGGGCGCTCATGATGTTTGATGGCAATGGTGCAATGCGTGTCGAAGGGAATGAACCATTCGCGAATAAAGTCGGCAAACGGATCTACGGCTGCTTTTAGCTTGTTGTATGCTTCTGTTGTCAGGTTTGGGACAATCAGATGGAAGGTGATGGCGGGTTGTGAATAGCCGATGCCTTCGTCCCACGTATATCGGCCGGTCGTCATCTCTACAGGGCAGTCGAACAGGTTTTTCAGCAGGGTTCGCAAGAAACCGAAATCAGCGCGCAGGTGGCTGATGAGGAGAAGCAGCGGGGCTGTTTTTCGGATGTATGGATTTTCTTCCTTTTCCAGGTCGTAGCCGAAATAGTGTTTGAGCAGCAGAGCCAGTTTCCCGCCCGACAGTTGTGAGGTTTCTTTCTCAATGTGGAGTCGGAATCTGAAGTTCAGGGTGTCTACAGGCTTGAAGAGATCTTTCAGAAGTTCCTCTTTCTTTTTGAGTTGTTCGTATTTCTGTTCGAAACCCTTTCCTTTCAGGGCATTGTCGGGAGCGATAACTCCTTGGGGGAGTAACCGCAGAAAACCGTCGCGAGCCAGGCGTACCGTCCGTTTGTCCTCTTCGAGCGACAGGATATCCGGGCTGTAGTTCCGATAGAATGCGCCGGCGCATTCCGCTTGCCACTGGTCTGTGTGGTCAGGGAAGAGGTAATTCAAGAGGAATTCCGCACTGATGTCAAATGGTTTTGTCTCGTTCATCATGCCTGTCTGTTTTGATATAAGAAGGTTGAGTAATTTCGTTCGTCGGCCAGCTCTACGTAGCGGCTGCCGTTTTCTGTCCGCACATGCAGGACGCTCCACGGCGGAATGCCGATCTGTGACAGAGTCAGATTCCGATAGGGAAAATCCCTGTCGATAGTTTTTATCTCATGTTGGTAGAGGGCGTGGAAAGGAAGCTGGCGTAGGGTGGGTTCTTCTTCCAGAAAACGGGCGATGGCATAGTCGGGAAGTAGAGCGATTACTTTTCGCTCGTCTTTCCGTACGGTCAGGTAGTCCACGAAGCTGTGGTCTCTGAGTACGATTTCCACGTCCCGGCATCCCAATTGCCTGGCCAGGCTGTCCAGTGTTTCACCAATCGGCCTGTCGGTCGTGAGGTTTACTTTTTCTATCGGTTCCCATCGTTCGTGCACGGGGCATTCCTCGTCGTAACCCGTAAAGTCTGCGATACGTGCAGCCAGGTGTTGCCCTTCGTAGTAGAACATCTTTCCGCATAGTGAGGTCAGTTCTCCGTTGGCCAGTTCATCGGGGTGTAGCAGTTTGATGGCTTCCTGTGCTTCTACGGCACCGATGATGGAAGCGATTACCGGCGTGGTCGGCACACGGTTCGCCTGTTCATTTCGTCGGATGGCCGCGCTGCATGACAGGCGGTACGACATGTCCTTCAGCGCTTCAGGCCCCAAGTTGCAGGCGTAGCAGTTTTTGCCAGGTACGAACACCCGCGCTGTGCCTTCCAGTCCGTCGATGCCGCCGTCTACCCAAGGCACACCGGCACGCATGCACAGGCGGTTCAGGCAATAGCGCGCCCAGCGGTTGTCCACGCAGCCCACGACGACATCCATCCGTCGTAGCAGGCCCAGCCCGACATCGTGGCAGATGTCGCTCTCGAGTGGCAGCACTTGAATGGATGGATTGATTTCGCGGATGCGCTTTGCCGCTACGGTCGCTTTGGGGCGACGGGCTTCGGCGTCTGCCCGACTGAAGAGGATGGAGCGGGTCAGGTTCGATGGTTCGATGGTGTCGAAGTCCACAACGACCACGTGACCGACACCGAATAAAGCCAAGTTCTTCAGCACCTCGTTGCCAAGGGCACCGCAACCCACTACCATCACATTGGCTCGGTCCAGCCGCTCCTGCTTGAACCAGGAGAGCAGCGGGAACACGTCCGCGCCCCATGTGGGAGCTAAGGTCGGTATCGGGTCGTTTTCTTTCATTGCAAGATGCTTTCTGTGGTTTGGCTGCTCAAATGTAGCAAATATTCGGGAAAGCCCCCAAACGATTGAGACAATATTTGGCTGAAAACCTGTAAAAAGCCTTCTTTTACAAGATTATTTCCATTTCTTTTGTGAAGTTTCATCGTAATTCGGTGTGAATTAGCGGTTTCTTGTGAAACTTGCATCTGGTTTCACATGAGACGGGTATGTTTCACCGTTATTGCTTTGTTTACAATCGGTTACATTCATTGTGAAACGGTGAAGGATAAAACGGGAGAAATGACTTATCTTTTGTTTGAGGGAGAGTTATCTGTCTGTGAAACATTGACCGTTTGGATATATTCATAAAGCAATGTTTGGAGTCGGATAAAGCAATGCTTTAAGTTGGGCAAATGGCTGCTTTCTCTTGTTTGGACAATAGCCTTCTTTCGCTTGCTAACTATCTACATGACGAAGCTAAAGTTCATAGTTATGAGTATAAAGTGGCATTTTATACAGGAATAATGCCGATATCCCTTGAAGAAAATCGGAGAGCAGCGTCGGTTATTCCGTTATTTTTCCGTATGTTTGCAAGGTATGATTTCAGAAACAGTACGCATGAGATACGGGTGGATCATACTTTTATGGTGCGTGACGGCCTTTCCCGTGATGGCCCAGCGGATGCACGTCGAGGATTTCGGACGCTACAGGAAGCCGTTCTTGCGGAAGGCGCCCTTTGCCACCGACAAGCGGCAGGCCCTGCTGGACTTTTTCACCAACGAGAAAGGCTTCCAGTTCTTTGTGGGCGACGTGCCTGTGCCTGCTGCCGAAGGGGATGGAATGGTCACCCTGACCCTGCCCCATCGCACCGCTTTCCTCACCGTCAAGCATCCGGACTACGGGCAGTTGGCCTGGAAGGTGCCCGACGGCGTGCTGAAAAAGAAAAAGCACTATCATGCCTATCTCCATACTGAAAGTTTGGAGAAAGAGTTCCGTCAGCAGAAGCAGTGGGCGCTGATTTCGACGGTGCCCGAACATGCCATCGTCTACGTAGATACCGTTATCCATCCTCTTTTGGACGGGCCCCTTTCCCTTTACTTACCCTTGGGCCGGCATGCTTGCCGTATTGAATCGCCTTTCTACCAGACCTTGAACGATACCATCGAACTGACAGACTCCGCCCGTTTTGAGAAGCGCTACGTATTGCAGCCTTTTTATGCCTACCTGACCGTAGAGACCGACTGGCCCGATGCCCGCATCTGCCTGGACGGGCAGCCGTTGGGGATGGAGCGCATCGAGACGTCCCGTCTGATGCCCGGCCGATATCGGCTGACCGTCGACCAAGGCGATTCGCTCTACTACGAACAGTGGTTGGAGCTGGCCAACGCAGAGCGTAAGGTGGTCGACCTGCATGGCATCGAGTTGCGTCCGTTCCCGCAGCCAGGACAGACCATAGAGACGCTTGGGTTCCCGAATGAGGTTTTGGCAGACTCCTTGGCTTCGGACAGCCTTCAGGTACAGCCAGAACAATGGGCCGACGTACATATTACCGCCTTCGACGCCGATACCGAAATCTGGCTCAACCGCGAGCGGGTGGGGCAGGGCGAATGGCGGGGAAAGCTGGCGCCGGGCTTTTATGCCGTCAGCTCGAAGAAGGAGGGGCTGGACTCGCGCACCGATTTCTTCTGGGTGGATGCGGGGAAGAGCGTGGAGCTGAACCTCATTTCGCCTCTGGCCGATTACGGATTGCTCAACGTGTCGTGCGACGAGGTGGATGCGGCGGTCTTCCTGAACGGCCTCGCGGCAGGCTTTGCTCCCTGCGTGCTGCGCAACCTGCCTGTCGGCCGCACCTATCGCCTCCGGCTGGTCAAGGGGCGCAAGGCGGCCGAGACGCTCGTCCGTCTGAAGGGGAATGACATGGTGAACGTGAAACTGAAACTGAAATAATAAATAACCAAAAGGAAAACAGATGAGAATGACTGTGTATAAGCTGTTGCAGGAAGCCCAGCAGAAAATGAACGGATATGCGGTGTATATGAACTACCAGTTCATGCACTTCGGTGTGAAGGCCGAGCCGGCCGCTCTCCTGTCGGTCGAAGTCGAAGTGGGCGGTGAACGGATGAATCTGGAAGACGTGGCCGATGTGGCGTTACCTCAGGACGACCAGTTTGCCTTGATTCCCAAGGAGCAGGATTACCTGTTTGCCATCTGCAAGGCTGTGGCCCAGGCACATCCCGACTATAAGATCAAACAGAAACCGATGGACGAGGACGGTGAGGAGAGTGGAGAAGAGGAGTCCTCGGACGGAGAAGAGGATCGGTACGTCCTGTGCACGATGCCCGAAGTGAACGACGACCGGCACGATGCGGGCATGGATTATGTGAAGGCCATTTACGAGGAAATGACGGCCAAGATTGATGCGGTAAATGCCGCGTATGGCGCGAAGATCGCCAAGCAACTGGCCGGTGCCAAGCCCGAGGAGATGGACGAGGCGAAGGAGGAACTCCAGAAGGTGTATGACCAGATAAAGGATATATGCAAGTCCTATCGTGAGGAGAAGGAAAAGCAGATAGAGGAGGCTTATCAGGACTACCTAAAAAAGAAGGCCGAGGCCGAGCAGGCCGAGAGCGAGCGTCAGGCCGCGCGTGGCGAAGACAAAGGCATGAAATTGGACCTGAGCCAGTTTACCGGCAAAGAATAAAAAGTGCCTGGCCTGTAACGGCGGGCAGGGGATTATTTCCCCTGCGAGTCGCACGTATGGCCGGGCATGTTGATGGAGATGCTGCCGCCATAGGCACACATCAGCTTGCAGTTGTCCAGCAGGGCCGGCATGTTGGTGATCAGTTGTTTGCCGCCCGGTGCCCAGGGAGCCACGATTACCGGAATGCAGGGCATGGGCGTCAGGACACCCATTGCGGCCGAGGTGGCGGAGGCCACCATGGGGTTGCTCAGCGACTGGCACATGCCGAAGGGCAGAATATTAACCAGCGGAGCGAAATCCATGATGGTGGCTTTTGGCTTGTTCTGGATCATCGGCCGCAGGGGGACCGTTACCATTAATGAAGAAGGGGTCATACCAAACGTGCATTTCAGCATTGCACCCATACAAACATATTTTGCCATAATCTTTCTGTTTTTATCCGTTGTTCGATTTCAGTTCTTCTTCACTCAGTTTTGCACTCAGCTTGGCGGTAGACGGCGCGCCGGGCACGGAGATGCCTTCGGTGGTATAGGGGGTCTTGAACGACGAATCCACCTTCAGGTTCTTCATCTCGACCGTTCCGGCGGTGACGTCGGACTTGAACGTCGATTTGCCCTGCGAGGTCATCTCGCCATAGAGGGTTGTCTTGCTGCCGGAGAGCGCGGTGTCGCCGCCGCTCAGTTGTAGGATGGCCTTGCTGTCCTGCTGCAGCTCGACGGTAGTGTCGCCGAAGAGGCCCACTTTGTCCGAGGCCACCTGCACGCTCTTGCTCCGCGTCTTCTTGTCCCTTGCTCCCGCATAAACTTTTTCTGCCAGCAGGAGCAGGCTGCTGCCTGCGGCCAGTCCCTTGTCGGTACGCTTCTCCTTATCCACGTCCATAGTCTTCACTTCTACCGTTTTGGCGTTGGCGGCAATCGTTCCGGTCGCCTTGCCTTCGGTGTCGGTGGCGTTGAGATTGATTTTCTCGGCGCGCAGGGTGAACGAGCCTTCTTGGGTCAGGCTCTTTTCTTCAGTCTTGTCGTCCTTCGTCTCGTAGTCCACGGCCTCCACCTGGATTGCCTTCGAGACAACGCGTACGCTGCCTTCGGCCGGCAGGTCGGTGTTCTTGTCCGCTATCTTGGGGTTGGCGGTATTGATTTCCACGTCCTGCGAGCCCATGTAGATGTTGCTGTCCTTGATCAGTGCGCCGTCGTTGCCGTAGGAGGTGAGGCTGATTTCCTTGCCTGCCAGGCCGATGCCCGCGCCGTCGTTGGTGCGCAGGTTGCCGTCGCCGTCGGTCGAGGTGAGGCTGATGCTTTCGGAGCGGAGCGAGATGAAGGTATCAGTACTTTTCTCTTTGAACGAAGACTGCAACTGGCCTGCCGCCTCTTTCTGCTCCTTGATGCTGTTCAATTGGCGGTTCGCCTCGGCAAGGCGGGAGAGGACGTTGAAGTAGCGGGTCATCGAAGTGTAGAGCGTAAATGAAACATGTTGGAACTCTTCCTGTAGTTCGTCAATGTCAAGAAAATTAGTACGGGTACTTATGTCATCTGCGTTCATGGTGTTTTTCTCTGCTATAGAATTTAATTGGGTGATGAGGGACGAAGTTTCAGACTTGGCGTTGTTCATTTCTTTTGTAAGGTCGCTGATGATTGTCTTTAAACTTTTCTCCTGATTTTCCAATTGCTTCTTCAGTGTCTCGCAGGGTTTGGTGGCATTGATGCCAATTTGACCATCGGTTGAAAGAAAAATCCCCTTGCTGTGTCTCGGCGCTCCTGTCGGAAAAAAGTCTTCTGCCGTTTCCCCTCGCAGGGTGATGCTTTGGGCTTGAGAAACGATTTCGGAAGTCGGCTTGACTACACTTTCCATTCCATCCGAACCGGGATCTACGGCAATTTGCTGGATGCTTGCTGCCCGGCTGACAATAGTTCCGATTCCTGTCGTACCACTTCCGACACCTTCCAGGTTGATTTGGTTAGCTCGGATAGTGACTTGCGAGCAACCGTTCCATAAGGTCCCGCTTTTGTCCACGTTCCCGATTATGATTTCCGGAGCGGATATGATGACCCGGTTGTTGTCGCGGATATATTGTCCTTGATCCAGGCGGTTGATGATTTCTGCTTTCATTTGCTGGATTTCGCTTTTCTGTTTGCGGATTTCTTCCAGATCTTTTTCCACGCTCTTTTGGAAATCTTCTAAAGCGGTTTGCCAGTTAGTGAATTGTGCTGCTATAATATCCATATGCTGTTTTTTTTTAATCTACTTTGTCAATAAGAAATTCTTTAATTCTTGAAGTTTTATTCTGTTTTCATAATTCTGCTGGTAATCTTCTATACCATTATTTGTAAAATGTAGAATTTTCCCCTTTTCTTTTGAAAAAAGAATTTCTCCCCCCTGAGTATTATCCCATGTATATTGATCCATTAATTCGTAAATGTTATAGGCCTTCATGGCAGTGTCCCCAAATAATTTTCTGCCTTTCCGATTTCCTTCTGGTAGTTTAAAGGCAATTCCATTAACGTAATCTTGCCAATCTTGATCCTGAGAGAAATCTACACCTTGTGGCTTGCTTGTATTTTGGAAGTCTATATATTGGGAAGTAAATTGCGTAGTTGCTTTTACTAATATGTCAGACAAGATATCTCGTCTTGCTCTTGCCTCTATTGTCATTCCCTCTATTATTTGATTTGTGTTGTTTGCTATATTGTTTTGTGCATTATTATGGATACTTACGGGATTTATAATAGTATTATTAATCTCCGTTCGTATTGTTTGATCAATAAGTCTACTGTATTTATCAAGTACTGTACTAATTGTCAAGTTCCAAACAGTATCAAGTTTACAGCCTTTGATGGTTCCGAATAAAAGTTGACCATAGAGGTTTAGTCGGGATATTTCTTGATTGATTTGTGCAGTTAAATTTAAGCCGTTCGCATCTATTTTATTATATTGTGTTCCCGCTATTGCTTCGTTTATAACCGTGTCTGCGTCTTTTAAATTTTGTTGTATCTGTGCCACCTGATGTAGAATATTATACGAATTAGTATAACTAGCTTTAAATACTACGATGTTTATAGAGGCATTTTTGTGTGCTTGAAATAGAGCTTCAATAAAGCTATTTAAGGTTGTGACAGCCTGATATACATCATCAGTAATGAAATATTCTGATAAAATTTCTTTCCCATGGTGTGAGAATGCGCTTCTTAACCCTGTGGCAACGAAATCCTTTGCTTCCTCTTTCTTGCTCCAGCGGTACTTGATGACATTTCTTCCTAATATATCTGCTTTCCCTTTACCTGCTTCAATGCATAAGTATCGGTGGGACTTGATAAGCATTGTACCACCAATCGGGCGTAAGAAAGTTTCCATGATGGTTCGTATCAGCTTCATGTCAACAGGCTGAAGTGTTCCTAATAACAAATTTCCGTAAAGTTGCTCAATCATCATGTCTTTCTTTGTTTCCTTATCTTCACCAAAAGGCCAAAAAGCTGAATCAATATTGTTTCCGGAGGAAATGGACAGGTTATTACCCGCTACGATATCGATGTTCTTCCCTTCGATGCGGACATTCCCGTTGGGCGCACTGATGGTGATGCCCGTAAAGGCATTGATATCTACTTTGCCCAAAGGGCTGTCGATGGAGATGGCACGTTTGTCCGACGACATGGATATGGAGTACAGCCCGTGTTCGTCTGTAAGCTCGATGCCTCCCATCGCTTTCTTGTTGTAGTCCGGAAGATCTCCATTAAAAACAGTTGGAGCAAAACTACTAAGAGTTTTCCACATGGGGATGAGTCCATTGAAGACATTCGTAGAGGCAGGAGGGTCGGAGAAGATGATGGAATGACCGTTTACGGACGAAATGACACGAGCTTTGTCCCGTTTGAAAGCGTATGGAACCGTTGATTCGTCTTCTTCTGCTGCTCTTGTATAGAGCATGCCTTCTACGTAAGGCTTCTCAATATTCCCGTTCTCGTAATTGATGATAGCTTCGTCGCCTATCTGGGGAAGGAAGTTGAAGCCGCTGCCGTCCGAAGCCATGGGTAGGGCAATGCGGATCCACGGCGTAGGGTCTTCCGTTTGGCCTTGCCACGGATAGCGTACCCTTACACGATTCATTTTCAAGGGATCCGTATTGTGCGTGATGAAGGCCCGTTGGGCTTTAGCCTCACGGATGGGGCCGACAGGAGCGGCAGGGGGGAATACGAACTCATTCTCCTTGTATGGGATGGCCTCGATGTCGAGAGTCTCCGCATCGCTGCTGGCGCAGCCGTTCATCTGGACAACAATGTATTGTTGCCCATCCAGTTCTATCAGGCTGCCCAGCGAGAGGGGGTAGAAATGGTCGCCCAATGCAATTTGGATGCGTGACCGTTCATTCGCTTCTATTCCCTTGCGGACAGTTTCATAAAATTCCAGACTGAAGGTTACGTAACTGCTCAAAGTGGTGTTTTTATTCTCCTCTGATGTACTGAACGGATGGATGCGGTCGCCGTTTTTTCTTTCTTCTTTGTAAATATCATTTTTATTGTTGAAATATTCTTTTTCATAGTTGTCATTAGCATCTCCAGCCAAGTCTTTACTGCTCGCACTGGTTGCTCCAGTACTTAATAATACATTTGTGAAAGCCTCTATCATATTGGCCGAATTAACAATATCCGTAAAAACGTTGATAAGGTAACATCCTGGCCATAGGGCAAAATCTGTCCATTTGGTGTATTTATCTTTAGGAGGAAGGGAAACCAAATTTTCATCGGAAGCCAAGTGGGAATCCTGACGCAACGTAATCTTTCTGGTGGTTTCGTACTCGCTCCTCTTGACTGTAATGCTTTCTTCTTTCGGCTTTCCATTATCGTCCTTTCCACTCCCTTCATAGCTGATTGTCAGATTTATACCGTCATCTATGATAATCTTGGCGTTTGTATATTTCTTTGTTAATTTCGCCGTATCAAGCGGCAAAAAAGGAAAATCCTTTATCGCTCTATCAGGATAATTATGATGGCTGTTTACGATGCAACTCTCTTCCCACGCAGTGGTTGTTTTATCAGAAAAATTGACGGAAACATACTCCGTAATGGGTGTTATGTCATCTTGTTCTTTATCATCCTTATCTTTTTTAGTCTTTTTTCCCCACCCGATATTGAAATATCCGTCCTCGTAATAGAGAAATTCTCCGCATCGGTTGCTGACTCTGACCAGAAAATCGAAGAAACTTTCGTTGTATTGCACGAGGTAGGGCTGGATAAATTCTTTGGTCTCCGACCCCATTTTATAAGTTAAGTACTTAGCCTTCGGTATGATAATAAATTGTCCTTTTTTTACTACTAGATTTTCTTCTTCTTCGTTTCTCTGTTTTTCTAGTTCTTTTTTCTTTTCAGTATCTGTTTCTTTTTCAATCTGCTCATTAAGATCTTTGATATCTTTTTGGGTAGCTTCAATATCTTTTATGGAGATGCCTTTTAAGTTTTTATCTGTTATATTATTAGGCCAAAGCTCTTTGTTCAGAAAAATATCCTGAATGAATTTTTTACCTGTATAGGCTTTGCAATACTTATCTAGTGTAAGGAACTTGAACGGATCGTAGGCTTGGAACGTAGCATAATAAACGTTTCCTTTTTTCTCGATTTGTATCCCGAAAATATAATAGTCTTTTGCAATGCTGCTACTCTTATTGTCGGCTTGGGCTGTTAATTCGATTTTTTTTCCTTTGAATGTGCTGCAAATAGCATTAACACCGCTACATCCTGTAATTTGCAACTTGAAGATAAGTTCTCCCGGCTTATAAATAGCTTTCGAGTAGCTCAAACTTTGGAGTGTATAAGTCCATGTACTATTCCTAATAATAGTAGATTCTGTTGAACGTCCATCGTTTGAGTTATAACTTAATTCGATATTGTTATTTTCTTGTGGAACGTTGTGGATTGTTAAAGTATAGGAAGCCATGATGTTCTACTGTTAAGATTAGAAATTGATATACAGTTTCTTTTGATAGCTGTCGCTACCGATGTAGGTAATTGATTTGGTCAACAGTCTGATGCCGGTCATCATCAAGTTGGCATTTTCTTCTTCCTCTTCGGAAAAGAAGGGTGAAGTTTCAGGATGAAAAGTACCAAAGACTTCGTCTACACTGATGACGTAGCCAGTTACGACCAGTCCGCTGTCGTAGTCGCTCAATGTGTTTTCTCCTTCATCTGTACGGAAGGTTGCGTTGAAAACGATCGAGAAACACGATTCTGTATGCTCGTCCAGCCGTTTGTATATTTCTTTCAGGTAACCGTCCGGCAAGGATTTGATTTGGTATTGCAGGATAGTAGTCTGGGTAGGGCCGTAAGGCATTCCCCTGTCATTCCTTTTTCTGGCACATTCATAATGGAATTGTTGCAGCGTGAAGCCTTGCTCTCTTTTGACTTTGGTTTCACGGATGTCGTCGAAATAAAGAGAGGCTTTCTGGTTATTTGAGATGTTTTGCATAGAAGGTCTTAATTTGAGGGTTTGCTTTATTGGAATTCAGTCTCGTCAATCTCCAGTTTCTTCACCATAATGCCCAGTTTGAGCTGATGGCGGTTGGTGTCGCTGATATTATAGATTTCGTCAATCGAAAAGCATTTGGCATCCTCAAACTTGAAGGTTCGTGTCGTTATGTCGTATTTGGCAGACTGGTTGGTCAGATCGACTACGACTTTGCCGGACAATGAAGTCTGGTCGATGTACCATTCAAATAGCATGAGGTCGTTTTTGCCGGGAGCGATAACCGACAGGATAAGCTGGTCGCACCGCGGATTATCGTCGGGGGTGTAGGAATTGTGATGTCTCGATACTTTGACCTCGCATTGGACTACCCGATACGTGTTGGTATAGGTGCCTGAGGCGTTATCCCCCAAATATAGGTTTGCAAATAAGGACATAACGGGATGTTTATTACTTTGTGTCTTTTAACTTTATCTCCCCGACAAAAAATGTCGGGGAGGTGATAAGGTGCCGCCGGATGGCGGCTATAAGCTTTATTTCCAAGGGTTCTGGAAATCAACGGGACCGTTCTTCAGTTCCTGGCAAACGATTTGCAGTTGCTCGAAGTGTTCCTCGCCATCTTCCCATTTTTCCAGATAGTGCACGCAATAGCACCCTGTGCCTTCCAGTTCCTTCATCGTAGAACCGTCGATGGTGTTGTAGAAGGTAATCTTGATGTCACGCGGATCGTTGGGTGACAGCATCCATTGCAACAACTGGTTGTTGCCGTCGTTCATAGCTTTGACACGGATGTCAATACGGCCACCTCTGGGGATACCGGAGATTTGACCTTCACGGTCGGTCGTCTGTGAGAAAGTGTAGTCGATCATCATGACTTCACGGGTCTCGAAATCTTTTACCGATAATTGTACCGGAGTTATGTTTTCTGCCATAGTGTTTCTGTTTTTTTAGTTTGACATCATGTTCTGAACTTAAGCCCAGTCGTTTTCAAAAATAACAGACTCGAATTCAATCTTTTGACAGGTGATTTCGATTTCCTCGAAATGACCTTTCTTGTCTTCCCATTTTTCCTCGAAGTTTACGCAATAACCGTTGGTGAACTTGATCGTCTTCATGTTCTTGCCGGTTTTTGTTTCCAGGAAAGTGATTACACCGTTTTTGGGCAGGTTGCGTTCGATCATCCATGCCAACAAATCGGGGGTACCGTCATTAAGAGCTTTTACACGGATGTTGATTTTACCACCACGGGGAATACCCGACATCTGGCCTTCTACGTCAGTAGCTTGGTCAAATTCGTATTTAACCATCATGACTTCGCGTTCCTTATAGCCGTCAACTTCTAATTTTACAGGTGTCTTTGCCATAATCTTACGTTTTTAAGTATTGAGTTTATAGAATAGAATTGGATTTATGCCATTTGAGCATCCTTGTCTTTCTTGTCTGCAGAAACTTTGATAATGAAATTTTTGGCCGAGTAGAAAGGAGTCAGGCTGATGTCGCATGTGATACGTTTGGTTACCGGATCCTGTGTCGGCTCTTTGATTTCATAATTCTGGAACAAGTTGCCGTAGCCCTTGTAGTCGTTCAGGAAGGCCTGAATTTTTGCTTTCAAGTTTTTGGGAGAGTTATAGGGATCCCAGTTCTCGAGAGCTACTTCGTGTACGTAGTTCATCAGTACTTTCTTAACCCAGTCGAATACGCGGACAATGGGATATTCTTTCATGGCGGTGTTGTCGCCGTTGTAGAGGGTTGTATTGTTGAAAGCCATTACACGTCCTTCAGAGTATACCATTGGAATGACTTGATTGTCCATCAGGGCGGCTATCTCAGACTTCAGCAAGTCCAGTTTAACTCCCTTGACACCGTCGAGCGTACCGTATTTCTTACCACCGGCTCCCTGGGCCATGTTGGCGCTTTCGTCATACAGCTTTCCTGCCAATGCGCCTGAACTGCAGATATAGAATGCTGGGCTTTCTTTTTCGTCTTCAGACAGCTTTTCGGAGTCACGTCCAACAAGCCAGTTTGCGGTCATAATAACGTTTTGCAGTTCGATGTCGCTGTCGCGGTAGCCTTCTGTGTTGGCTTGCAAGTCATCAAATGAATATTCGTCGGCATGGTCTGTGATCAACATGACTTTGTATTTGAAGGCAATTTTGGCCCATTGCAACAAAGTTGGTTTGTCTTGGAATACATTGCCGGGAACAACCATCAAGCTGTAGCAATCTTTCAGGCTCAGACGGTCGAACCCGTTGCGTAGCAGGGTATCTACTTCTTGAGCAAACCCTGAATCGCTATCAGCAATATCGTCTTTGTATACATTGATGATACGCAGATTTTTCACTTTGTCTGTATTGGCGTTCTTGAAGAAGCTGTCAAGAGCTCGATAAGAGCGTTCCAAATTGGCTGTTGCATAGAGAGCCTCCGTGATACCCTGGCTAAGAACTTTGGTGTACTTATCTTCTTTGGCTTTGCAGGCGTCTACAAACTCGGACGCACTTTCGTGGCCTTCGTTGAGTATTTCGAGCCAGCCTTTAATGTCGTTTATCAGGTTTTCCCGTTTATCCTTAAAACGTTTGTCTGACAAGAATACGGCTTTTGCAGCCTTGCGCGCAGGGTTCAGGTTGTCGGCATCGGGCATGAAACCACGGATGGCATTGAAGCCTCCGAATGCAGATAATAGTTGGGATACATCTTTGGACTGGGCCGGTTGCTGGGGCTGTTTTACTTCGCCGGCACCTTGTGATGCGCTATTGCTTTTTTGTAATTCTGCTTCTGGCATATTATTGATTATTTAGTGGTTTATTTATTATTTTCCAATTCTTCCAGCATGGCTTGCAGCATCTCTTTCAGTTCTTCTTTAGCAGTACTGTCTTTCAAGATGTCTCTCAGCTTTCTGTTTTGTTCGATACTTTTACGGATTTTGCTGTTGGTGTCGATTTTCTTTTTCACACTTGAGAGGAACTGACTGTTTTCAACAAGTCTGCCTTTTCCTCCCTGGGCTTCAAAGTCACGAAGTTCACTGAAATGGAGTACTTCATTTACCGAACCACCTTCTTCGTCCACAAAGTCGACTTCGACGGACGGTTTGAAGTGGGCAAATGCGTCGTTGATGTTTTGGATATCTTCTACAAACTCCGGATTGCCCGGTTCTACGTCTGATGTGTATTGGTCGATCATCAACGTTTTGTTGTTGTCAATGGGGGTGACTTTTGCATTGGATTCTTCATCTGGAGCCATCGAGATGAAATTCTCTTTCATTGCCATAAGATTCTCGTTTTTTAGGGTTATTATTTATAGGATTTATACATTCAACTAATATTAGAGTGTTATAAACTCCGGTTTTCCTTCTTTCATCCGGACTTCAACGGTATCTCCTGATTTGATTTTGCCGGAAATGATCAGCTTGGATAGCGGGTGTCTGAGCTCCTTGCGTATGATACCAATAACGGGGCGTGCACCATATTGTGGGTTGAATCCCATCATAGCGATATCTCGTTTGGTTTCTTGACTGATATTGAGTTTGATATCTTGCTCTTCCAATAACTTTAGCAGTCCCTTCAGGTGTATGTCGAAAATACGTGTAACGGTTTCTTCTGTAATCGGTGAGAAGGGAACGATTTCCGTCAGACGTCCCAGGAATTCGGGCCTGAAATAGTTTTGCATGATGTCCATCAGGTCGTTGTTCTGAGGGATGGTTCCTTTGTTGAACGAGTCAACGATAAATTGGCTGCCGATATTGGAGGTGAACAGAATCAAGGCGTTTGAAAAATCGCCTACACGGCCCAGACGGTCATGCAGCTTGCCTTCATCCAAAATCTGGAGGAATAAATCAAATACAGACTTGTGAGCTTTCTCGATTTCGTCAAATAGTACTACGGAATAGGGCTTTTGGCGGATTTTATTTACCAAAAGACCACCTTCTTCATAACCAACGTATCCCGGAGGTGCTCCGTAAAGTAATGCGACGGAATGTTCTTCCTTGAATTCTGACATATCGAAACGGATAAGGGCGGATTCGTCTTCGAACAGGAATGCTGCCAATGCTTTGGACAATTCAGTCTTACCGGTTCCGGTTGGACCAAGGAAGAAGAAGGAACCCATGGGTTGTCCTTTCTTGTTCAGACCTGAACGAGATTCAAATACGGCGTCGAGCACGATTTTAACTGCATGATCTTGTCCGACTACCCGCTTCTTCAGCGTAGCTTCCGCATTGATGAGGCGGTCTCGTTCTTTTGATTGGACTTTACCCAAAGGAATGCCAGTCTGTTTGGCTACTACAGCGAATAGGTCTGAACTGTCAAGTTCAGTACGTTTTTGCTGACACATCTGAGCGAGCTGGTCAAGAACTTTTTTCAAGTAATCAATTCGTTCCTGAGCAGTAGCTATCTTGCTGAATTCGATGTCTGCATCTAGTTGTGCCATCAAAATACAACTGATCTGGTTGACCAGCTTGTAGTGTAGCCATTCCAGCTCGGTCATCATCTGGCCGTTCTCCTTGGTGCCGATCTGCTCCGTCAGTTGCGTCAGCTCGGCCTGCAGGCTGGCTATGTCGTTGGCCGACATGTCGTTCATGGTCTTTACCAATGCCATCGTGCGGTCTATCAAGTCGAAGGCGGAATCTGGTAAGGCTTTCTCTGTCAGATAGCGTTTGGCCAGTCGGATGGCATCTACCATGACTGGTTCGTCCACGTTCAGGTGGTGGTATTCGGAATAGGTGCCTAAAGCTCCTTTCAGAATACGGAGACACAGGTCGGCATTAGGCTCTTCAAGCGTAATCTTTTCGAGCTTGGTGACGAACTCCTTGTCAGTTTCGATATTCTTGGTATATCCGTCAATAGACGAGGTACAGAGTAGCAGAAGATTGCCTTTGTTCAATTCCTGTTTTAAGATGGAAGAGGCTCCATACAAGCTATTTTGTTTGTCAAATAGCTTGTCTATAGACTCGATAATTAAAATTGCATTGGGTTGTTCTTTGATTTCCCGTAACAGGTTTTTGAAGCGGTCTTCCAGCTCTCCTTTATAAGAAGCGTCTGCGCCAATGCTGGCCAAATCCAGTTCGTAGGCGGCAGCATTACTTAGGAATGACGGTACATGTCCATCAAATAGTTGGCGGACAAATGCGTTGATGAGGGATGTTTTTCCTACTCCAGATTCGCCTGTAATTAACAGATTGGACTTGGTTTTGCGTCCCAATATTTCGAAAATAACTGATATTTCGTTTTCAAATCCTATCACGATGGGTAGTTTCCCGGACTTAGCTTCATTAATCTTATCTATGCAATATTTGTTGATAAGTCCATTTTCTTTGCTCGAAGAAGTTTGTCCGGCTCTACTACCTGTTTCACTTGTATTTGTAGCATGTGCGGAAACTCCTATTTTGTTTTGAATTTCGGAAACGGTAAGGGGTAATGTTTTCAATTGTTCGAATGTGAAGCCAACGCCAGGCGTAACTAACGATGCTAGTATGCAGGCAGGTTCGCATTCTGCAAATCCGAATTTCTCTTTATACTCTTCAGCTTCTTCCATGACGGTTATAGCTTCTTTGGAGTAGTCCAAATCTCTTTGTGGTCTGGCTGCCCGTGGTGAAAGCTGCATTTGTATATCGGCCCATTCTTGCAGATAATAATAATCTTTATCGAGATCTGTCTCAATAAAATGAACTAAACCTACACTTTTGTGTAATATGGCTTTAAACAAATGAGAGGGATAGATTGCGTCGCTACAATATTCGGGTCAGCGGATTTTCCCGGTTGTTGGAGCTGTCATATCAGGCATATTGCGTACC
>CAYQOV010000006.1:19966-78631 GCA_964419245.1 uncultured Bacteroides sp. | reverse complement strand
ATCAACATTGTAAATATGGATTGCAAGTCTCCTTCACATCCAGCTATAATGCCTTCGTCATTTAGCAAAGATAACGCCAGGCATCCACTTGTTCCTGTCGATTCAATCAGCTTGAAGCAGCTCAATGTCAAAGCAGCTAATTTTTCTTCCTCTACAATTCGTTTTAGCGCTTTATAAATCTTCATGGCTTTCAGCATATCTTCAGGTGAGGCCTCTCGACAGGCTAATGCTTTTTCTGCCAACTCAGCACAGGCATTGCCCACTTCGTCATCTGAGATATTGTTGAAATATTCTGTGACACGTTCTAAAGGAATATCGGTATATTCTATTCCCCAACGGCGTTTTGCCAACAGATAATCGACGTTACTGGAAATAAGCCAGCTGGATGGGGTGCCAATAACTCCGATACGGGATCCGTTAAGCTTGCGTTGTGCTTTAAAATTATTGTACATTACAAGCAAACGTTTAATGATTTCTGTCAGCTCTCCGTGCAAAATCTCGCTTCGCATGCCACGGGTTCGGAGCCAGGATGAAATTTCGAGGGCTGCGGCGAGTGAATTTTGCATACCATCTGCCAATAATATGGTAGGGCGGGGAAGTTGTTCGAAATGCTGTATGACTAGTCGCTCCACTCCTCCAGTAGCGATAAACAGGATGCTGAAATCATCAGGAGTGAGGCTATTCATTTGTTGGTAGTCTACGAAGCGTACGGTGAAATATTTTTCCAGTTCGGCAAGAACAATTTCATGGGAACTGCGGACGGATGCCTGCTTATGAAGCAGCGAGGCAAAAGTTATGAGGTTGATGACCATGGTATATTGATTGATGGTTTCTTGTTATTCAAAGGTAAGAGTTTCTTTTCATATGGCATAACGTTTTTAATATAGATAAGCTTTTTAAAGTTTTTATGCCATGCTTTCCTGTGGTATCAAATAAATCGCTACATTTGCAACTTCTAAATGATTGGAATGAAAGTTTCAGCAAATGCAAAACTCTAAACTGTAAAAAGGAAAAACTCATGCCGAAAATATCTATCCGGGGGACGGAGATGCCCGCATCTCCCATTCGTAAACTGGCTCCATTGGCCGACGCTGCCAAGCAGCGGGGCATACATGTGTTTCATCTGAACATCGGACAGCCCGACCTGCCTACACCGCAGGTGGCCATTGACGCCATTCGCAATATCGACCGCAAGGTGCTGGAGTACAGTCCTAGCGCGGGCTACCGTAGCTATCGTGAGAAGCTGGTGGGCTACTACGAGAAATATAACATCCATTTGACAGCGGATGATATCATCGTGACCTCGGGTGGATCGGAGGCGGTGCTTTTTTCCTTTATGGCTTGTCTGAATCCGGGCGACGAAATCATTGTGCCCGAACCGGCTTATGCTAACTACATGGCTTTTGCCATTTCGGCCGGCGCCAAGATACGTACCATAGCTACCACCATTGAGGAAGGCTTTTCGCTACCCAAGGTGGAGAAATTTGAGGAGCTGATTAATGAGCGTACGCGTGCCATCCTCATTTGCAATCCTAACAACCCTACGGGGTATCTCTATACTCGCCGCGAGATGAACCAGATACGTGACCTGGTGAAGAAGTATGACCTCTTCCTCTTCTCGGATGAGGTGTACCGTGAGTTCATCTATACCGGTTCGCCCTATATCTCTGCTTGCCATCTGGAGGGTATCGAACAGAACGTAGTGCTTATTGATTCTGTATCGAAGCGTTATTCGGAGTGCGGTATTCGCATTGGTGCGCTGATTACAAAGAACAAGGATATTCGCGATGCTGTAATGAAGTTCTGCCAGGCCCGTCTCAGTCCTCCTTTGATTGGACAGATTGCTGCCGAGGCTTCGCTTGATGCAGGAGAGGACTACCTGCGTGATACGTACGACGAATATGTGGAGCGTCGTAAGTGCCTCATCGACGGACTGAACCGTATCCCCGGTGTCTATTCGCCCATTCCGATGGGAGCTTTCTATACCGTGGCCAAGTTGCCGGTGGACGATTCGGACAAGTTCTGTGCCTGGTGTTTGTCCGACTTTGAATACGAAGGTCAGACGGTATTCATGGCACCCGCGTCGGGCTTCTACACCACACCTGGTGCTGGACGCAACGAGGTACGCATTGCCTACGTGTTGAAAAAGGAAGATCTGACGCGCGCCCTCTTTGTACTTCAAAAAGCGTTGGAGGCATACCCAGGAAGGACGGAGTAACTTATTATGAACCTGCCTCTATTTATTGCGCATCGTATCTATCGTGACAATGATTCCGGCAAACAGGTTTCGCGGCCGGCGGTACTCATTGCTATGATTGGCATCGCTATCGGATTGGCGGTGATGATTGTAACTGTGTCTGTCATTGTCGGATTTAAGAAAGAGGTGCGCGACAAGATTGCAGGTTTCGGTTCGCATATACAAATAACCAACCTTAATGCCGGTTCTCTTTATGAGTCGCTTCCTATCTCGATGACGACGGCAGAGTTGGATTCACTGTGTGCCAATACAGACATCCACCACGTGCAGCGCTATTCGCTCAAGGCGGGAATGATCAAGACGGACGAGGCTTTTCAAGGCATGTTGCTCAAGGGTATCGGGCCGGAGTATGATACGGAGTTCTTCCGTCGTCATTTGCTCGAAGGCGAGATGCCTCAGTTCAGCGATACGGCTTCGTCCAATCGGGTAGTCATTTCGCGTTCATTGGCCGACAAACTGAAACTGAAATTAGGCGACAAGATAGATACTTATTTCATACAGGATAATATCCGGGCGCGCCGCTTGACCATCGCAGGCATTTATCAAACCAATCTGACCGAGTTTGATAACCTCTATCTTGTTACCGATCTCTATACGGTGAACCGTCTGAACCGTTGGGAAACCGACCGCTTTAGCGGACTGGAGCTGACAGTGAACGACTACAGCCGCTTGGAAGATATTACGTGGGAACTGGCTTCCGGTCTGGAGGGAAAAACCGACCGTTATGGACAAGAGTTCTGTGCCCGCAACATTGAACAGCTCAATCCTGGCATCTTTGCCTGGCTTGGCATTTTGGACGTCAACATTTGGGTGATTTTGGTGCTGATGATTGGTGTGGCGGGCTTCACCATGATATCGGGACTACTCATCATCATTATCGAGCGCACATCAATGATTGGTGTGCTGAAGTCACTGGGAGCTGACAACCGCACCATCCGCCACTTATTCTTGTGGTTTTCGGTATTCCTCATTGGTAAGGGAATGCTGTGGGGCAATGCTATCGGGCTGGCTTTTTATTTTGTACAGCGTTTCTTCGGGCTCTTCAAGCTCGATCCTACTACGTATTACATGGATACTGTTCCTGTTTCTTTCAATCTGTGGATATTTCTGCTACTTAATGCTGGTACACTTCTTGCCTCGGTGTTGATGCTGGTCGGTCCATCCTATCTCATTACGCGTATCCGCCCAGCCGACTCCATGCGCTACGAATGATGGATACTTTTTCTTTTCCCTCCTTTCCTCCACTTCCTCCCCGGTAGGAAAGGGGGAAAAGAGGAGAATTTTTTATTTCCGCAGGAACTCCCGCTTGTCGCGGAAAAGACAGTAGAGTTTCCAGCGCAGGGACTGGAGCGGCTGCAGGATGTCGAAGATGGGGAGGAGTAAGTAATGCCGGTATTTCTCGTCCAGATCTTTGGCTGTGATGTTGATGACAAGTGCCTGCATCACGAAACGGAATACGAACTGCAGGAAGCCGAGAGCTGCCACCAACCAGTGGGTATGCAGGGCAGCCAAGACGACCGTCGCTATCCATGCGGCATGGAACAGCAGGCGGCTGAAGGTTTCGAATCCCAGGATCCAGCGCTGTGCGCCGTGGTAGAGGCGGGCGGTGGAGGCATAGCCTATCTTCTCTTCGCGCCAGTCTTTGGTGCGGAGCAGGGGTTGCATACGGACAACGGTTGCCGGATCGGTTTCCACGCGGGTGTTGTCCCGGCGGGCCACTTGGTTGACGAAGAGGTCGTCGTCGCCGCGGCGCAGGTTCAGGTGGGCGGAGAAGCCTTTCTGGTCGAAGAAGAGCGATTTGCGGTAGGCCAGGTTGCGGCCGATGCCCATGTAGGGACTGCCAGCCAGAGCGAAGCCCAAGTAGCGCATGGCGGTGAACAGGCTGTCGAAGGCGGCACGGCGGTGGAGCCAGCTACGGCCGCGTTTGTAGCCGCTGTAGCCCAACACTACCTCGGTGCGTGAGGTGAAGTTGCGGGCCATCAGGCGCAGCCATTGGTTACTTTGCGGACAGCAGTTGGCTTCGGTCATCACCAGCCAATCGTAGCGAGCAGCACGGATGCCCAGCGTGACGGCCAGCTTCTTACGGCTGATGTAGCGCGAAGAGTCGGGTACGAAGCTGTGGTAAAGGTTCCGGTAGCGGTTTTCGAGCTGGGTCAGGTAGTCTTCGCTTTCGCTCTTTTCACCGTCGTTGATGACTATGACTTCGAACTGCGGATAGTCCTGTTCGAGGATGGCGGGCAGGTTGCGGCGCAGATTTTCCACTTCTTCGTGGGCGCAGATGATGACGGACAACGGGGGCAGCTCCTGTGTGAATTGCAGGTCGTTGCGCCCGGCCTTGCGGCTGCGCAGATGGATGCGGTTGTAGAGGGTGAGGTAGTAGAGGGCCTGGACGGCCAGCAGGATGCCGGTTGCTGCCAGCAGGTATTGCTCTGTAGTGTTGAATGCAAATGCTTCCATTTTGTTTGGATCGTTTAAGTACTGCAAAAGTACGAATAAAACGTGAGAAACAAATATGTGGAAAATATGAATTCGTGATAATGTTATTTTTTAGAGAATCATCTTTTAAGTTTATAATTATTTGACGTTATCCTCATTGGACATGCGATAATGCAAAGGAGACATGCCGATTTGGACTTTGAAATATTTTCCGAAAAAAGAAATGTTGCAGAAGTTGAATTCAAAAGCTATTTCTGTAATAGTTGCTTGTGAATGGCGAAGTCTGTGTTTTATTTCGTTGATTACTTTTTCAGTTATCCATGCGGTTGGTGTTTTTCCGCTAGCCTGTTTTACTGCCATAGACAAGTATTTGGATGTTATACATAGTTTGGAAGCATAGAATCTGACGCTTCGTTCTTGCATGAAATGGTTTGAGAGCAAATCCATGAATTGTTTAAACAAATAATCAATTCGCGGTATGTATTTCCCATCACTTTCAGTATTATTGGATACATATAAGCCTATTCGTTTTTCTTTCAAAAGTTTTCCTATAACGGATGATAAATTTGCAATATCTAATCCGCTGATATCCATCAGGCGTTCAAAAGAAATATTTCCATTACTTTCTTTTATTGCTGATATGACTTGTTTTTTTATAAATTCATCCGGTTGCATTTGCAATTTATGTTGATAGTTTTTTAGTTTATTTTTCCTGTTGCTTTCTGATATTCCAATTCTTTTAAGTAGCAATTGATGCGGGTGTTTACGAAAGTTTGCTGTGCTTGTTGCCACAAAGTTTGAGCCTCCAAATAGTCAGATAGCAATTCGGTTCCCTTCTCATATTGGAGGCGACTGGTGCGCAGATTTTCTTGGGCAGAACTAACTGATGATTCTGCTAATTTTCTTTCTAGGAGGGCTTCGTCCAGATTATTGGCCGACTGGGCCATCTCGAGCATCAGTTGTTCGTTGATGTCTTCGCGTTCGGCTTGCATTTGGGTGCATTGAGCTTTGGCAGACTTAATTTTGTTTATACGCTTCCCAAAGTCGAAGAGAGGGATAGATACCTGTATTCCGACGTGGAAATTCCAGTCGTCGAGAAGCCTGCTACCATTCAGCTCTACCCCGTTAGTGTAGCCGTATTGGCCCATCACGCCTATTTGAGGCAGGTATTCGCTTTGTGCCATCGATACTTTCTGCTGGGCCAGTTTTACTTTTTGTTCGAGCATCAGGTATTCGGGCCGGTTGCTGATGTCGATCGTCTGTTCGTAAGACTCGTTTGTGTCGGGCAGTTTGCCATCTATCTTTATCCGTTCGGTCAGGGGGATGCCAGTGTAGTGGCAAAGATTCATCATGGCCAGCCGATGCCCGTTTTCGGCACGGCGTAGGTTCAGTTCGCTTTCATCGAGTTTAACTTTGACTTTCAGTACGTCGTTTTGTGATTTCATGCCATGTTTTCGGGCACTTTCTACTGTTCTCATCAGTTCCGTCAGCAGGTTGTGGTAGGCGTTGGCGACTTCTGTCAGTTGTAGAGTACGTACCACTTCGGCATAGGCGCGTGATGTTTCTACGATGACTTCAGCTTCGGTCAAACGCTTGTTCTGCCAGGCCATTTCATTTCCTATCTTCGCCATGCGGTATCCGGCGCGTATCTTTCCGCCTGTGTAGATGGGTTGTTCTATTTTGATTCCTCCGTTGTATATCCAGTTTAGGTCGTAGGCAAGATCCAGGCCTGGGAAATAGGCTGACTGCCCCGTAGGCATGCCGTCTGTTCCGAAGACGGGCAGCATACCGTCGCTGACTGAGTACGAGCCGTCGGCCGTGGAGTAGAGTGCATTTCCTGTCAGTGAGAAGGTCGGAAAAAAAAGGGCTTTTGTACTGTGCCGCTCTTGCCGTGAAGACAGGAGCTGTAGTTCGGCAGCCTTTATCTTCTTGTTGTTTTCTTTGGCCAGACGGACGCAGTCGTCCAGTGTCAGGGTAGTTTGTGCCAGTCCGACGAGCGGCATTGCGATAAACAGATATGTAAGTATATGTTTCATTTGATTCTGATTTTGAAAAACATGGCATATAGTATTGGAACGAACAGCAGGGTTGCCAGCGTGGAAAACAGCAGACCGCCCATGATGGTGACTGCCATGGAACCGAACAGCGGATCGGTCAACAGAGGAATCATACCGAGAATGGTAGTCAGCGAAGCCATCATGACTGGGCGCAGGCGGCTTTCCGAGCTGGATATGAGTGCCTTTACCGGGGGAATGCCGGACTGTATCTGTTCGCCAATCTCATCCATTAGTACGATGCAGTTCTTCGACATCATGCCAATCAGTCCCAATGCACCGACGATGGCACAGAATGTGAACGACTGTCCTGTCAGGAGCATGCCTCCTACAATGCCGATAGCAAGCAGAGGGACGCAACAGATGATGATGGCCGGCTTTCGGTAGTCTTTGAACAGGAAGATGAGGATGGCAATCATTAGTACGATGCCCAGCGGCACGTTCTTGAACAGGTAGTGCATGGTCTCCGTGCTGGCATCCTTTTCTCCCATCCATTGCAGTTCGTAGCCTACGGGAAGAGGGATTTGCTCTATCTTTTTGGCGATGGCCTTCCGTGCCTTTTCGGTTTCGATGCCCGGTGATGGTGAACACATGACGGTCTGTGCACGCTGGCCGTTGTATCGGGGGACAACCGGATCTTCCCAGCGTACGCTGATGCCTTGGCTGACTTGCTTCAGCCGGGTCGTATGCAGGGCCGATTCGATGATGTCGCCGGGTCCTATCGTTCCGGTTTTAATCTTCAGTATCGTTTCCTCGTTCAATAATCCGTTGATGCTTGGTAATGTGGAAAACAGAGGGACGTTCTCCAGATTATCCATTTCCTTGCCGCCGGTTTCCACACACTTTAAATAGATGGTGTTTGGATGGATTCCGTCGTAAAATACACCTACGGGGATTCCTCCGGTAGCGGTCAGCACCGATGTCGAGATATCCTGCCGGCTCAGGCTGGAACGTCGAGCTGACATCTGGTCATAATTTATTTCCAGCAGTGGCATGTGCGGTTCCCAGTCGGTTGTCACGAGGCATACTTCGGAGCTTTGTTCCATAATTCGTCGTGCCGAGTCGGCCAACGTGTGGAGTACGGCAGGGTCGGGTCCGGTGAACAGGGCTTCGATGGGATACTTCTTGTACATGATGTTGTATTTCTTCAGCTTGACGTAGGCATCCGGGTATTGTTCCAGCAGATGCTGCTGGATTTCGTCGATGTTTTCTTCCAATGCCTCGGGCGATTCGAAATCGACAATCAGTTCGCCGTATGCCAGCGAGGGGGTAGCCACGCTGCGCACCAGGTTGTAGCGTGCCGGTGTGCCGCCTATGGATGTCGTGATGTCGCCTATTTCCGGCCGTTCGTTCAGGTAGGCGCGTATCTCTTCCAGATCGGTTGCCACTTGGGTGGAATTCGTGCCCTCCGGCAGTTTGTATTCGATGTAGAGTTGGTCGTATTCCATGTCCGGGAAAAAGCCCTGGCGCATGAACTGATAGCCGAACAGGCTCAATGCGACCAATATGACGGCAGCAAGGATGGACGAAACCCTATGGCACAGACCGAAATTCAGGACGGTGCGAAGCCAGTTGTACACGCGTCCGGTGTACAGATTGCTCTCTTCCTTGGCCGATACGGTCGGCTTCAGCCAGCTGTTTGCCATCAGGGGGACATGTACGAGAGCCAGTACCCAGCTCAACAGCAGGGAGACGGCGAGCACGATGAACAGGTCCCTTACATAAACGCCTGCCGTATCGGGAGACAGAAACACGGGCAGGAATGCGAGGATGGCAATCAGCGTGGCTCCCAGCAGCGGCATAGCGGTTTTCCGTCCGATGGCCGTCATGGCCTCCATGCGAGGTTTGCCCCGCTTGAGGTCAACCAGGATGCCGTCGATGATTACGATGGCGTTGTCCACCAGCATACCCATTGCCAGAATGAAGGTGGCGAGCGATACGCGTTGCATGGAGCCATCTGCTACACCTAGCAGAAGCACAGACCCGACGACCGTAATGATCAGGATGATGCCGATGATGACGCCGCTTTTGAACCCCATCGTCAGCATCAGAATGGCTACGACGATGATGACGGACTCTATCAGATTGACGAAGAATGTTGTCAGGGCATTCTTGACCCGTTCGGGCTGGTAGAACACTTTGTGATATTCGACTCCTGTCGGTAAATGTTCTTTTTTTAGTTCAGCCAGACGTTTTTCTACAGCTTTACCTACTTTCAGGATGTCCGTGCCCGACGAGGCGGCAACGGCAATACCCAAGGCGGGTTCACCATTGTAGGCCATCGAATTGCGTACCGGCGTGGCATATCCTTCTTCTACTTTCGCGATGTCTTTCAGGCGTAGCTGGTCGTTTTCGTGCCCCTGTATGATCATTTGGCGGATCTGCTCCACTTTGCGGAATTTGTCGCTAACTGTCACACGCACACGCTTGGGGCCGTTGTCGTAATACCCGGAGTAATAGATGCCGTTCTGTCCTTGCAGCGTGGCCAGCACTTCGGCGGGTGAGACGCCCAGCGTGGCCATCCGTTCGGGCTGCATCTCGATGTTGATGCATTCCTCCTGTTCGCCGTAGATGATGACGCGGGCTACGCCGTCCAGGTTCTTCAGCTCACGCTGTATCATTCGGGCGTAGTCGGACAACTGCCGGTGGGACGCACCGTCGCCGGTCAATGTGTACATCATGCCATACACCAGGCCGAAGTCGTCCTGTACCGTGACCGACGTACCTTCGGGTAATCCCTTTTCCGTATCTGATACCTTCCGACGGAGCAAATCCCAGCACTGCTCAATGTCCTTGTCGGGGATGATGCTCTTTATTTCTACCTGGAGGATGGCGAGGTCGTTGTAGGACCAACTGGAGATGTAATCCACTTCACCGATGGTCCGTATGTTTTTCTCCAGCGGTTCGGTGACTTCCATTTCCATTTCGTGCGCCGAGGCGCCGGGACGTGTGGCCACGACCATTGCCGTTTTCACCTTGATTTCAGGGTCTTCCAGTTTGCTCATGTTGTAGGCGGCATAGAGTCCGCCGACGAACAGGACGGCAACCAGGAAATAGACCAGTTTCTTGTTTTCGAAAGCCCATTTACCTAAATCCATCATAATAAGCCTCCTATGTTGGTGTCGCTTTCGGACGACATGGGTTCAACTTGCTGTTTGTCGTTCAGTTTGTGTACGCCCGATACGACAATCTGTTCTCCGGCGGCAATCCCTCGGACGACGATGGCGTTCCCTTCAGTATCGAGCCGCTCTACCGATACGGCGCGTTGTCCGATGGTTCCGCTTTTCTTGTCATAGACCCAGACGCAGCTGCTCCCGTCTTTTTTGAACAAGGCGGAAGACGGTACTTCGGTCTTTCCGTTGATGGTGTCATTGAATGCGACGTTCACCATGGCGCTCATCCCGGGCGAAGGCTGGGCGGTCAATCCCTGCGGAACAGAAAGGCGCACGGTGTACAGCTGGTTGGCGTTGGCTTTGGGGGCGATGCTGATCAGGCGGAGCGGGACGGGCTGGCCGGGGAGGAAATCGAACGAGGTGCTGAAGGCGGTTATCTCATTGCGGCGCGTGTAGGTCGAGGCCGGAATGTTGATTTCAATCTCCTGACTACCTTCCGAGATGAGCGTCACGACAGGCATCCCGGCTGCCACGACCGTCGGAGGGTCGAACAGCCGCTTTTGTACGTATCCGTCGAAGGGGGCATAGATTCGGGTGTCTGCCAGTTGGTTCCGGGCGTTCTCGTACTTGGCTGTTATCTGTTGCAGGCCGTAGCGTGCCTTGTCGTAGGCGTCGGCGGTGGTTACGCTGTCGGCATAGAGCGCCATCACGCGTTCGGCTTCCGCCTTTATCTGCCGGTATTCCGCTTCTGTAGCGTCGAGCTGGAGCTGATAGTCGCGCGGGTCGATTTCTGCGATAAGCTGTCCTTGGCGGATGCGGCTTCCTTCTTCCACGTGGATACGCATCAGCGTTCCGCTGACCTTAAACGCCTGGTTCACTTCTTCGGCGGCGATTACGCGGCCGGGGAAGTCCTGTACGGGCATAGCGTCGGAACGCTTGACTGTGAAAAGCCGTACCTTGGCCGTTACCTGTTCTTCTGTCCTTTTCCTGCTGCACGCATTGTTCAGCAACAAAAGGCCTGCGAGCGTGCATGCTATCACACAATTCTTTCTCATACGGAATGTTCTTGATTTTTGGCTGCAAAGTTAGGGGATTGGGGGTGGATACAGGGGAACGATTATATCCTATGATTGTGCAATATGTTCGATTTTATGCGTTTGTATGGATGGAATCTGTGCTTTTTGTCTCTTTTTTTGTTTACTTTGCGGATAAAATCAGATGCCGTATGAGTACGATGGAAGTGTCCAATGTAGAAATATTGGAAATAGACAAAGAGAATGTAAGGAAGCATAATTCGGTGATTTGCCTGGAGCAGAACGGCTTTCTGCTGTGCAGGCGGGGGAGCATCTCCCTGATGATGGACGAACACCAGTATCGGGTGGGCGAGGGCGATTTGTACGTTTACCCAGCTTTTTCACAGACCGGTGTCCTGTCGGTCAGTGATGATTTCCAAGGCGTGGTGGGGCGTGCCGACTTCGACTTTGTGCTTTCCTCCCTCGACTCCATTGCCGATACGCAAAGCCACGTTTACATCCGTTTCCATCCGCTGGTGTCTCTGAACTCCACGCAGTATCGGTGCATAGAGAAGCTGATTGAGGGCATCCGTAGCAGGAAAGAGATTTGCACAAGCCTGGCGCCGCAGGTTGTCGCGGCACTTGTCCAGGCGTTCTGCTACGAGGTGATCGACGCCTACATCACGAACAGCCGGGAAGAGGTCAGGTCGCAGAAGCAGACGCGCAAGGACAAGGTGTTCCAGAATTTCCTGGTGGACCTGCACCGCAATTTCCGTATGCATCGGGATGTCCGTTTCTACGCAGGGCTGCAGAGCCTGACGCCGCGCTACTTCTCGACGCTGGTCCATGAGGTGTCCGGCAAGACGCCCTTGCAGTGGATTGCGCTGTTCGTCATCACGGAGGCCAAGCAGCTGCTGTCCAATCCGAAGACGAGCATCAAGGAGGTGGCGAACAAGCTCAACTTTTCGGAGCAGTCATTCTTCAGGCGATATTTCAAGCTGTACACGGGCTATTCGCCTTCGGAGTACCGTTCTTTTTCCATCAGCCGGGAGGTGTAGGAGGCGACGGGCTATCCTTCCAGCACGGGTACCGTCAGGAAGCGGCATTGTGGGAAGTGGCGTCCGAGGTAGCGGCGCAGGTACTGCTGCGTGTCCTGCTGGATGGTGGTGTCGGCCAGAGTGGGATAGAGATTGTAGAGCACGGTGTCGAGGCGGATGCCACGGCGGGCCACGGCTTCCAGACTGAGGAGGGTGTGGTTCACGCTGCCCAGCTTGCCCGAGGTGACGAAGACGAGCGGATAGCCCCGTTCGGCGATGTAGTCGATGGTGAGGTACTCGTCCTTCAGGGGGACCATCAGGCCGCCGGCACCTTCGACCAGCACCGTGTCGTAGCGGCGGGCCAGTTCCTGCGTAGCCTGCCCGATGCGGTCGAAGTCTATTTCGCGGTGGTCGATGCGTGCGGCCAGGTCGGGCGAGGCGGGGTAGGAGAAGATTTCGGGCATGGTGAGGCCTTCGCGGTCTTCGGGCAGGTAGCCGGTGCCCATGAGGCGGCGGTGCAGGTCGATGTCTTCGCTGTGGCCCACGTTGCCTGTCTGGATGAATTTCTGGGTGATGACGCGTCGGCCTTCTTTGATGAGTTGTGCTGCATACCAGGCGGTGCAGTAGGATTTTCCGGCATCGGTGTCGATGCCGCTGATGAAGTAGATGTTGTTCATATTGTTGGTGTTTTTTTGGAAGAAATCACATATATCGGTTGATACGTCAGGTTTACGCCTTCGGACGAGCCGAAGCGGCGGACGTATTCGTCGCAGAACGCTTGCAGGCGGCCGCGGCTCCACGTCTGCTTCTCCGTGCCGGTGACGCCCGTCATGCGCAGGTGGCGCAGGACGTCAACGGGGGTGGGGAAGCGGAGGACGGCCTCTTCCTGCTCCAGGTGGAGGATGCAGAAGCCGGCGTCTTCCAGCTCGCGGCGGAGTTGCTGGGGCGGCGTGTAGTCCAGCCCGTTGCCCGTCAGCGTGCGTATCTCATGCAGGTTGCGCAGGCCGAAGGTGGTGAAAGCCAGCACGCCGCCGGGGCGGAGCAGCGAGGCGGCGCGGCGGAAGAACTCGCGGGGCGAGGCGAACCACTGGAGGGTGGAGCACGACGTCAGCAGGTCCAGCCCGCCGGGCAGGGGACAGGTCTCGGCATCGCCCGCCTTGAACGCCACGCCGGGCCGGGCGGTCAGTTCCTCCAGGCAGAAGCGCATCTCGGGACAGAGATCGTTGAGGTGGAGCAGCGAGGGATGCCACGTGTCGTGGATGAGCTGCGAATACAGTCCCGTGCCGCAGCCGAACTCGGCGATGCGGTCGAAGCGGGCGTCGGGCAGGGCATGGCGCAGCAGGGCGGTCATCTTCTCGGCCACCTGCTGCTGCACGCGCGCTTCGCGGCTGTAGGTGGCGCGGGCGCGGGCAAATCGTTCGGCTATCAGGCGTTTGTCCATCGGTCTTGCAGGTAATGGTTGAAGAGGGTTTCCTGGTAGTGCGCGTCGTCGGTCTCGAGGACGGGCGTGCCCAGCTCGTGCCAGGCCGTCAGCTGGTTGGTGGGCGGGATGATGCGGTCTGCGCGGCCCACGACGGCTTCAGTCCACGTCAGCGTGGCGTCGGGTAGCTCGGCGTCGAGGCGGGCGATGCAGGCCAGCTCGTCGCGTATCTCGTCCAGCGGGCGGCGGGGCGTGCGTTCGAGGAACCGGCGGAAGGCGGCGCTGTCGGCACACATGCGGCGCAGGAACTTGTGGAGCGAGGCGCCCGTCAGTCCGTCGAGCGTACCTTGGTAGATGGCGGGCGGAATGCCGCGCCGTTCGTCGATGGGGTGGGGTGTGCCGTTCAGGGCGGTGCAGCTGGCCACGTTCAGGCCTGCCGAGGGTAGCACGTGCGAGGCGGCCCATACGCCCATCGACCAGCCTACGACGTGCACCTCGGCATAGGCGCGCAGGGGCGTGGCGTCGAAGTCCAGTGTGCGGTAGTCGTAACAGATCTGGTAGTCCATCCCCTGCGGGCGGTAGTGGCGGAACGGCGTTTCGTCTGCCGCCCATCCGGTAAAGAACAGGAGCAGGCGGGGATGGTGTTCGTGGATGAGGTAGAGTTGTTTCATTCGTTTTTCATTCGTTTTCTGGGGTTAATCAGTTGTTTTTGTAGGTTGCGGACAGGTTTCCGCGGCCTTCCGAAGTGCTTCGGAACCTTGCAGACAGCTTTCCGCGGCCTTCCGTAGGGCTTCGGAACCTTGCGGACAGCTTTCCGCGGCCTTTCGTAGTGCTTCGGAACCTTGCGGACAGCTTTCCGCGGCCTTCCGTAGTGCTTCGGAACCTTGCGGACAGGTTTCCGCGGCCTTCCGTAGTGCTTCGGAACCTTGCGGACAGGTTTCCGCAGCTTTCCGTAGGGCTTCGGCGGTCGTCAGAGGGGGATGGCGTCCACTTCGTCTTCCGTCAGGGCCGCGGTCAGCGAGAAGCGGATGCGCGACGTGCCTTCGGGCACCGTGGGCGGACGGACGGGCAGGGCGTAGAAGCCGTGGCGTTGCAGGGCTTCGGCGCGCAGCACGGTGTCGGCGCTCGGCCCGACAATCATCGGGACAATCTGGCTGACGCTGGGCGAGGCGTATCCCCGCGCGGCGAGGCGGGCACGCAGCCGTTCGCCCATGCTCAGGACGTGGCGGCGGCGGTCGTCCATCGCGGCCAGTCGGCGCACGACGAACAGCGTCCACGCCACGCTGACGGGCGGCAGGGCGGTGGTGAAGATGAACGGGCGCATACGGTTGACGAGGTATTCGCGCACGGTCCGGCTGCACGCCACGTAGGCTCCGGCCGAGGCGCAGGCTTTGCCGAAGGTGCCCACGAGGAAGTCGATGTCACTCGTGCAGCCCTCTTCTTCGGCGCAGCCCAGCCCCGTGGGACCGAAGACGCCGAAGGCATGGGCCTCGTCGACGTAGAGCAGCACGTTGTCGTAGCGGCGCTTCAGGGCCACGAGGCGGCGCAGGTCGGTGCGGTCGCCGTCCATGCTGAACACGCTTTCGGTGACGATGATGAGGCGGTGGCAGTGGCTGCTGTGTTCACCGACGAGCCGTTCCAGCTGCGCCAGGTCGTTGTGGCGGTAGCGGATGCAGCGGGCGGGCGCGGCGAGGCGGATGCCGTCGATGAGGCTGGCGTGCACCAGCTTGTCGGCCAGGATGAGCGTCTGCGCATCGGCCACGGCGGGCAGGATGCCCGTGTTGGCGTGGTAGCCGCAGTTGAACACCAGCGCGGCTTCGGTGCCGAACCGTCGGGCCAGTTCGTCCTCTAGTTCGTCGTAGACGCGGAAGTTGCCCGTCAGCAGGCGCGACGACGACGAGGTGGGCAGGAACGTCTCGGGCGTCAGCGTCTTCAGGAACTCGCGGCGCAGGTCGGTGTCGGCGGCCAGTCCCAGATAGTCGTTGGACGAGAGGTTCAGCATCCGCCGTCCGTCGGGGGTAGTGACGTAGCGTCCGTCGTGCTCCAGTCGGGACAGGTGGCGTAGGTTGCCTTTAGCGCGCAGGGCGTCGAGTTCTTGTTGTAGTTCTTGGGTAAAGTTCATGGTCATTTGTTATTTCATTTCCGCTACTATCTTCAGCAATCCTCCCGTCAGTCGGCTCAGCTGCTCCGGCTCGATGACGAAGGGCGGCATCAGGTAAACCAGTCGTCCGAAGGGGCGTACCCAGATGCCTTCTTCCACGAAGCGGCGCTGCATCCAGGCCATGTCCACCGGCTCGCGGGTCTCGATGACGCCGATGGCGCCCAGCACGCGCACGTCCGCCACCTGCGGCAGCTGTCGGGCAGGTTCCAGCTCGCGGCGCAGCTGTGCTTCGATGCGGCGTACCCGTCCCTGCCAGTTGTATTCCGCCGAAGTGAGCAGGTGGATGGAGGCGCAGGCGCAGGCACAGGCCAGCGGATTGCCCATGAATGTGGGGCCGTGCATGAAGCAGCCGGGGGCATGGTTCGAGATGGTGTCCGCCACCTCGTTCGTAGCCAGCACGGCAGACAGCGTCATGTATCCGCCCGTCAGCGCCTTGCCGATGCACATGATGTCCGGTTCCACGCCCGCATGCTCCCAGGCAAAGAGCTTGCCCGTCCGTCCGAAGCCCGTGGCTATCTCGTCGAAGATGAGCAGCAGGCCGTGTTCGCGGCACAGGCGGGCTGCCTCGCGCAGGTATTGCGGATGGTAGAACCACATGCCGCCCGCGCCCTGCACGATGGGTTCGAGGATGAGAGCGGCCAGTTCGTCGGCATGACGTTCGATGGTCTCTTTCAGCGGAAGGATGTCGTCGGGGTTCCATTCGCCGTCGAAGCGCGAGCGGGGCTGCGGCACGAAGTAGCGCACGGGCAGGGCGCTGCCGAAGAGCGAGTGCATGCCCGTGACTGGGTCGCACACCGACATGGCGTTCCACGTGTCGCCGTGGTAGCCCGAGCGGATGGTGGCGAAGTTGTTTTTCTTCTCCTTCCCCCGACCTACCCAATATTGTACGGCCATCTTCAGCGCCACCTCCACGGCTACGGAGCCTGAGTCGGCGTAGAAGATTTTCTGCATCGACGGCGGCACCAGCGGCAGCAGCAGACGGCCCAGTTCGATGGCAGGGTCGTGCGTCAGGCCGCCGAACATGACGTGCGACATCCGTTTCAGTTGTTCTTCCACGGCCCGGTTCAGCACGGGATGGTTGTATCCGTGCACCTGGCACCACCACGACGACATGCCTTCTATCAGCGTTTCACCGCTTTCCAGCGTGATGGTCGCCCCCTGCGCGCTCTTCACTTTGTAGACGGGCAGCGGGTTGGTGGTCGAGGTATAGGGATGCCATAGGTGTTCGCGGTCAAACTGTGAGTCGCACAGGCGGTAGCCCGCTTCACGCACCAGCTGCTTGTCTTCAGCTACCTTCGAACCGAGGGTCGTAAGTAAGTCGCCCACGATGGCCGAGTTGATACCTATATATAAAGCCTTCTTCACGGCCTCGCGGCTGAGTTGCGAACGTCCGCCTGCAAAGCGCAGGTAGGCCGTGGGGTTGATGAAGCGGAAGAGGGCGATGGTAGTCAGTATCTCGTCCTCGGTCAGTGGCGCCTGATGTTCCAGCGGCGTGCCCTTGATGGGGCTGAGCAGGTTCATGGGGATGGATTGCACACCCAGCTTGCGGAGCGTGAAGGCCAGTTCGATGCGTTGCTCCATCGTTTCGCCCATGCCGATGATACCGCCGCTACACACGTCCATGCCTACGCGGCGGGCCGCCTCCAGCGTGCGTATCTTCTCCTCCTGCGTATGCGTGGAGCAGAGGGTGGGGAAGTAGCTGGGAGCCGTCTCGAGGTTGCAGTGGTAGCGCGTCACGCCGGCTTCGTGCAGTTGTCGCAGCTCGTCTTCATCGGCCAGGCCCAGCGAGGCGCAGAGCTGGATGGACGAATGGCGGCGCAGGTAGCGCACCGTGTCGCAAAGTTGTTCAATCTGTTTCTTGGAAGGTTTTCGTCCGCTGGTCACCAGGGAGAACCGGTTGACGTCCTGCTCTTCGTTGGCACGGGCGTGCCGCAGGCATTCTTCGGCGGGCAGCAGGTCGTAGATGTCGGCCTGTGTGTGGTAGTGGGAGGATTGTGCGCACCATTTGCAGTTTTCCGGGCATCGGCCCGACTTGGCATTGACGATGGAGCACATATCGAATTCGCGCGGGGCACATGCCTCGGTAATCTCGTGGGCGGCGCGGTAGAGCGCCTCGCGGTCGGCCGTACCTGCCAGCCAGGCCGCTTCTTCGGGCGACAGGGCTGTGCCTGCCAGTACCCGCAGTTTCAGTTGTTCGATGGTCATAATGGATGATAAGGATGGAAGGAGACCGTCCGTCGTGCGTGTCTGCTTGCGCAGCGAACTGTCGGCCACGCCTTTGGACAGGCGTCCGATGGTGACATTCCGCCCGATGCTGGCAAAAGCGGCATAGCTCTTGTGGCTCCAGCGGCGGAAGCGCAACGACGTTTTTGGAATGAATTTCTTTTTCACGAGGGTCAGTCTCCTGTTGATTTTACGGATGGCAAAGATAGTGCAAACCGAGCGAAGAACAAAACGAAAACGCAGTTTTCAGTTTTTCTTCCGAGGTGCAGCCTATGTTCTGAAAAGATAATGTATCCTATTGGAAGTACAAAAGCGAAAGCGCAGTTTTCAGCTGAACATTGCCCGGATGCCTTCGTCCAGCGAGTGCGGGCGGTAGCCCAGCAGGCGACGGGCCTTGTCGATGCTCAGGCCGCTGAAGCGGGGGCGGGGCGTGGCTTCCTGCATCTCGGCAGTGCTGACAGGCTGTATCAGCGAGGCGTCCAGCTGCAGTACGTCGGCCACGCGACAGGCAATGTCGGCAATGGTCAGGCACTCCGGGCCGCAGAGGTGGAAGAGGCCGTTGGACGGGTGGCTGATGAGCTGTTCCACGCCTTGCGCCACGTCGTCCACAAAGGTCGGCGTGCGCCATTGGTCGTTCACTACACGGATGGGCTGTCCGCTGCGCAGGCGGTCGGCCACGAGGCGTACGATGTTGCCATGCTGGCCGGGCAGGGGCTGTCCGTAGACCACCACGATGCGCGCCACGGCATAGTTGCTGCACAGCCGGGCCACCTGTTGTTCGCTCTCCCACTTGCTCCGGCCGTAGTAGTTCACGGGGGCGGGCATGTCTTCCTCGGTGTAGAGGCGGTCGGTGTCTCCGCCGAACACGAAGTCCGTGGACAGGTGGATGAGGCGGCTGCCGAGGCGTTCGCAGTTTTCGGCCAGGCGGGCGGCGGCATGGATGTTGGTCTCGTCTGTCTCTTCGCGGTGGTTTTCGCAATAGTCGGGCGAGGAGAGGGCGGAGGTATTGATGACGGTGTCGGGCCGCAATTCCTCAAACAGGCGGCGGACGGCTGCATCATCGCGGATGTCGGCCTGCACAAAGCGGTAGCTGTCTGTGTCCGGGCAGATGTCAGGGTGCAGCGAGCAGCCCGTCACCTGATAGTCTGCTTTGCCCGACAGGGTGTCGAGGATGCGCCGGCCCGTAAAGCCGTTGGCCCCTACGATCAGTATCTTCTGTTGCATGATGTTCGGGATTTTAATAGAAGAACGGATTTTCGCGTCCCTTCTGCACCTCGATGCGGATGCCGAACGAACCGTCCTGCGACTTCAATTCGAAAGCGCCCTTGAAGTTGTTCTTCTGCCAGGGCAGGGCCGAAGGGTTGGGTACCCGCCAGCCGTCCTTGTCGTATTCGCCGTAGGTGTTCAGCCGCCAGCCGTTCTTCAGGCGGAAGCTGCCCATCTGCAGGTTGTCCGTCGTGTTGCCGAAGCCGAAGCCCATGATGCCGAACGGATTGCTGCTGAAATAGGGTGAACCCGACAGGGAGAACATATTGCTCAGTCCCGAAGAGTAGGTGACATCGGGGTTCAGGCGGAATATCCAGTTGTAGTCCTTGCTGGCGTCGGGGATGACTATTTTGTAAGTCTTGTTCATGTCCGGCGTAGGCAGCTTCACCAGACTGTTCATGTCTATCAGGAAGCCGTCGTAGCTTTTTACGCCGTCGGGCAGTAATTGGTCGCCTGTCGGAGGAATGTCGCCCGCCGCCTGGCGCAGGGTATCGGCGGCCGTTTCGGTCTGTGCAAGGGCAATGCCGCAGTATATGGCAAGGAGTGAAAAGAGAACTAAGAACCGTTTCATATCTTCTATATATTGTTGTCAGCTTCAAAGATACGGCTTTTCCTGACACTCTTCACTCTGTCTTAACGCAATTTATCGGTTTTTATTCTGTAATCAGTTTGTATCCGACACCCCGCACGTTGATGATGCGGATGTGGTCGTCCTTGGCCAGTTTGTGGCGAAGCTTGGTGATGAAGACGTGCAGGCTGCGCTGGTTGAAGAAGGAGTCGTCACCCCAAAGGTCGAGCAGGATGTCTCGCATGCTCACTACGCAGTTGCGGTTTTGGCAAAGGCGGCGCAGGATTTCGGCTTCGCGATGTGAAAGTTCCTGCTTCAGACCTTCGTGCAGAAGGAGCTGGCGGCGCGTGTCGAGCTGGTAGTGGCCTATTTCGTAGAAAGTCTGTTCGTTTTCGGCAGGCTGGGTGTAGGTGCAGGCGCGGCCCATGAGTGCCTTGATGCGTACGATGAGTTCCTGCATGCCGAAGGGTTTCTTCAGATAGTCGTTGGCACCCAGTTCGAAACCTTCGACCACGTCGTTCACCGCCGAACGGGCTGTGAGGAAGAGGACGGGCGTGCGTCGGTCGGTCTGGCGGATGCGGCGCACCATTTCGAAGCCGTCCATGCGGGGCATCATGACGTCGGTCACCAGCACGTCGGGGCGCAGGTCGAAGAACAGGCGCAATCCCTCTTCGCCGTCGGCGGCAGTTTGGATGAGGAAACCCTGGCCTTCGAGGGTGTCCTTGATAATCATGGTGAGGGTCTGTTCATCCTCGACTAATAATACTTTTATCTTTTCCATTCGATTAAATTCTTACAATAAACTCACTTCCTTTTCCTGGTTCGCTTTTCACTTCCACCGTTCCGCCGTGCTTCTCCACCATCGTCTTGACATAGAAGAGGCCAAGGCCGTAGCCTTTCACTTCATGCAGGTTGCCGGTGGGCACGCGATAGAACTTGTCGAATACGTGAGGCTGGCGGTCGCGGGCAATGCCGATGCCGTGGTCGGCGACGTTGATTTCTGCCCACGTCCGGCCATCGGTTTCGGTGCGGCGGCAGCGGACGGTGATGTCGGCTCTGTCGCGCGAATACTTCACGGCGTTGTCCAGCAGGTTGCTCACGATGTTGGCCAGGTGTGTGCGGTCGGCAGTGACGGTCAGGTCTTCGGGGACGATGTCGAGGGTGACATGGACAGGTTTGTCGGCCTTCAGCTTGTGCAGCTCTATGAGCGAGGGCAGGAGGTCGGCCAGCCGTACTTCTTCGAGGCGGAGGCGGAAGGTCTTGCGCCGTTCCATCGACATGGAGAGTATCTGCTCCACCAGTCCGCCCAGGCGGCCGAGCTGTTCCTGGCAGATGCGCAGGTAACGTTCGCGCTTGCCGGGGTCGTCGGCCTGATGGAAGTTGATCAGGGCATCGGTGGCAGCATAAGCCACGGCAATGGGGGTCTTCAGCTCGTGGGTGATGTTGTTGGTGAAGTCGCTCTTCATCTCCTCCAGCGTCTTCTGCCGCAGGATGGTGCGGATGAGGTACCAGAAGGAGAAACCGAGGATGAGGAGGATGACCAGTGAGGTCGTGAGGATGCCCGCCATCTGTCGCAGTACGAGGTTGCCCAACGGCTCAGTAGTGAGCCGATAAACATCATGCTCCGAGGAAGAGAAGGCATACTGGTAGCTGACGGCATCGGGGCCGGGGATGTAACCGGGCGTACCGCCCGTGGCAAGGGTGTCGGTATAGAGCCAGCGGTCATAGGCGTCATATCCCGAGTAAAGGTATTGCAGACGGTAGCGGATGTCGATGTCCATCTCACGCAGGCGGACGTTGAGCAGGCTGTCGTAGGTGGCGAACGAGGGCTCGATGAAGATGTCCAGCCCCGAGTGCATGCCCCGTTGTATGTAGGCGGCCATATTGGTGATGCTGTTATGGTCGCGGAGCAGTATGTCGAGTCCATCCTTACTGTGGATCATCGCATCGGACATGGTGGTATCCGCAGTAGCGGATTGGTAGAGGGTGTCCACCCGCGTATGGGTGGTCGTGTCGCCGGAAGACGTGTGGAAAGTTGTGTTGCTCTGTACGATTTTCTCTCCCTTGTTGCCATAGCCTGCTGATACGGAAATTTCGCCGTGCTCCTTGTTGCGGCGTTGCATCAGTTCGATACGTACCAACATCTCGTTGTAGTCGCTGATGCGCATGGCTTCGGTGATGTTGCGCTCCAGGTCGGTGCGCATGGTGCGGTAGAGGCCCGTCAGCCAGTAGGCCTGATAGGCGAAAATGCCCGCCAGCGAGAGGACGACGAGCAGGGCGATGTATTTCGAGGGCAGTTTCATGGGGATAAAGATACGGAGTTCATCCTTATCCCCACGAATATGGTAAGACTAAATAACACTTTTTGCGGCCGGAAATTACAGGTTTTCCACCCATTCGCGTACCGTTTTTTCCGTGGCGCGGTTCAGCAGTTTGCCTGCCTTCCAGTTGAGGTCGGGATAATCCTTCTTTAACGTGGCGGCGCTGTTAGTGATCGAACTGCTGCCCGAGGTGGCAAAGGGTACAACCGTTTTGCCTTTCAGGTTGTGGCTTTCGATGAAGGTGTTGATGACTCTCGGCGCGAGGTCCCACCAGATGGGGTAGCCGATGAAGATGACGTCGTAGGCTTCCACGTCGGCTTTGGGTGTCTGGATGGCGGGGCGGGCTTTTGGGTCCTTCATCTCGACCGAGCTGCGCGAGTGGGCATCGTGCCAGTCAAGGTCTTTTTCCGTATAGGTTTGTACAGGGCGGATTTCGTAGAGGTCGGCGCCGGTGGCAGCGGCTATCAGCCGGGCGGCTCGGGCGGTGTTGCCCGTGGCCGAGAAGTAGGTTACGAGTGCCTTGGGGGTATCTGATGTTTTCATGTGTTGTTTGGATTGTGCCGGCAGGGCGAGACAGATGCCCACCACTGCCAGCCAGGTGAATAATCGTTTGTACATAAAGGGATGTTTTTAGGGTTGAAGTTGGTTGTATTCCTCGTCCGTCACGGGTTCCAGCCATTCGTTGGAGGTGTTCTCGCCTGCGATTTCGAAGGCCAGGTGGGCAAACCAGCTGTCGGCCGCCGCGCCGTGCCAGTGCTTCACGTTGGCGGGGATGTGGATGACTGTGCCGGGCAGGATTTGCTGTGCCGGCTTGCCTTCCTCCTGGTACCAACCGCGTCCGGCTACGCCGACCAGCATCTGTCCGCCGCCCTTCGTGGCTTTGTGGATGTGCCAGTTGTTGCGGCAGCGCGGCTCGAAGGTGACGTTGGAGAAAGACACTTGTGCGTCCGAGATGCGGGCCAGGTAACTGTTGCCCGTGAAGTAGCGGCTGTAGGCCGTGTTCGGTTCGCCGATGGGGAAAATCATCGTTCGCTGGAAGGCGGCTTTGGCGTCCGTGGCAGGCGTGTCGTCGGTCCAGACATCCTTGGCCAGGCGGAAGGCCGCCCATGCCTTTGGCCATCCGGCGTAGAAGGCGATGTGGGTAATGATTTCGGAGATTTCCGTCCGGCTGATGCCGTTCTGGCGGGCTGTCTGCAGGTGGTAGGTGAGCGAAGAGTCGGTCATGCCCTGGCTGATGAGGGCGGTCAGGGTGACGAGGCTGCGGTCGCGCAGGCTCAGGAGGTCGTTGCGGCTCCATACCTCTCCGAAGAGGATGTCGTCGTTCAGGCGGGCAAACTCAGGGGCGAAGTCGCCCAGTTGGTCACGTCCGGCTGTCTGTACAATTTTCTGTTGTGCCATACTGTTCAGTGTTAGAATGCAAAAGATTGATGATAAAATAAGTTTGTTCATATATGTAAAAGGGATTTAGTCGGTGATGTACTTGATGATGCGGGCGGGCACCCCTCCCACCACGGCGCCGGGAGGCACGTCCTTCGTCACCACGGCACCGGCCGCCACGACGGCATTGTCGCCGATGGTCACACCGGAGAGGATGGTGGCGTTCGACCCTACCCAGACGCGGCGTCCCAGGACGATGGGGGCGGGCAGGGTGACGTGCCGCCGCTCGGGGACGAGTTCGTGGTCGAGGGTGGCGAACACGACGTTGTGCCCTATCTGGCAACCGTCGCCCAGCGTCACTCCGCCGTGGTCCTGGAAATGGCAGCAGGCGTTGATGAACACGTCGCGGCCCACGGTGATGTTCTTGCCGAAGTCCGTGTAGAAGGGCGGGAACACGCGGAGCGAGTCGGGCACCTCGTAGCCGAAGAGTTGCGACAGCAGCCGGCGCACCTCGTCGGGCGTGTGGTAGGCCGTGTTCAGTTGGAAGGTGATGCGCCGTGCTTCGTCGCTCATGTCGTTCATGAACCGTCCGATGTCTTCGGTGTCCAGCGGGCGGCGCGTCTTTACAAATTCCTTGAAATGTTCGATAGTCATGATTCAGTCCGTTTTGATATCCGATGCAAAGATAGCGCGGCGGGCGGATGGGGGGATAACCCCGATGCGGGATTTTTGTACCCGTTTTACGGATTTCGCCAAGGATGGCGTTGGCGGGGAGCGCCGAAAAGCCTATCTTTGCCCTCGTATTAAAAATGAATGAAGCATGAAACATATTATTGATGTAGACACCTGGGTCCGCCGCGACAACTACCGTTTCTTCCAAAGTTTTGTCAGCTCGTGGTACGCCGTCACCACCGAGATAGACTGTACCGAAGCCCGCGAGGCCGCCCGCCGCCGGGGCCGTTCCTTTTTCCTCCATTACCTCTACGCCGTGGTGCGCGCCGCCAACGAGGTGGACGAGCTGCGCTACCGCGTCGACAAGCAGGGGCAGGTGGTGTTCCATGACCGCGTGGACATCATCACGCCCGTCGCCGTGCCGGGCCGCACGTTCTTCACCCTGCGCATTCCTTATCACGAAGACTTTGACGCCTTCTACGCCGAAGCCCATCGGCTCATGACGAACATCCCGCCCGACGGTGACCCCTACGGCGCCGAGAAGACCCTGATGGCGCAGGGCGATTACGACGTGGTGCACCTGAGCGCCGTGCCCGGCATGTACTTCACCTCCGTCACCTACACCCTGGCCGAGGCGGGCAATGCCTGCAACTATCCGCTGATGACCGCCGGTAAGGCCGTCACCCGCGAAGGCCGCCTGCTGATGCCGCTGTCCATCTACGTGAACCACGCCTTTGTCGACGGTTCCCACCTGTCGCAGTTCTTCCAGCTGATAGAGCAACATTTAAGGGAGATTGCGGAGGCCGGAAAGACAGAATAATCCCGCCCGATAACACTCGATAAGACTTCGTAAGCCTGCGGTAACGCAGGCTTTTTGTTTTTTTTCGGACTTTTGCATCCGCCGACCTATGTCGGGAGCAAATCCGCGGCCTCTGACAGTCAGCCGACCTATGTCGGGAGCAAATCCGCGGCCTCCGACGGCCCGCCGACCTATGTCGGGAGCAAATCCGCGGCCTCTGACAGTCAGCCGACCTATGTCGGGAGCAAATCCACGGCCTCCGACGGCCCGCCGACCTATGTCGGGAGCAAATCCGCGGCCTCCGACAGCCCGCCGACCTATGTCGGGAGCAAATCCGCGGCCTCCGACAGCCCGCCGACCTATGTCGGGAGCAAATCCACGGTCTCTGACGGCCCGCCGACCTATGTCGGGAGCAAATTCGCGGTCTCGGACGGCCTGCTGAGGTACCTCAGCAGTTTGGGAATGAGGATTTTATAAAAATGCCATATATGAAACGACTCTACTTCCTCCCGGCAGCCTGCCTGCTTCTGGCCCTGCCGCTCTCCGCCCAGGAGAATCTGAAAAATGAGAACCTGCGGACGCTGTCCGCCGACAGCATCCTGACGGGCGACGCCCGTATGGACAGCCTCTACCGCCACCTGCCCGAGGTGATGGTGGTGGGCGAGCGACCCGTCGTCAAGGCATCGGCGGGCAAGCTGGAGTACGACCTGCCGCGGATGATAGAAGGCCGCCCCGTGGACAACGTCTACGAAGCCCTGAAGGAACTGCCCGGCGTGGTGGAGCAGGACGGCGTACTGACGCTGGGCATGCAGGCGGTCACCGTCGTGCTGGACGGCAAGGTGACCAACATGAGCGGCGCGCAGCTCTACGCCCTGCTGAAGTCGCTGCCTGCCGACCGCATCGAGCGCGTCGAGGTGATGTACAACGCGCCTGCCCGCTATCAGGTGCGCGGGGCGATGATCAACGTCCGCCTGCGCCACCGCATCGGCGACCCCGGCGTGGTGCAGGGCGAGGTCTACGGGAAATACAACCAAGAGCACGAGGCTTCCTTTGAGGAGCGCGCCTCCTTATTATATAATGGCCGGAAATTCTCGGCCGACTTTCTTTACTCTCACAGCCACGGCGAGAGCTTCAACACCACCGACAAGGAAGCCCGCCACTGGCAGCAGGCCGACGGATCGACGCATCTCATCGACAACTACGAGGAGATGCGCGCCCGCAGCCACACCCACAGCTTCCGCCTGGGCACGGACTACACGCTGGCCGAGAACCATTCGCTGAGCTTTGTCTACAACGGTGCTTATGCGACGAGTCACACCCGCCAGCACTCTACGGGCACACAGACGGCCGAAAGCGTGAGCAGTCAGACCTCGTGGCTGCACAACGGCCGCCTGGACTACCGGACGCCCATCGGACTGAAGGCGGGTGCGGAGTTCACGTGGTACAACGCTCCGGGCGACCAGCTGCTGCACAGCCGCATGGGCAATGATTCCCTCGACTTCTATACCGAAGACGGCCAGCGCATCAACGCCTGGAAGTTCTTCCTCGCGCAGGAGCATCAGCTGAAGAACGGCTGGGGGCTGAACTACGGGGCGGTCTACACCACGAGCGTGGACCATTCCTACCAGACGTATGAAAATGAAGAATTAAAGAAGAATGAAGAAGCCGGGTTGCCGGCCGACGTCCGGTCGCGCCGCCGCGAGCAGACGCTCAATCTGTATGCCGGCTTCAGCAAGTCGTTCGGCCGGAAGCTGATGACGGACTTCTCGCTGGCCGTGGAGCGCTACAAGACGCCCGTGTGGGACGAGTGGGACGTCTACCCCGTACTCAACCTGACCTACCTGCCTGCCGACGGGCACATCCTCCAGCTCAACTTCAGCAGCGACAAGAGCTATCCCGACTATTGGGCGGTGCAGGACGTCATTTCCTACCTGGGCGGCGGCTACAGCGAGATACACGGCAACCCGTTGCTGAAGCCCGCCATTGAATATTCCACTTCGCTGACCTACATCCTGCGGTCGAAGTACGTCTTCCGCGCCTGGTTCAACCACACCAAGGACCGCGCCGTACAGACGCTCTACCAGTCGCCCGACGAACTGCTGGAGCTGTACAAGTACCTGAACTTCGACTTCGAGCAGCAGGCGGGCCTCCAGGCCTCCGTCCCCTTTAAGGCCGGACAGTGGCTCAACTCGCGCCTCACTCTCATCGGCCTGTGGATGCGGCAGAAAGACAGCGACTTCTACGACCTTCCCTTCGACCGTCACCGCCTGCTGGGCATCGCCGTGCTGAACAACACCTTCACCCTGAGCCGCAAGCCCGACATCCGCCTGACCATCGACGGGCGTCTGCAGGGGCGCGCCATCCAGGGCATCTACGACATCCCCGCCTGTGGCGACCTTTCGGCCACGCTGCGCTACACCTTCCTCGGCGGCAATGCCGTGCTCACCGCCTGGTGCCGCGACATCCTGCAGACCTCGATGCCCTGTCCGCAGATACGCTACGAACACCAGTGGGTGACGAACGAGTACTCCAGCTTCCGCAGCGTCGGCCTCTCCTTCGCCTGGAAGTTCGGCGGCTACAAGGAGAAGAAACGCGAGGCGGTGGATACGTCGCGGTTCAAGTAAAAAATAGTATCTTTGCCGGACCGAACTTTTAAAAGAATTAATATGAAGAAAACAACATTGCTGAGCATTTGCTTCCTCTGCCTGTTGAGCCTGTCGGCCCGGGCAGAAGTAATTCCGGTCGACACGATACCTTTCGAACTGGGTGACGACAGCCGTTTGTATGTGACAGTCTATATCAACGGGCAGGACGACCGCCCTCTGCGTTTCCTGCTGGATACGGGAGCGACGGACGTGGTGCTCAATTCCAATTCACCGCGGACCGAAGGGCTTGCCGCCTTTACGGGAAGTGTTGAGAACAGTGGCGCCAATTCGGTGGAGACCATTCCTTCAACAGAGCCCTCGCAGGTGGTGAGGATGGGCTGCCGGGCCATTTCCGGCCTGAAGCTGATAGCCATTCCTTATCCGCCCGATGCCTGGGACGGCGTGCTGGGGCTGTCTTATCTGAGGAACTTCGATGTCCGCATTGATTATCGGCGGAAATCCATCTTCCTGTATGAACTGGGCGACGGGCAGAAGGCGGCATCGGACAAGGCTGTCAGGCTGAAGATGGATTATCGCCTGGGAGTGCCTGTCGTGCCGGTCGGCGTAAAGGTCAATGGGGTGGACTATCAGGTGTCGGTAGAAGTGGATACGGGTTCGGACCGTGTGTTCGACCTCAATACGCCCTTTGTCCGTCGCAACGGCCTGCTGGGCACGCAGAAACCGTTTGCCATCTCGCGCATAGCCGGTACGGTGAAGGACGGCGGCGAACTTCAGAACGTATACTTCGACTCGGTGACGTTGGACTGGTTGGCGTTGCCCCGTATCCCCGGAGCTTTTTCTACCGTGACGGCAGGCGTACAGGCGAGCGAAGCAATGGACGGTGTGTTGGGAAACAACTTCCTGCAACGTTTCAACCAGCTCTACGACTTCAAGAACAATTTTCTCTATCTGGAAGTCAACGATCGGCTCTATACTCCTTTCTATGATTTTCTGGTTCGTTGAATAAAGGGATCGTTCTTCTTTTCCGGATTATTTGGTGATGTCGAACAGATAAGCCATTTTGATTCCTATCACCCCGTGGGCAGCACGGGCGAAATAATCTTTCTTGGTGCTGTGGTAGAAATCGGAGAGTGCATAGTAATAGCGTCCTTCTACCTGGAAATGGCCGACTTTGGTGCGCAGTTCTACGCCGAGGCCGGCCGTTATACCATAATCGAACTTGTTTTCCACCTCCATGTCATGCTGTTCGACGGTAAGGCTGGAATAGTCTTCCCACGGACCGCTTTGCGTGTAGCTTTCGTTCAGGAAGAAACCGATCTGCGGTCCGGCGTTTAGGAAGAATTGCAGGCCGCGGCCTTCCTTGCCGAATGCCAGATGGGCCAGGAACGGCAGTTCGATGTAATTCATCTTGCGCGTGTATTGCAGGTCGGGATAGTCTTCGTAGAACTCGTCCCACCCGTGTTGTGAATAGTTGACTTCCAGTTGGACACCACAAATCATTTTAAAGAAACGTTCGGAGACATAGCGCAACGTGACGCCTCCTACGGGAGCCATCATGTTTTTCTGTTGCACGCTGGGCGAAAAGCTGACACTGTTGAGGTTGACACCGCCGTTGATACCGACGGTGAAGTTGTAGCGCTGTTCGCCCACCTGAGCTTGCAGGGGGGCAGCCAGGACGGAAAGGAACAGGATGGCGGGAAGTATGGTTTTCAGTTTCATTATTCAACGTTCAATTCTCAATGTTTCATCTCTCAATTCTCCACTCTCAATCAGTCAAAGTCCAGTTTGAGCAACTCGTAGTTTTTGGTAAAACGCACGAAGAATACTTTTCGGTTGATGAAGCCTCCCCAGTTGTTGACGCGCTGGAACTTGAAGCCCGTCTGAATGGGATTGACTTGCAGGCGATCCAGATTGTCTTCAAGCTTGGAACCGTATTGCGACAAACCTTTCAGGAAGAAATATCCCGTGTCGAATCCTAAGATGCCATATTTCGGGTAGCGCTCTTCCAGGTCTTTGCCATACCAGTGACGGTAGTTGCGGGTGAAGTTGGAGGCTGCCGGCAACAGGTTGTTGGTATAGAAAGACGAATAAAAATAAGTATCGAGTTCGAAGAACGATTCCAGATGATCCTTGGTATAGGTCTGCCATTCAGGATAGCCGAACAGGTGGCACTGCATCTCCGGATGTTGGCGTACGGCCAGTGTCAGGTGTGGCAGGAGTTTGATGAGCGTAAGGTTGCTGCCCGATGTAGGGATGAAGATATTCTCATAGCCGGCTCGCATGGCAGCACTGAGCGATGCTTCTTCGGAATTGTCTGCCAGGGAAACCATCGGAATGGAACGGCTGCGCAATTCTTCTTTCAGGCCTTTGATGAAGTCTGCCTTTTCCTTGGCTCCTTCTTTGGCTTCGATGAAGATGACATTAGGGCGGCTGAAAGTACGCAGGAAGTGGTCGTAGACCTCAGAATAGAGATAGGACTGCGGCGTATTGATCTGGTAGACGCAGGGATTGCGGAACACCGAATTGTCTTTCGATGTGAAAGGGATGACCAGTCGGATGTCTTTCTTTTGGGCAAATTCGGCCAGCGGCTGGATATGCTGCTGGTAAAGCGGGCCGAAGATGATATTCACGTCCTGCAGCTCGCGGCGGGAAAGGATGCTTTGCAACGAAGCGTTTTCAGGACCGGAGTTGTAGGTATAAAGGTCGAACGATACACCTTGACGCTTCAGGCTGTCGACGGCCATCAGCAGTCCCTCGTAGTATTCGAGCATACGGGTAGACTCGCTTTTCTGAATGCCTTCGGGCAGTAAAGGCAGGATGATGGCAGCCTTTACGGTAGCGTATTTCTTGGCTTTCTTGTCGTTTTCTTCGAACAGTTCGCGGTCGGTGAGCGGTTTCTGTTCCGTTGTCTTGTCTGGACGGGCTTCGCGTGCATAAGGAATGCAGAGGAAGGAGCCGCGCTTGATTTTGTTTTCGCCTTTCAGTTCGGGATTGGCGGCAATGAGCTCTTCTTCCGTAATGCCATATTCACGGCTGATGCTGTAGATGGTTTCGCGGCGCTTCACCTTGTGCATGTCGCGGCAGTTGGGTTTGAGCATTTCGGGCTCTTTCGGTTGTTCTTTGAGAACTTCGACTGTCGTTTCAGGTGTCTTGGCGGGGATGCGGATAACTTGTCCTGTGCGGAAATTATTGGCATCCAGGCCGGGATTGGCATCACAAATGGCTTGTACCGATACGCCGTACAGGTTGCTGAGGCGGTAGAGCGTTTCGCCTGCGGCGATGGTATGGAAGGTTTCCTGCGTCTGGCTTTCTTTCTTGCGGGGAATGCGCAGGGTACGTCCCACATATATCTTTTCGTCACTACCCGGATTCAGTCGGACAATGTCGGACTGGCTGATGCCATACATGCTGGCGATGGAGTAAAGACTTTGACCTTTTTCGATGGTATGCAAAAAATATGTCTGGTTTTCTTGTGCACGGATGCCGAAGCTGCAGGCTGTAGCCAGCAACAGGGTGCAAAGGGTGCGTTTGGCTGTTTTCATTCCAATCATTCGTTCGGTTTTAATAAAAATAATACCCAAAGTTGCCGCAAAGTTAACAAATCTGTCGCATTTCAGCCAAAGGATTGAGTTAAGAAATAATATTGTGTTGCTCCAAAGCCGAAAAAAGCGCAGTACCAGCTGATATTCGCCAAGAAACGTTTATTTTTGCAAGTTGAATAAAATGCAGTCGGATATGCAAGAAGAAAACGAATATATCAATGTCTACGGAGCCAGGGTACACAACCTGAAGAACATCGATGCACAGATTCCGCGAAACAGCCTGACAGTCATCACGGGGCTGAGCGGTAGCGGCAAGTCTTCGCTGGCTTTCGACACCATCTTTGCCGAGGGACAACGGCGTTACATCGAGACGTTTTCGGCCTATGCCCGCAACTTCCTGGGTAATCTGGAGCGTCCCGACGTGGACAAGATAACGGGTCTGAGCCCCGTCATCTCCATTGAACAGAAGACGACGAACAAGAACCCGCGTTCTACCGTGGGCACCACAACCGAAATCTACGATTTCCTGCGTCTGCTCTATGCCAGGGCAGGCGAGGCCTATTCGTACCTCAGTGGCGAGAAGATGGTGAAATATACGGAGGAACAGATTCTGGATCTCATTCTGAAGGAGTACAAAGGCAAGCGCATCTATCTGCTTGCTCCGCTGGTGCGCAACCGTAAGGGACACTACAAGGAACTGTTCGAGCAGGTGAGGAAGAAAGGTTACCTCTACGTCCGCGTGGACGGCGAACTGAAGGAAGCACTTCCAGGCATGAAGCTGGACCGCTACAAGAACCACGATGTGGAAGTCGTAATCGACAAGCTGGTGGTGGCCGACAAGGACGATACGCGGCTGAAAGGCAGTGTGGCTACGGCCATGCGTCAGGGCGACGGGCTGATGATGATACTGGACGCACAGACGGAAAGCGTGCGCCATTACAGCAAACGACTGATGTGCCCCGTGACGGGCCTGTCCTACAAGGAGCCTGCTCCCCATAACTTCTCGTTCAACTCACCCCAAGGCGCCTGTCCCCGATGCAAGGGGTTGGGCGTAGTGAACCAGATAGACATCGACAAGGTGATCCCCGATCGTGACCTGTCTGTGTACAACGGAGCCGTCGTGCCGTTAGGAAAATATAAGAACAGCATGATATTCTGGCAGATCGAAGCGTTGTTGGAGAAGTATGATGCCAATCTGAAGACGCCGGTCAAGGATCTGCCCGACGAGACTATCGACGAGATACTCAACGGTTCGGACGAACGGCTGAAGATCAAGAGCCAGCTGGTGGGTACGTCGTCGGACTACTTCACAACCTACGAAGGCGTGGTGAAGTACATCCAGCTGTTGCAGGAGCGCGATCCTTCGCCTACGGCACAGAAGTGGGCGGAGCAGTTTGCCCGTACGGCCACCTGTCCTGAGTGCCACGGAGCCAAGTTGAATCGTGAAGCTCTTTCTTTCCGCATCCACGACAAGAACATTCAGGAACTGGCCACGATGGACATCAGCGAACTCTACGAATGGCTGATGCACGTGGAAGAACACCTCAGCAACAAGCAACGGCAGATAGCCGTGGAGATACTCAAGGAGATACGTACCCGTCTGAAGTTCCTGCTCGACGTGGGGTTGGACTACCTTTCGCTCGACCGCAGTTCGATGAGCCTGTCCGGCGGTGAGAGCCAGCGCATCCGACTGGCTACACAGATCGGTTCGCAACTGGTGAACGTGCTCTATATCTTGGATGAGCCGAGTATCGGTTTGCACCAGCGTGACAACCTGCGCCTGATCAATTCGCTGAAGGAGTTGCGCGACATCGGAAACTCTGTCATCGTGGTGGAGCACGACAAGGACATGATGCTGGCCGCCGACTATGTGATAGACATGGGCCCCAAGGCCGGACGCCTGGGTGGTGAGGTGGTGTTCGAAGGTACGCCCCGCCAGATGCTTCAGACGCATACGCTGACTTCGCAATACCTGAATGGTGAACGTGCCATCGAGGTGCCCAAGGAACGCCGCAAAGGTAACGGACACAGCCTGTGGCTGCGCGGAGCTCGTGGCAATAACCTGAAGAACGTGGACGTGGAGTTCCCCTTGGGTAAGCTCATCTGCGTGACGGGCGTGTCGGGCAGCGGAAAGTCCACCCTCATCAACGAAACCCTGCAACCCATCCTTTCGCAGAAGTTCTACCGCTCTCTGCAAGACCCCTTGCCCTACGACAGCATCGAAGGGCTGGAGTACATCGACAAGGTGGTGAACGTCGACCAGTCGCCCCTGGGGCGTACGCCGCGCTCCAATCCTGCCACTTATACAGGCGTGTTCAGCGACATCCGCAACCTGTTCGTCGGCCTGCCCGAGGCGAAGATACGCGGATACAAGCCCGGACGCTTCTCATTCAACGTGAGCGGCGGCCGTTGCGAAGCCTGTCAGGGTAACGGCTACAAGACTATTGAGATGAATTTCCTGCCCGACGTTTACGTACCCTGCGAGGTGTGCCACGGCAAGCGCTACAACCGCGAGACACTGGAGGTGCGCTTCAAGGGCAAGTCCATTGCCGACGTGCTCGACATGACCATCAACCGCGCCGTGGAGTTCTTCGAGAACGTGCCGCAGATACTGAACAAAATCAAGGTTATTCAGGACGTGGGCCTGGGCTACATTAAGCTCGGACAGTCCAGTACCACGCTTTCGGGCGGCGAGAGCCAGCGCGTCAAGCTGGCCACGGAGCTGTCCAAGCGCGACACGGGCAAGACGCTCTACATCCTCGACGAGCCCACCACAGGCCTGCACTTCGAGGACATCCGCGTGCTGATGAACGTGCTGGAGCGGCTGGTGGACAAGGGCAATACGGTGATTGTCATCGAACACAACCTGGATGTCATCAAGATGGCCGACTACATCATCGACATGGGTCCCGAAGGCGGTAAGGGCGGGGGAGAAGTCCTGTCGTGCGGCACGCCCGAGGAGGTGGCGATGAGTGGCAAGGGATATACGCCGAAGTTCCTGAAAGAGGAATTAGGGATGTAACAGAAAGGTGTTGTCTGTCAGAGAAATACGAGTTTATTTTAGTTTAAGGAAAATAAACTGTCAGTTTATACGGATTAAACTGTCAGTTTAAAGGCAGTAAACTGGAAGTTTAAAGCTATTAAACTGGCAGTACAAAGGCGTTGAACTGAGAGTACAAACGGATTGAAGCAATGCATTGCTTCGGAAATATAGGAAAGAACAATGAAGAAGATCAATAAGACCAATGCAGCTCGGCTGCTGGACAAGGCTAAGATAGCCTATGAACTCATCCCCTACGAGGTGGACGAAAGCGACCTGAGCGCGGTACACGTAGCCGCCAGCCTGGGCGAGAATATAGATTGTGTGTTCAAGACCCTCATCCTGCACGGTGACAAGACGGGCCACTTCGTCTGCGTCATCCCCGGCGAACACGAAGTGGACCTGAAGCTGGCCGCCAAGGTGTCGGGCAACAAGAAGTGCGACCTCATCCCCGTAAAGGAACTGTTGCCCCTGACGGGCTACATCCGTGGCGGCTGTTCGCCCATCGGGATGAAGAAGCCTTTCCCCACGTACATCCACGAGACGTGCCTCCAGTTTCCCTACATCTACATCAGTGCGGGGCAGCGTGGTCTTCAACTGAAGCTCGATCCGAAGGATTTGATTCGGGAGACGGGAGCGGAAGTTTGTCAGCTTTTTTAGGAAATGTGGGGCAAATGTCTTATATTTGCGCAAAATAACTCAATTTATTAATCTTAATTTCTACAACATTATGTTTGAAGGGCAACCTAAAGGTCTCTATGCTTTGGCGCTCGCCAACACAGGCGAACGTTTCGGCTACTACACGATGCTGGCCATCTTCGTTTTGTTTCTGAAGGCCAACTTCGGTTTGTCGGCAGCCATGGCCGGCACTATTTATTCTACGTTTCTGGCATTAGTTTATTTCCTTCCGTTCATCGGTGGTATCCTGGCCGACAAGTTCGGTTACGGCAAGATGGTGAAGATTGGTATCGTCGCCATGTTTGCAGGCTACGTGCTGCTGGCACTCCCGTTGGGCAGCAGTACGATGGGAATGATCGCCATGTTTGCCGCGCTGGTGGTTATCAGCAGCGGAACGGGTTTGTTCAAAGGCAATTTGCAAGTAATGGTGGGCAATCTGTATGACTCACCCGAATATTCTGCCAAGCGCGATTCGGCTTTCAGTATTTTCTATATGGCCATCAACATCGGTGCTTTGTTTGCTCCTACAGCAGCTGTAGCCATGATGGAATATGCTCAGAAAAGCTGGGGTGTGAGTGTAAACGACTCCTATCACTTTGCTTTCGCCGTGGCTTGTGTGTCACTGATTGTGTCTATGGCTATCTATTACGGTTTCCGTAGCACCTTCAAGCATGTAGAAGGCAGCGGCAAGAAAGCCGGCAGCAAGCAGGACGCAGCTGTCGAAGAGCTTTCTCCGCGCGAGACGAAAGATCGTATCGTAGCTCTCTGCCTGGTATTTGCCGTGGTTATTTTCTTCTGGATGGCTTTCCATCAGAACGGTTTGACACTGACATATTTTGCCGATGAATTTACAGCCAAGAGTTCAGTAGGACTCGAGAGCATGATGTTCAGCGTGTGGAATCTGGTAGCTGTCATCTTCATCGTATATGCTCTGTTCTCTCTCTTCCAGTCGAAGACGGGTAAGGGCAAGGCTATTTCGGGTGTCGTTATCCTGCTGGCAGTCCTCTTCCTGGTATATCGTTATTCCGCTATCGAGGGTGCTACGCCGGTGGATGCTCCTATCTTCCAGCAGTTCAACCCCTTCTTTGTAGTAGCGCTGACACCGGTATCAATGGCAATCTTCGGTTCGCTGGCACGTAAGGGTAAGGAACCTTCTGCTCCGCGCAAGATCGGTTTGGGTATGCTGGTGGCTGCCTGCGGTTATGTACTGATGATGTTTGCTTCCTTTGGTTTGCTGACTCCTAATGCTCAGGCTGCTGCCGTAGAGGCTGGTACAGCTACGTTCGTATCGCCCAACTGGCTGGTGTCTACTTATCTGGTATTGACATTTGGTGAATTGTTGCTCTCTCCGATGGGTATCTCGTTCGTATCGAAGGTGGCTCCTCCGAAATACAAGGGTATGATGATGGGTGGCTGGTTTGTGGCTACTGCCATCGGTAACTATCTGACAGCCGTTGCAGCCTGGTTGTGGGGCGATCTTAACTTGTGGATCGTATGGGGCGTTTTGATGGGCCTCTGCCTGCTGGCTGCCCTGTTCATCTTCTCTGTAATGAAGAAATTGGAAAAAGTGGCTTAATTGATATTGATATAAGGATATAAGAAAGTGGGGCAGGAAAATCCTGCCCCACTTTTTTTATAACTCCATTCCCATGATATAGTCATTCATGTAGTAACCGTTACCAATAGGAAAGTCACCTTCACGTACCTTCGTCATGCCCATGTGTTGGTAGAAGCCGAGGGCAGGATTGTGGCGGTTGACGTTGAGTTCCATACGGCAGGGAGCGGGATGTACTTCCTTGATGTACTTGATGGCCTCGCGGAAAAGGAAGCTGCCGCAGTGTGCTTTCTGGAAGTAGGGCAGCACATAAATCTTCTGGAGGTGGAAGAGGTCTTCGCCTTCGGGCTGAACGGATACGTAGCCCGCTGCTTCGCACTCTTCGTAGGCCAGCAGGTAGACGTGGCCTTCTTCTTCCATCTGCTTGCGGATGTTTTCGGGGGAATACATCCAGTCCATCATGTAGTCAATCTGTGCTGGGGTCAGGATGTCTTTGTAGGTTTCAGGGAAAACTTGCCAGGCCAGCTTGTTGATGAACTGGCAGTCGGCAGTATCTGCTTTTCGAATGGTAAACATTGCGTGTTTGTATTTTAATGGTTCGACAAAATGTGTTCTCGGTTGTCAGATTATAGTTTCCAGATCCACTTCGATAGCGGCGGGATAGAGGCGCTGCGGGTCAAAGAAGGTAGCGCAACTGTTCACCAGATGCTTCACGTCGGGTTTTACGCGGCCTTTGAATGCAGTGCGTCCGTTGACCGTCAGTGTGATAGGTTTGTCTAGGTCTACTAGTTCGGAGCAGAGATAGATCGTTATCTTTCCTCGCTGGGCAGGTTGGTACGTTTTAGCGAATTTCAGTTCAATACCCCATTGTGGATCGATTTCTGTAGTGCGGTAGGTCACTTCGTCAATGGCCAATGAAATCTGGTTGTTTTCAATGTCCAGTGTGTAGCGGGTGCGTGTATTGCTGTCGGCATTCGAACGTTGCTCCACGCGTAGGTTGTAGAATCCCTGACGGTAGCGTCCGTCCATTTCGAAGTTCTCCCAACAGAAGTGTTTGGGGTAGGGATTGCGGACATGTTGTTTCAGCCAGGGAGTAGTGGGTGAGTAGTCGATGTGATGTCCGCGACCAGGGATCAGTTCTATCCAGTGCCTATAACGGTCGGGATAGAGCCGTTGTAAGCTGTCCAGCGCTTCGGCGGTGTAACGGGTGAGACGGTCGCGGTAGAAGCCTTTGTCTTCAGCACCTGTGCGGAGGGAGAAAGCTGTGTTGCTCAGGTTTTCGGCTGGAGCGTTCTTCAAGGGTTCGCCGCCTGCCATAGGACCTGCCGCTGCCCAATAGTCGGCATAGAACGAGGCCAGCCGCTGGCTGCCGTAACCACCTTCAGAGATGCCGAATACGTAGATACGATCGGGATTGATCTTTTCAGACAGCAGCGCTTGACGAAGGAGTTTTTCCCAGGCGTATTGTTTGGCGCGTTGATACCAGCGGTAGTAGGCACCTTCGTTGGGTATCTGTGGGATGAAGTAGATGGAGGGTGCATCGTCAAAGCGGCTGCATATCTTCAGTCCGGTAGCCCATTCCTGTGCTTTGGGGCCTGAGCCGTGAAGGTAGAGGAACAGAGGTCGTCGTTGTTCAGTGCTTGTTGATTCAGCCGTTTTCTTCCATCCCCAGTAGAAATTCAACGTGGCATTTGGTTCCAATTCCTGGGGCAGCTTCCAACTGCTTGCCGATTGATCTGAGAGGGGGGAGAGAGCAGGTAATTTTTCTTCTTTGAAAGCTTCATTGGATTCCTTCCATAATTGCCATACAGCCTGCTTCATGTCGTCTGTTTCTTTCCATTTCATACGGATGGCTGTACTGAAAGTGATTGTATCATCTTTCAGTCGCTGGTCGAAAAAGGAGGTTATTTCTTTCCGATACTTTTCTTTCAAAGTCTGGTCTTCCTTTTGTGCCATAGCGGAGGAAAGTGTGCAGCAGGCTATTCCCAGGCACAGAATGTATGTATAAGTCTTTCTTAATGGTAGGATCATTGTTTCTATAGATTAAATTTTCCTGCAAGGTATCAACATTTTCCGGGATGTGCAAACTGATACGATAAAAAGATGTTTTCTTTCTACTCCTCAATCCGTATGTATACAGATATTTCTTGCGTTAATATATACTAATATATAGTATTATGTAATGCAAGGTACCTATATTATACATATATTTGTGTCATACAAAATAAGTAAGTAAACTAAATGATTAAGAAGATAGAGTATGAATGTAGACAATGTAAAGTCGCAGATGCGTAAAGGAATGCTGGAATATTGCATTATGCTGTTGCTGCACAAGGAGCCGGCCTATGCTTCCGACATCATTCAAAAACTGAAAGAAGCACGGCTGATTGTAGTGGAAGGGACACTCTATCCGTTACTGACGCGTCTGAAGAACGATGATCTGTTAGGATATGAGTGGATAGAATCGACACAGGGACCACCCCGGAAATATTATCGGCTGACAGCGAAGGGAGAGAGCTTCTTACAGGAGTTGGAGACTGCCTGGCAAGAATTGAACGAAACGGTGGAACATATTCGCCGAAATTAAAAATGAATATCGGAAACTTTTAAAACAAACATATCACAATGAAAAAGACTTTGACTGTAAATCTGGGCGGAACGGTGTTCAACATCGATGAAGATGCCTACCGTCTGTTGGATAATTATCTGATGAATCTGAAGTCGCATTTCCGCAAGGAAGCTGGTGCGGACGAGATTGTAGACGATATCGAACGCCGTATTTCTGAATTGCTGGCCGAGAAACTGGCTGGAAATCGCCAAGTGATTACCTTGGGCGATGTAGAAGAAGTAATAGCACGCATGGGTAAGCCTGAAGAGATGGATGAGGCTGACGGAGAGGAGAAACATACAGCGAGCAGTGGTGGAGGATATGGAGCCGGTTCATGGACACGGAACGAGGAAACAGTAAAGGTACGTCGCAGGCTGTTTCGAAATCCTGATGACAAGATGTTGGGAGGCGTGTGCAGCGGTCTGGCGGCTTATCTGGGCTGGGACACGACGCTGGTGCGTCTGCTGCTGTTCGTCATTCTGATTTTCGGTTACGGCACGCTGATACCTATTTATATTGTTTGTTGGCTGATTATCCCTGAGGCGCGCACAGCTGCTGAGAAGCTGAGTATGCACGGCGAGGCGGTAACGGTGGAGAACATTGGCAAGACGGTGACCGGAGGCTTTGAGCGGATGGCTGACGGCGTGAACAGCTACATGCGTTCCGACAAGCCTCGTACGATGCTGCAACGAATGGGTGATGCGCTGGTGACGCTGGCCGGGTGGATTCTGAAAGTGGGACTGATCGTCTTGATTATTATCTGTAGCCCGGTGCTGTTTGCTTTAGGCATTGCGTTTGTCGCTTTGCTGTTTGCGGCTATCATGGTGGCTGTAGGCGGTGGAGCAGCTCTGTTCTCACTTTTCCCTACAATGGACTTTGTGTTACCGGCTTCACCATTCGAGGCCATTGCAATGTACATTGCCGGTATTCTGCTGGTAGCCATTCCGTTGTTTAGCCTGCTGCATGCCCTGTTCCGTAACCTGTTGAAATGGCAGCCTATGGCCGGTGGGTTGAAGTGGACGCTGCTGATACTCTGGATAGTCAGTGCGATAGTGTTTGCTTTGTGTTTCACGTTGGGAGGCTTGTCCTTCCCCGACTTCTATATGGGGCAGGAATATATGTCGGTGTGACGACAGCTGTTTATATCATATAAAAAAGAGGCATCTTTCGGTGCCTCTTTTTTTGTATGTTTCCGTTTCTTATTTCTTCAGCCACTTGTCCAGCCATTCGAAGAATACGCGCTGCCACAGCACGCCATTTTGGGGTTTCAATACCCAATGGTTCTCGTCGGGATAGATCAGTAGTTCGGCCGGCACGCCGCGCATCTTGGCGGCATCGAAGGCTGCCATGGCCTGGTTGGCTAGGATGCGGTAGTCTTTCTCGCCGTGGATGCAGAGGATGGGCGTGTCCCACTTGTCCACGAACTTGTGAGGCGAGTTGGCGAAGGTGCGTTGGGCTGTGGCGTTGTCTTTTTCCCAGTATGCACCGCCCATGTCCCAGTTGGCAAACCATTTCTCTTCCGTCTCCAGGTATTGCATCTCCATGTTGAAGATACCGTCGTGGGCGATGAAGGCCTTGAAGCGCTTGTCGTGATGTCCAGCCAGCCAATAGACGGAGAAGCCTCCGAAACTGGCACCTACGCATCCCAAGCGGTCCTTGTCGACAAACGGTTCCTTGGCCATTTCGTCGATGGCGGTGAAGTAGTCCTTCATGCACTGGCCTCCGTAGTCGCCGCTGATGGCCTCGTTCCATTCCACTCCGAAGCCCGGCAGGCCGCGGCGGTTGGGAGCCACGATGATGTAGTCGTTGGCCGCCATGATCTGGAAGTTCCAGCGGTAGCTCCAGAACTGGCTGACGGGGCTTTGCGGGCCGCCTTCGCAGAAGAGCAGGGTAGGATACTTCTTGTTGGGGTCGAACTGGGGCGGATAGATAACCCACGTCAGCATTTGCTTGCCGTCCGTGGTCTTCATCCAGCGGCCTTCTACGCGGCCCATGTCGAGCTGGTCGTAGATGTGCTTGTTTTCGGTGGTGAGCTGCGTGGCCTGCGCGAAGGCATCGCCTTTGCGCGTTTTGTCTACGGCATAGATTTCGTCGGCCATGCTCATGGAGTGGCGGGTGGTCATCAGCTTGTTGCCGCAGAGGGCGATGGAGCCGTAGTCGTGCATACCTTCGGTGAGTTGTACCACCTGTTCGGGCTGGTCGAGGGCGATGTAATAGATTTGTTCTTCGCCGTGCCATACGCCCAGGAAGTAGATGCCTTTTGAATCGTCGTTCCACACGAAGGAGTCAACGTTCGAGGGATAGGCCTGGCTGAGGAACTTCTTTTCGCCCGTCTGACGGTCCATGATGAAAAGGCGGTTCCAGTCGGCCTCGTAGCCGTCGCGCTCCATGCTTTGCCAGGCAATGTATTTGCCGTCGGGCGAGTATTGCGGATTGGTGTCGTATCCTTTGTTCTCTTCGGTGATGTTACGTGTCTGTTTGCTGGCTAGGTCGTAGATGTAGATGTCCGAGTTGGTGGAAATAGCATATTCCAGTCCTGTCTTCTTACGGCAGGTATAAGCCACTTCCTTGCTGTCGGGGCTCCAAGCGAGCTGTTCGATGCCGCCAAAAGGTTTCATTGGGCTTTCGTAAGGTTCGCCTTGCAGGATGTCTGTCACGTTGCTGATGGCCGAACCGTCGAAGTCGGCTACGAAGGGATGTGGGGCAGTTGTTACCCATTCGTCCCAATGCTTGTACATGAGGTCGGTGACGATGATACCTGTTGTCTTATCCAAGTCGGGATATTTGTCTTTGGTGCTTTGCACTGTTTTCACCTGGGCAATGAAGAGCAGCTTTTTGCCGTCGGGGCTGAAGGAGAAGCCTTCTATATCGCCATCGTAGTTGGTCAGTTGTTGCTTTCCGCTTCCGTCGGGATTCATTTCCCATACCTGGCTGCTTCCGTTTTCGGTGCTGAGGTAGGCCAGTTTTTGACCGCCTTTTATCCAGGTGGGTTGGTTTTCGTGCAAGGCACTATGGGTGATTTGCGTGTTGGCGCTGCCGTCGGCGTTCATGATAAACAGTTCGCTGTTACTCTTGTTTTGCGGTACGCTGTAGTAAGTGACGGCATAGGCTATCTGCTTACCGTCGGGCGATGGTGCCACGCTTCCGATGCGTCCCATGGCCCACAGGGCTTCGGGTGTCATACGGCGGTTTTCGATACGGATGTCCGAACGTCCGATGAGGTCTGCGTCGCCTTCTTTTGTGGCTTCGGACGAGCTGCCGCACGAAGCCAGTGTCATCACTGTTGACATAAGTAAAAGGTTGGTTGGTTTCATATAACTATTTTTTAGTTTAATTGTCTGTCTGCAAAGATAGCGAAAGGCGGGCGCAGAGACAAACGAAAACAAAGTTTTCTGGTTAGCTGCATGGAGGTGCTTCGGCTTCACTTCGTTCTGATCAGTATGACAGGATGGTTATCGGAATGTCATTAGCTTTCATTCATATTGGGCCTTTCATGTTTTTTCGGGCACCTTGGAATTCAGCGCGTTTTCGGGTAGGAGATAGTCTGTGTCTGTTGCTGTCTTATGCCTTCAGGTGGGAAAAGGTTGGGAAAAATTAGCAAATCTGGCGGTATTTCAAATATTTTTCGTAATTTAGGCCGCTAAAGAATAGAAACGACCGATATACATTATTAATCTATAAACCATGAAAAAAATATATTTGATTTTGTTCTTGTCGTATCTCCTGATGATGGGGTGCGGCACGTCCGAGAAGAAAACTGTGGCTATCGTTCCGCAACCCCAGACCTGCGACGTGCAGGCTGGTGCGTATTCGTTTGCGGCAGGTAGCACGTTTGGTTCCAACTTGTCGGGGAGCGATCTGGACGACTTGGCTTCCGTTCTTTCCTCTTCTCCTTTTTGTTTGACGGCTTCGGACAATGCCGAGGCGGCTTTCCGTTTCGATTTGGTAGATTTCCTGCCAGGTATTTCCTCTACTGAGGGCTACACGCTGACGGTGGATGCCGCCGGTGTCCGTGCTGAAGCCACCACGCCGGTAGGTCTGTTCTATGCCTTCCAATCATTGTTGCAGCTGGCTGAAAACACTGGCGATAATTTCTCGTTGCCATTCGTTCGCGTGAGCGACTATCCGCGCTTCAGTTACCGTGGTTTGCACCTGGATGTGTCGCGTCACTTCCGTTCGAAAGAGTTCGTGATGAAGCAGCTCGATGCCATGGCGCGCTACAAGTTGAACCGCTTCCACTGGCACTTGACCGACGGTGCGGGCTGGCGTCTGGAAATCAAGCGCTATCCACAACTGACGGAGCAGACAGCCTATCGCCCTTATCCCAACTGGAAAGCGTGGTGGAAAGGTGAACGGAAATATTGCCGCAAGGACGAGCCGGGCGCTGAGGGCGGATACTATACGCAGAACGACGTTCGCGAGGTGCTGGAACATGCTCGCAAGCTGCACATCACTGTCATTCCCGAAATCGAAATGCCGGGTCACTCGGAAGAGGTGTTGGCCGTCTTCCCTCAGTTGTCCTGCTCGGGTAAGCCTTACCGGAACGGCGAGCTGTGCATCGGTAATGAAGAAACCTTTACTTTCCTAGAAAACGTATTGCTGGAGGTGATGGAGCTTTTCCCCTCGGAATACATCCACATCGGTGGTGACGAAGCGGCCAAGAGCAGCTGGGAGAAATGTCCGAAATGCCAAGCACGCATCCGTAAGGAGGGCTTGAAGGACGAGAAGGAACTGCAGAGTTACCTGATCCATCGCATCGAGAAATTCCTGAATGACCACGGCCGTAAACTCATCGGCTGGGACGAAATCCTGGAGGGCGGCTTGGCACCGAGTGCCACGGTGATGTCTTGGCGTGGCGAGCAGGGCGGTATCACGGCGGCAAAGGCCGAACACGATGTCATCATGACGCCAGGCGAGTTCTGCTATCTGGATGCTTATCAGGACGCTCCCGTTTCGCAGCCAGAGGCTATCGGCGGCTACTTGACACTGGAGAAAGTCTATTCCTACAATCCCGTACCTACTGAGCTGACCGGTATACAAAAGGCGTATATCAAGGGTGTGCAGGCCAATGTCTGGACGGAATACATTCCGACTGAGGAACATGCCGAATACATGATTTACCCGCGCCTGTTGGCTTTGGCCGAAGTGGCGTGGACACAGCCGGAATATAAGGACTGGTCGCGCTTCCGCGAAGCTGCGCTGAGGGAAGTGAAATGGTTACAGTCGCAAGGCTACCATCCGTTCGACCTGAGCAAAGAAGTGGGTGAGCGTCCCGAATCCCTTCATCCAGTGGAACACCTCGGCCTGCATTGCCCCGTCACGTATGCCCAGCCTTATTCGTCGGCCTATCCGGCTTCGGGCGACTCCACGCTGACCGATGGCATACGAGGCGGCTGGACGTATGGCGACCGCCGTTGGCAGGGTTTCTTGTGCAAAGACGTGGATGTGACCGTCGATCTTGGCAAGGTGACGGACGTCAAACTGGTAGAAGCTGACTTTCTGCAACTTCGCGGTCCCGAGGTATGGTTGCCGAAGGAAGTGGTAATCTCTCTTTCGGAGGATGGGAAGACTTTCACCGAGATGAAACGTATCGCCACGGACGTCCCCGTGACCGAAGAACGGCTCACCTTCCGCAACTATCGCTGGGAGGGCAACGCCAAAGCTCGTTACGTCCACTTCCAAGGACTGCTGAACCGCGAAGTGATGGGCTGGATGTTTACAGATGAAATTGTAATCAAATAGTATAAGTTATCTATGACAAATAAGAAACTATGGGCAGTCGCCCTGCTTCTATCGGTAGTGGCCTCGGGCACGGTTGTTGCCAAGACAACACTTCATACTTTTGTACCGCTTTCGGAAGTGGCCTTTACGGCATCGAAAGACAATGTGGGACGCTATGTCAGCCAGCGTCCGTCGCAGGAAGACCGGCTGTTCCAGTCGGATATCATTGAGAAGAAGATAGCCGAGATAAAAGTTCTCCTGAAAAATCCCTATTTGGCCTGGATGTTCGAAAACTGTTTCCCGAACACACTGGACACGACGGTACATTTCCGTATGCTGAACGGTAAGCCCGATACCTTTGTCTATACGGGTGACATCCACGCCATGTGGTTGCGCGACTCGGGTGCGCAGGTGTGGCCCTACGTACAGTTTGCCAACGAGGATTTGAAACTGAAGGAGATGCTCGAAGGGGTAATCCGTCGACAGTTCCTATGCATCAATCTCGATCCGTATGCCAATGCCTTCAACGACGGGGCGAAGGGCAGTGAGTGGGAAACCGACCGTACGGCCATGAAGCCCGAACTGCACGAACGCAAATGGGAGATTGATTCCCTGTGCTATCCTTTACGTCTGGCTTATCATTACTGGAAGGTGACGGGCGATGCCAGTATTTTCGACGAGAACTGGCTGAAGGCGATTGAGAACGTGTTGCGTACCTTCAAGGAACAGCAGCGCAAAGAGAACAAAGGTCCTTATCGCTTCCAGCGCAAGACCGAGCGTGCCACCGATACCACCATCAACGACGGTTGGGGAGCACCTGCCAGACCGGTGGGGCTGATTGTTTCTGCCTTCCGTCCGTCGGACGATGCCACAACACTGCCTTTCCTCATCCCGTCCAACTTCTTTGCCGTGACTTCTTTGAGGAAAGCGGCCGAGATTCTGACGGAGGTGAACGAAAAACAGGATTTGGCCCGCCAGTGTACCGAACTGGCTGACGAAGTGGAGCAGGCATTGAAGAAATATGCTACCTGCGAACATCCGAAGTACGGTAAAATCTATGCGTTCGAGGTGGACGGCTACGGTGGACAGGTCCTGATGGACGATGCCAATGTACCCAGCCTGCTGGCCCTGCCTTACCTGGGTGATGTCGAAATCGACGATCCTGTCTATCAGAACACCCGCCGCTTTGTGTGGAGCGAGGATAATCCTTATTTCTTCAAGGGCAAGGCCGGCGAAGGTATCGGAGGTCCGCACATCGGTTACGACATGGTGTGGCCCATGAGCATCATGATGAAGGCCTTCACCAGCCGGGACGACGAAGAAATCAAGGAGTGCGTCCGCATGCTGATGGCCACCGATGCCGGAACAGGATTCATGCATGAATCCTTCCACAAGGACAATCCCGAGAAGTTCACGCGCAAATGGTTTGCCTGGCAGAACACCCTGTTCGGCGAACTGATCATCAAACTGATCGACGACGGTAAGCTGGACTTGCTGAACAGCCTTTAATGAATATAACTCTCAAAGAAAAACAATCGTAACGATATGAAAATCATTTCATTTACTACAAGTGTAGTGTTATGCGGACTGCTGGCTGTGATGCCGTCCGCCTGCGTTTCGCAGAAAGAAAACAAAGTGGCAGGGCAGGACTACCTCAGCTACGTAGACCCTTACATCGGTTCGGGCGAGCACGGACATGTTTTTGTCGGTGCCAGTGTTCCTCTGGGCATGGTACAGATCGGGCCGCAGAACATCCACAAGGGATGGGACTGGTGCTCGGGTTATCATTATTCGGACAGTGTGCTGATAGGTTTCAGCCATACGCACCTTAGCGGTACGGGATGTGCCGACCTGGGCGACGTGCTGCTGATGCCCTACGTCGGCGAGGTCCGTACGGCGCGCGGCGAACAGGACAACATTGAAGGTACCTGTTCGACCTACTATTCGCACAAGAATGAGGAAGTGGCTCCCGGCTACTATTCGTTGCTGATGGACAACGGTGTGCGTGCCGAACTCTCGGCTACCGACCGTGTGGCCATTCATCGCTATACCTATCCCGAAGGAACGCCGCGCCTGTTGGTGAACTTGAAGGAGGGCAACGGCGACCGTGCTTTCGAGACTGGACTGAAGCATGTGGACGAATATACGGTGGAGGGGTACCGCTTCTCCAGGGGATGGAGTCCGCAGCACAAGGTGTTCTTTGTGTTGAAGTCCGAACAGCCTATTGAGAGCGTCGCTGTATTCGACGACGATACACCCGCCGGACAGGATACGCTGACAGGCAAGGCCGTGAAGGGCGTATTGACGTTCAAGAATAATCCGAAGAACGTGCAGCTCAAGGTGGCCTTGTCGTCCGTGAGCTGTGCCAACGCGCTGGCCAATATGGAGGCCGAGCAGCCCGGATGGGACTTTGAGAAAGTGCGTACGGATGCCGAAAAGCGCTGGAACGAAATGCTGTCGTGCATCAACGTAGAAAGTGCCGACGAGCGTGGCAAGAAGATTTTCTACACCAGCCTGTACCACATGTTCATTGCCCCGACGCTCTATGCCGACGTGAACGGAGAGTTCCGTGGTCACGACGACAAGATTTATAAGGCAGACCGCTGGACCAACTATTCCACTTTCTCGCTGTGGGATACGTACCGCACCCTCCATCCGTTGCTTACCATCATCCAGCCGCAGCTGGTGCCCGACATGGTGAACTCCATGCTGAGTATCTACGACCAGCAGGGCAAACTGCCCATCTGGCCGCTGGTGGGAGGCGAAACCAACCAGATGCCGGGCTACAGCGCCATCCCCGTTATTGCCGACGCTTACCTGAAAGGCTTCCAGGGCTTCGACCCCGAACGTGCCTTGAACACGATGGTCGCTTCGGCTACGTACGAGAAGCAGCGCGGCGTGCCCTATGTGCTGAAAAAGGGTTGGATCCCCTGCGACAAGATGCCCGAAGCCACTTCCATCGCCATGGAATATGCCGTAGGCGACTGGGGACTGGCCATGATGGCAAAGAAAATGGGCAAGCTGGAGATCTATGACACCTTCCTGAAGCGTGGACATTACTATGAGACGTATTTCGACAAGAGCATCAACTTCATCCGTCCGAAGATGGACGACGGCAGCTGGCGTACGCCCTACGACCCCTTCCAGTCCATTCACGGTTGGGGCGACTTCTGCGAGGGAAACGGCTGGCACTATACCTTCTTCGTGCCCCAGCATCCCGAAGGCCTGATTGAACTGATGGGCGGCGACGAACGTTTTGTGGGCAAGCTGGATTCGCTCTTTGTGGCCGAAGGCGACATGGGCGAACATGCTTCGGCCGACATCAGCGGCCTGATCGGTATGTATGCCCACGGCAACGAACCCAGTCATCACGTGGCCTACCTCTATGCCTATGCCGGACAGCAGTGGAAGACGGCGGAGAAAATCAGCTACATCCAGCACAACTTCTATACCGACCAGCCCGAAGGCATCATCGGAAACGAGGACTGCGGCCAGATGTCGGCCTGGCATGTACTCTCCGCGCTGGGCTTCTATCAGGTGAACCCGTCCAACGGAATCTTTGTTTTCGGCAGCCCGCTCTTCGAGAAGATGACGGTCAATCTGCCACAGGGCAAGACCTTTACTGTCGAGGCTCCGGCCGTGAGCAAGGACAACAAGTACATCCAGTCCGTCCGCCTGAACGGCCAGCCCTACACGAAGAGCTACATCAGCTACGAAGACATCATGAAGGGCGGTACGCTGACCTTCGAGATGGGTAGCGAGCCGAACAAGGCTTTCGGTGCCGACGTAGCGGATAGACCCCATTCATTGGAAGAATAAGCACCTTATCTACCGGCAGATAGGTATTTTATCTGCTGGTAGATAATCACTTTATCCGTCGGTAGATAAACTCCTTATCCGCTAGCAGATAATTACCTTATCTAATCTTAGATAGCCGCCTTGTCCGGAAGCCGATAGCCTTTTCGTCCGGAAAGGGCGGTTTTGTTATTCTTAATAATCTAATTGTCTATTAAGTTCTTATGAAAAAGAGAAAAAACATTGTTTTCATGGTTGGTGGAGCAGGAGCTTTGTTGCTCCTGTCCGGCTGTTCCGATGTGCGTACAGCTTCGGAAGGGTTCCTCCGTTCCGACTACTATACCCGAGGCATCGGCGTCTATCCGGGTAGTCCCCAGGAAGACTTTTCGCCTGAACTCCTACCTGATGAAGATCAATACCGCAATCTGGCCCTCCTGCGTACTACGTACCAATCTTCGGCCTATGACTATAACCTGACATCGCAACTGCTGACTGACGGCATCGTGACCGACCGCGCTCCCCGGTATTTCGACCTCCAGACCGCCGAAGGCAGTGTGCCCAAGCGAGAACGGGAATGGATGATAGACGGAGGTCCCTATTCGCGCAACACCGTGCGCGGCGAGGAGGCCTTTTTCCTGTTCAGCATGCACAATTACAACAAGACCATCAGTCGTGCGATCGTGACCGGTACTCTGATTTACGATGACAAGGTGGCTCAGGGTGGTTACGAAATGACGTGGGAAGCCTCGAACGACGGTACTACTTGGACAGTTTTGGCCGTGAACAAGGGAGCCGGACTGCCCGGCAAGGCTCGTTCCGGTCGAGTAGAGGTGAACGATCCCAACAAGCAGACTGGTACCGTTTCCATGCCGATGCGCCGGCTGGAGGAAACGTTCGACTTTACCAACACGGCGGCTTATGCTTCCTACCGCATCCGACTGCGGATGAAAGGTGCTTACGAGTGGACCTTCCACGAAGTGGAGTTCTCCAATGCCGACGGAGGGGTGGACCTGAAGCCCTCGCAATTCTTCACCAGCGCGTGGATGAGCGCCACGGCGGGCGAGGAGTGGGTCAGCGTAGACCTGGGTTCGCATTCGGAGTTCGACAAGGTGATCCTTCACTGGGTGAACAAGGCCGTCGAGGGACGGATACAGACTTCGGACGATGCACAGACCTGGACCGACGCGGCCCCGCTGCCCGGCGGTGAGGGGCTGACGGACGAGATAGCCGTTCGGGGCAAGGCGCGCTACGTGCGTGTCTGCATGGACCGGTCGGCCGACGGCGGACGCTACATCCTGAGCGAACTGGAGGTGATGGGACGTGGCGGATTGCTGCCCCGTGCGGCAGCCATGCCTGAGGCGGATGGCGGACGGCTGACACTTTCGGGCGGCGGCTGGCAGTTGCAGCGCGCTTCCGAGGTGCAGGCCGGCGGCGTGGAAATCGCTTCGCCTGCCTACAAGGCCGAAGGATGGGTGACGGCTACGGTGCCGGGCACGGTACTCACTTCCTACAAGAACGTGGGAGCCCTGGCCGATCCCAACTACGCCGACAACCAGCTGATGATATCCGAGTCGTTCTTCAACTCCAACTTCTGGTATCGCAACGAGTTCCAGGCGCCGACCTCGTTCAAGCGCGACCGCGTATTCCTGAACTTCGACGGCATCAACTGGAAGGCGAATGTCTACCTGAATGGAAAGCAGGTCGGTCGCCTGGAAGGTGCCTTCATCCGCGGCAAGTTCGACGTGACGGACTGCGTAAAGGAGGGTACAAACGTGCTGGCTGTAGAAATCATCAAGAATGCGCACATCGGCGCTATCAAGGAAAAGAACAAGCAGAGCACAGACTTCAACGGCGGTATCCTCGGTGCGGATAACCCCACGTTTCATGCCACCATCGGCTGGGACTGGATACCCACCATGCGCGGACGTAACATCGGTATCTGGAACGACGTCTTCCTGACGACAACCGGCAAGGTGACCGTGCAGGATCCCTACGTGCAGACCCAGCTGGCTCTGCCCGATACCACACAGGCCCGTCTGATGGCCGAGGTGGTAGTGAAGAACCACGACGGCAAGGACGTAAGCGGTGTCCTGCAGGGCAGGGTAGGCGACGTCACCTTCGAACAGCTCGTGCAGTTGAAGGCCGGCGAGGAGCGTACGGTGGTGTTCGATGCCGACCGCTTCCCCCAGCTTCAGGTGAAGAATCCCCGTCTGTGGTGGCCCAACGGTTACGGTACACCTTATTTATATGATGCAAACTTTACGTTCAAGGTTGGCGAGGAAGTATCCGATGCCCGTGACTTCAAGGTAGGTATCCGCCAGATGACGTTCAACGAAGATGGCGGTGTGCTGAACCTTTACGTCAACGGACGCCGCTTCATCGGCCGTGGCGGTAACTGGGGCTTCAGCGAATCGAACCTCAACTACCGCGGACGCGAATACGAGACAGCCGTGGCCTACCATGCCGACATGAACTTTACCATGTTGCGCAACTGGGTGGGCATGATCGGTGACGAAGAATTGTATGACGCCTGCGACAAGTACGGCATCATGATCTGGCAGGACTTCTGGCTGGCCAATCCTGCCGACGGTCCCGATCCTTATTATCCCGACATGTTCATCGCCAATGCCGAAGATTATGTGAAGCGCATCCGCAGCCATGCCTCCATCGGCCTGTACTGCGGTCGCAACGAAGGTTTCCCTCCTGAGACCATCGACAAAGCCCTGCGCCGCATTGTGAAGGAGGAGCATCCGGGAATGCACTACATCTCCAGCTCGGCCGATGATGTGGTGAGCGGCCACGGTCCCTACCGCATGTTGCCTGCCAAGACCTACTTCACGCTGGAGACCGGCAACGACAAGTTCCACAGCGAACGCGGTATGCCCAACGTGCTGACCTACGAAAGCTTCCTGCGCACTTATTCGCCCGAAGGCATCTGGCCGCAGTCCGACCAGTGGGGTATGCACGACTATACGCTGGAGGGAGCACAGGGTGCCACATCCTTCAACGAGATTATCGCTACCGGCTACGGACAGCCCGAAAGCGCGAAGGAGTTTGCCGACCTGGCCCAGTGGGTGAACTACGACGGCCACCGCAGCCTCTTCGAGTCGCGCAGCAAGAACCGCATGGGACTGCTGATGTGGATGAGCCATTCGTGCTGGCCTTCGATGGTATGGCAGACGTACGACTACTATTTCGAACCGACAGCCGCCTATTTCGCCATCAAGAAGGCGTCCGAGCCGCTGCATATCCAGTGGAACCCGGCCACCGACGAGGTGGAGGTGGTGAACTACCACGCCGGCCTGCGTCCCGGCCTGAAGGCCCGTGTACAGGTGCTCAACATGGATGCCACCGTGGCCTGGGAGAAGGAAGTCTCGGTGGATAGCCGGGAAGACACGACCGAGAAGTGCATCAAGCTGGAATTCCCCGACGGGCTGAGCCAGGTTCATTTCATCAAGCTGGTGCTGGAAGAGAACGGGAAGGCCGTTTCCGAGAACTTCTACCACCGCAGCAAAGTGGAGAACAACTATCAGGCGCTGAAACAGCTTCCGAAAGTCTCTTTGCGTGCACAGACTCAATATGAGAAGGGAGATGACGGTGAGTGGAAAGCTGAAATAACGGTAGAGAACCGTTCTCAGACTCCGGCTCTGATGGTTCGTCTGAATATTGTGGGCGACAAGGACGGCAAGCAATTCCTTCCCATCTTCTATTCGGATAACTACTTTGCCTTGTTGCCGGGCGAGACAAAGGTGGTACGTGTACACTGGAAAGATGTGGATACGCGTGGAAACGCGCCCCTGCTGAAGGTGTCCGGTTATAATGTAGAATAGTATGTGGTTGCAACTGATTGTCGTTTTGGCAGCCATCATCATCGGTGCCCGTCTGGGCGGCATCGGACTGGGTGTGATGGGCGGTCTGGGACTGGCTTTGCTCTGTTTCGTCTTCGGGCTCCAGCCCACCGCTCCACCCATCGACGTGATGCTGATGATTGTGGCCGTCATTTCAGCAGCCTCGTGTATGCAGGCTGCCGGAGGGCTCGACTATATGGTGAAGTTGGCCGAGCGGATGCTGCGCAAGCATCCGTCCCGCGTCACACTGCTTAGTCCGCTTGTCACCTATCTGTTCACCTTTGTGGCGGGGACAGGACACATCGCCTATTCCGTCTTGCCTGTGATAGCCGAGGTGGCGCGTGAGACGAAGATCCGCCCCGAACGCCCGCTGGGCATTGCTGTCATCGCTTCGCAGCAGGCCATTACGGCCAGTCCTATCTCGGCGGCTACGGTGGCCTTGCTGGGGATGCTGGCCGGCTTCGACATCTCCCTGTTCGACATCCTGAAGATTTCCGTTCCCGCTACCCTGATAGGGGTGCTGGTGGGGGCCTTCTGCTCGATGAAGGTGGGCAAGGAACTGGAGGACGATCCCGAATACCAGCGCCGTCTGAAGGAGGGCGTGATAGAAAATCGGTTGGTGGAAACCGCTTCGTCGTTCGACGTCTGTAAAGCTCGCATATCGGTGGGCATCTTCTTGCTGGCTACGTTCCTGATAGTGCTGTTCGGTTCGGTCGATGCCTTGCGGCCAGTGTTCCAGTCGGACGGGAAAAACGTTTCGCTCGACATGCCGTCCATCATCGAAATCGTCATGCTCAGCACATCGGCCCTCATTCTGCTTGTCTGCCGGATCGATGGCATCAAGGCGGTGCAGGGAAGCATCTTCTCGGCGGGTATGCAGGCGGTGATTGCCATCTTCGGCATTGCGTGGATGGGCGACACGTTCATTGCGGGCAACCTGTCTTCACTGACTGCTTCCATCGAACATGTGGTCCAGTCCATGCCCTGGCTGTTCGGCGTGGCGTTGTTCGTCATGTCCATCCTGCTTTACAGCCAGGCGGCTACGATTCGGGCGGTGGTTCCGCTGGGCATTGCCTTGAGTATCTCTCCCTGGATGTTGATCGCCCTCTTTCCGGCGGTGAACGGCTATTTTTTTATCCCCAACTATCCGACGGTGGTGGCGGCCATCAATTTCGACCGGACGGGAACGACCCGCATCGGGAAATACGTCCTCAACCACTCGTTCATGATGCCGGGCCTGGTGTGTACCATCGTAAGTATCGCGGTGGGACTGTTGTTGATATGGTTGTAAATCCTTACCTTTGTGTGTATCGTTTCAATTAAGATTTGGATTATGAAAAGAAAATGTATGTGGGTGGCAGCCCTTGTGGCGGCTGCCTCTATGCAAGCACAAACGCTTGAGAAAACTACAGGTGGAATCAAATTTTCCACAGCTCAGCCCGTGCTGAACGGTGAGGTGACTTTTTATTCGCCTTCCATCGTCCGGGTTGTGAAATATCCTTCGGCAGAAATGCCTTCCAAGAAGAGTTATCCTGTTATCCTGACGCCGGGCGGGGTGGATATAACTTACCGGGAGACGGGTGATGAGGTGGTGATGCAATCGGCGTACATGTCGGTGACGCTCAATGTGCGTACGGGACAGGTGACGTATTGCGATCTGAAGGGGAATCGGTTGCTGGCCGAGAAACCTTATGGAACCAACTTCCTGCCGCGTAAGGATGTGGAGAAGGATTCCTACACCGTGAGCCAGACCTTTATGCTTCATCCCGATGAAGTGATTTACGGCCTGGGACAGCGGCAGACGGGTGTCATGAACCATCGGAACCAGCAGATTGAGTTGCGCAATGTCAATACGAATATCTGCATTCCGTATTTCACTTCGGAAAAAGGGTATGGCGTATACTGGGATAACCCCGGACTGTCGCAGTTTAACGACACGCCTTACGAGACTTCGTTCTCTTCCCAGGTGGGGTTATGCTCGGATTACTATTTCCTCTACCGCGACGGCAGCATGGACGGGGTCATTTCCGCGCTTCGCGACCTGACCGGCAAGGCTACCATGTTCCCGCTCTGGACCATGGGCTATTGGCAGTGTCGCGAACGCTACAAGAGTCCTGACGAATTGTGCAACGTGCTCGACAAGTATCGCGAACTGGGCGTGCCTCTCGATGGCATTGTGCAGGACTGGCAATATTGGGGATGTGACTCCAACTGGAATGCCATGAAGTTTATGAATCCCAGTTATATCAATAAGGTAGGCGATAAAGATTGGATGAAATACATCCCCAAAGGCCATAATGCCGATGACGAGGCTGCGCTGAGCCGGAAGCCGCGCATCAAGAGCCCGCAGGAAATGGTGGATTATGTCCACAAGAACAATGCCCATCTGATGATTTCCATTTGGGCCAGCTTCGGTCCGTGGACCGACCAATACAAGGAACTGAAGGAGATGAACGCCTTGTTGCCTTTCGAGACGTGGCCCCTGAATTCCGGCACGACCCCTTATGACCCGTTCAATGAAAAGGCGCGCGACCTGTACTGGCGCTATCTGCGGCCGATGTATGACATGGGAATGGACGCCTGGTGGACCGATTCTACCGAACCGGACCATTTCAATGTCAAGGACAGCGACTTCGACCTGATGACGGCCGACGGTTCATTCCGTTCCGTGCACAATGCCTTCCCGTTGATGACCAACAAGGGCATCTATGAGCACCAGCGTAAAGTTTCGGACGACAAACGCCTCTTTTTGATGACACGTTCTTCGTACTTGGGGCAGCAGCACTACGGCTCGTTTAGCTGGAGCGGTGACGTGGTGTCCAACTGGCAGACCATGCGCCAGCAGATCCCCGCAGGATTGAACTATATGCTGTGCGGCATCCCGTTCTGGACGACGGATCTGGCCGGCTTCTTCGGTTGGGAGTACAACAACGACTGGACCAATGTCGCTTACCAGGAACTGCACGTCCGCTGGTTCCAGTGGGGATGTTTCCAGCCGATGATGCGCAACCACTGTTCTTCGCCCATGCTGAACGAAATCTATCTGTTCGGAAAGGAGGGCGACTGGGCTTACGATGCACAGAAGCGGATTATCGAGCTCCGATACCGCCTGTTGCCCTACATCTACAGTACGGCCGGCGAGGTGGTCCATCGGGATGCTGTCATGATGCGTCCGCTGGTGATGGATTTTGCGTCGGACCGCAAGGCCATCCAGCTTGACGACGAATATCTCTTCGGCCGGAGTCTGCTGGTTTGCCCCGTGACCGAACCGCTTTATACGAAAAAGGTGGAAAAGAACCGGGGAGTGGCCCTCGTGCCCGACGTGGCCAAGGCCAGCCTGCCTTTCGAGGTCTATCTGCCCGAGGGTTCCCGTTGGATTGATTTCTGGACGAACGAAATGCTGGAGGGCGGACAGGACGTGCAGCGCGAATGCCCCATCTCGCTGATACCGGTCTATGTCAAGGCCGGAAGTATTCTGCCGCTGGGGCCCGACGTGCAGTATGCCACTGAGAAGAAGTGGGACAATCTTGATATCTGTGTCTATCCCGGCGCGGACGGCGAGTTTGTCCTTTACGAAGACGAGTTCGACAACTACAATTATGAGAAAGGGATGTTCTCTACCATCCGTTTCACTTGGGACGACGCGCGGAGGGTGCTGACCATTTCTGACCGCAACGGCGAGTTTCCGCAGATGCTGAAGCGCCGCAAGTTCCGCATCACACTGATGGAGCCGGGCAAGCCCTCGGCTGAAAAGGTGCTCGGGAAGGCCGACCGCGAAGTGCGCTACGCGGGCCGCGAGATTGCGGTGCGGTTCTGAACAGAGGAAACATTTTTAATAATTTATCGATAAATGGACATGAACAAGAAACTATTCTGCATGATGCTGTCCCTCCTGCTGGGAGGCAGCATCTTTACAGGCTGTTCCGACGAGAATTCCGGCGAAGAGCCGGGCGGAGGTTCGGAAACGCAGGAGGTGACCGAAGAAATCTATTATGCCAACATGTTCGGCAAGGACGTGATGAGCACGTTCTACTATTGGTGTGACGAGATCGGCAAGGACCTCGACGCGTGGAACATCAAGACCAACACGGACCCCATCGGGACGGTGGATCGCATCCGCTACCACGAGGGGGAGAAATTCATCGACAAGTGGACCATGCTGACGGACGACATGGACTCCTTCACCAGCAGCGTGAGCGGCGTGTCGACCACTTTCGGATGGAACCTGACGGTCTATCTGCTGAGCGCTTCCGGCAACCAGTGCGTGGCCGCCGTCAACTTTGTGCACGCCGATACGCCGGCTGCCGAGGCGGGCTTGAAGCGCGGCGACCTTATCATCGGCCTGAACGGCGGGAACCTGACGACGGAGAACTACACCGACCTTTACTACGCCTCCTCGCTGAAGGCGGACCTGGGCCGATTCGACGCCGCCACCAATACCATCTACAGCCAGGACAAGTCCGTCGAGCTCGTTGCCAGGACCTGCTACGAGGACCCCGTCCTCTGCGACTCCATCTACGAGTTCGGCGGGAAGAAGGTGGGCTATCTGGCCTATTCCAGCTTCGACCTCCACTCCATCGAGAAGCTGGTGGAGACGGCCCGCAAGTTCAAGGCGGCGGGCGTGGAGGAGCTGGTGCTCGACTTGCGCTACAACGGCGGCGGATATGTCATCACGGAGAACGTGCTGGCGTCGCTCTTCGCCCCGCAGGAGGCGGTGGACCAGAAGCTGGTGTTCGAGCAGGAGGACTACAACGACTACCTGACGGAGGAGTACCGGAAACTGGGCTACAGCCTGGAGACGCGCTTCGCCACGGAGTTTGAGTACACGGACGGGGAAGTGACGAAGACGGTCAGCACCAAGGACGCCAACATCGGCCTGAAGAAGGTGTACGGCCTGATAGGCAGCGGTTCGGCGTCGGCGTCGGAGGCGCTGCTGGGCGGGCTGATGCCTTACATGGACGTGCAGCTCATCGGCAGTCAGACGCACGGCAAGTATTGCACGGGCTGGATGCTGGCCGCGAAGGAGGCTTACAAGTCGTGTCCGAAGGCCATCGAGGACTGGGGCATCTACGTGATGGTGAGCATCTACCAGAATGCCGACGGCGAGACTCCCTGTATGCCGGACGGCATGGTGCCCGACGTGGAGGTGGAGGACGAGCCGCTGCTGGCTATCCAGCTGGGCGACATCGCCGAGCCGCTGCTGCTTGAGGCGCTGATTGCGGCGGGATTTCCGTACGACGGAAGTTTCTCTCCGCTGACGCGCGGCCTCGGCCAGCGGTTCAGCCGGATGCCGGACGTGCGCAAGCCTGTCTTCGGCCGCCGCATCCTGCTTCCGCCGGCGGAGCTGCCGGGCGGGATGCGCTGAGACGCGCCCGAGCGGGAAGAACGGAAAAAGGGTGCCCCCATCGCGGATGGAGGCACCCTTTTTCGGTTTGCGTGGCGCGGGGCTTACAGCGGACTGCCGCCCTGGTCGTCGCCGTCGCCCGTGTCGGGGTCGGTGGAGGAGCCGTCGTCGCCGGTGCCGGGCGTGTCGGGCAGGGGCTTGCTTGCGGTGGAGGCGCCCATCTCCTGCTCGGCCTTGTAGATGATGCCGTTCACCTTCTGGATGAAGGCGTTCACCTCGTCCGTGGGCTGGAGGACGGCGACGGCGTTCACCGTCAGGACAATCTGCTGGTAGAGGGCGTCGACCTGCGCGCGCAGTTCCTTGGTGTCGACGCTCTGCAGGGCGGCCAGCGTGGCGGCCTCTTCCTGGTTGCGGGCGTAGGCCTCCTCGAAGGCGGCGTTGGCCTGCTTCAAGGCGTCCACTTCATCGTCCATGCCCAGGGTGGCGGCGTAGGTGGCGCCGTCGCCGGTGGTCAGGACGGCGACCATGCCGTTAATCTCCGCCGTCTCCTTCTGGTAGGCGTGGTTGCCGATGCCCTTGTAGGGGGCGAGCAGCTGGCGCAGCTTTTTGGCGGCGTCGGCCTTCTCGGCGATGATGGAGGTGGTGTGGGCGTTGGTCAGGTTCATGATGACGCCCACGGCGGAGTCGCGCTGGCGGTCGGCGGCGCTGACGTCGACGGTGCTCGCCAGGGCGGTCTGCCGGTTGACGATGCGGCTTTCTTCTTCAATCTTCTGCGCATAGAGGGTGGCGTATTTTTCCACGTGGAGCGCGACGGCGGTGGCCAGGATGATGGCGTTGTTCACGTCGATGTTGAACTTGTTGTGGGCGCCGAGGGTCATGTGCGTCGTGGCTAACTCTGTGATTTGTTGAACTGCCATAATGTTACATTAAATTTTAAGGTTATTAATTCAGTTAACTATGTTTTTTCTCTGTTTTGTCGTGGGCGGAGCCCGAAACTCCCGAGTTTTGCCCCGTTTACCACGGTTGTCGGGTAGAAACTCCCGAGTTTTGCCCCGTCCACCACGGTTTTCGGGCGAAACTCCCGAGTTTTGCCCCGTCCACCACGGTTGTCGGGCTGAAACTCCCGAGTTTTGCCCCGTCCACCACGGTTTTCGGACGAAACTCCCGAGTTTTGCCCCGTCCACCACGGTTGTCGGGCTGAAACTCCCGAG
>CAYQOV010000006.1:0-19866 GCA_964419245.1 uncultured Bacteroides sp. | reverse complement strand
GTCCACCACGGTTGTCGGGCTGAAACTCCCGAGTTTTGCCCCGTCCACCACGGTTGTCGGGCTGAAACTCCCGAGTTTTGCCCCGTCCGCCGCGGTTTTCGGGCTGAAACTCCCGATTGTCAGCCGTAAATGTAACAATTTCTCCGGTAAATCCCGCCATTTTGGGCAAAAAAAATTGTCGGCGGGCGCAAAAAACGGCGGAAGCGGGGCTCAGATGCGCTTCTCCGCCCAGTTGCCGCGGCCGATGTAGCGGCGGCAGAAGAGCAGGATGAAGGCGGCGTAGACCAGCTCGGCCGTCCAGCACAGCGCCACGTCGAGGCGCAGGTAGAGGATGGTGAAGGTGATGTAGGCCGTGTAGATGACCAGCACCGCCAGCTCCAGACAGAGCGCCGTGCGCGTGTTGCCCGTGCCCGAGACGGCCTGGAAGTAGACGTTGGCGGGCACCAGCAGCAGGTAGGTGGAGCACATGACCCACAGCGAGGGCACCGCCGCCCGGCGCAGCTCGGGCAGGTCGGTGTAGACGCTCAGGATGACCTCCGGGAAGAGGGCGAACATCAGGGCCAGGGGCAGGACGAAGGCATAGGCCAGGCGGATGTGCCGGCGGATGGTGGGGCGCACGCTGTCGGCCCGGCCCGCCCCGATGAGGTTGCTCACCAGCGAGCCGCACGTCGAGGCGAAGGCCATCATCACCATGAACAGGATGCCGCTGACGCTGCGGATGATGTTCGTCACCGCCAGCGCCCGCTCGCCCAGGTGCTCGATGTAGAGGAAGAACAGGAACCACGTGGACAGCGACAGGAAGTTCTGCAACATCGTCCAGAACGACACGTCGAGCATCCGCCGCAGCACCGCCCATTGCAGCCGCGGGATGCGGTCGAGCCCGTACTTGCGGCAGTCGATGCGGCAGCGGGTGTAGACGGCGAAGAACGCGAGCGACACCCCCTCGGCCAGCGACGAGCCGATGGCGGCTCCGGCGATGCCCAGCGCGGGCAGGCCCAGCTTGCCGAAGATGAGGAGGTAGTTGAACACCACGTTGCTCACGACCATGACGACCGAGTTCAGCGTCAGCGTGCGCGTCTGCGTGGTGCCCAGGAAGAAGGCGCGGAAGATGACGGCGCTGAACGAGAAGAAGGCGCCGAACACGCGCCAGTGCAGGTAGTCCGTGGCCGCCTCGTAAATCTGCGGCGAGGCGATGATGCGCTTCAGCAGCAGGGGCGAGAAGCAGTAGGACAGCAGGAACAGCACGGCGGCCAGCCCCGTCTGGAAGTAGATGCCCTGGTAGAACAGGGACCCTATCTCGGCATAGCGTCCCTCGCCGTTGCGGCGGGCGATGAGTATCTGCGTGCCGATGCTGAAGCCGAAGGCCACCATGAAGATGACCATGTAGAACACGCCGGCGATGGCCGAGGCGCCCAGCTCCACCTCGCCCACGCGGCCCAGGAAGGCGGTGTCGGTCATCCCGATCATCTGCTCCATGAGGAGGCTGACGAGGATGGGGTAGGCGATGAGCCAGATTTGCTTGTTGGTATAGTGGGTGGTCGGGGTCGTTTGCATAGGGATTCTTGTTTTCGGTTGGGTCTTGAAACGGATGACGCGGACGACACGAATCAATGGGAAAGAATCTGTGTCATCCGCGTCGTCTGCGTCGGATTTGTCATTGCGCCTCCGCGGGGGCGCCGTTATGTACGTCTTCTACTTGCGGTTCTGCCGCTGCTTCATCAGCTCCTCCTGCTGCTTCTGCATGGCCTCCAGGCGGGCGGCGAAGCCGGATGTCTTCATCTTCTTGGGGTCCTTCTTGTTGGCCTCCAGCTGGGCGAGGAGCTTCGCCTCGTTCGTCGTCTTGCGCAGCACGAGGGTGGTCACCACGCTGATGAGGGTGGAGATGAAGTAATAATAGTTCAGCCCCGACGGATAGTCGTTCAGGATGAAGAGGAACATGACGGGCATCAGGTAGGACATCCACTTCATGGCGGCCATCTGCGGGTTGGCGCCCGTGTCCTGCTGCTGCATCATGTACTTCGTGTTCAGGAGGTTCGTCACCGTCATCAGCACGCAGAACAGGCTCAGGTGGTCGCCCAGGAACGGGATGCGGAACGGGAAGGTGACGAAGGCGTCATACGTCGACAGGTCGTCGGCCCAGAGGAATCCCTGCTGGCGCAGCTCGATGGCGCTGGGGATGAACATGAACAGGGCGATGAGCACCGGCATCTGGATGAGCATCGGCAGGCATCCGCCCATGGGGCTGACGCCGTACTGGCTGTAGAGGGTCATAATCTCCTGCTGCTTCTTCATGGCGTCCTCCTGCTTGGGATACTTCTGGTTGATGACGTCGATTTTCGGCTTCAGCACGCGCATCTTGGCGGATGACAGGTAGGTCTTCCACGTGGCGGGGAAGACGACGGCCTTCACGATGAGCGTCAGCAGCAGCAGCACCATGCCCATGCTCAGTCCCCAGCCCGACAGCCAGTCGAAGATGTTGATGATGAACCATTTGTTCACCCATCGGAACAGCGGCCAGCCCAGGTAGACCAGCTTGTTCAGCTCCCAGTCGCTGTCGCGGCCCTTGTCCAGCGCGGTCAGCGTCTTGTAGTGGTTGGGGCCGAAGTAGAAGTACATCTGCGTGGGCTCCTTTCCCGTCGGGTCGAACAGGGTGTTCATCTCGGCCGAGTAGTCCTTGATGTATCCGCTTCCCTGCGCTTCCATCTTGGAAGTCAGCTTTGTTTTCCCGAAGTTGGCGTCCGTGATGAAGACCGACGAGAAGAACTGGTTCTTGAAGGCAATCCAGTTCAGGGGCTCGGCCACTTCCTTCTCGTCGTTTTTGGCGGCCGAGAGGTAGTCCGTCCCTTCTCCGCTGACTTTGTAGGTCAGCTTGGCCAGGCGGTTCTCGTACGTGTAGCCCTTCTCAATCTGTCGTGCGCGCTGCGACCACTCGATGTCGACGTGGTTGTTTCCGGCAGCCAGCAGGTTCTCCATGCCCACGGCGTGGATATTGAAATCTACCAGGTAAGAGCCTTGGCGCAGGGCGTAGTTGAAGTCGATGTAGCTGTCGTCGCTGGCAGCCAGGCGCATGGTGAGGGTGCTGTCCGTGCGATTGACAGCCTTGAAGTAATAATTCTGCGTCTGGATGGTCTCCCGCCTGTTGTAGAACAGGAAGTTGAGGTCGGTATCGTCGCCGTTGAAGAGGGTGAGCGGTGTCTTTTTGTCCTGCTCCATGTATTCCTTGAGGGTCACGGAGAACGGCGTTCCGCCTTTGGTGCGGACCGCCAGTTCCATCACGTCGTTCTGGATGGTCACCTTTTCGTCCTGTCCCTCGAGCGCGTGGAAGAACACGGAAGTGGAGTCGTTGACGGCTTCCGCTTTCTCGTTGGCAAGTGCCGCTTCGGCTTTGGCTTTCAGGTCGGCTTCGCGTTGTTGTACCAGTGCGATGGAGTCGTAGTAGCGTTGCTGGGCTTCCAGCTGCTCCTTGCTGGGTCGGCTCAAGAGACTGAATCCGACCAGGAGGATTGCTATCAGCACCAGTCCGGTAATGGTATTCTTATCCATTGGAGTCTTTTCTGTTAATAGGATGAATTAGTCGTTTGTCTGTTTCTTCTCGTCTTCGTGATAGCCGATCGCCGCCTTTACGAAAGACACGAACAGCGGATGCGGATGGAGCACTGTGCTGCTGTATTCCGGGTGGAACTGCGTGCCTACATACCAGCGGAGGGCCGGGATTTCTACGATCTCCACCAGGTCGGACTCCGGATTGATGCCCGTACACTTCATTCCGGCGGCCTCGTACTCGGCCTTGTACTGGTTGTTGAACTCGTAGCGGTGGCGGTGGCGTTCCTGGATGTGCTCGGTGCCGTATGCTTCGCAGGCTTTGCTTCCTTTCTGCAACACGCACTCGTAGGCGCCCAGTCGCATGGTTCCGCCCATGTTGGTGATGGACTTCTGCTCTTCCATGATGTCGATGACGTTGTGGGGCGTCTTTTCGTCCATCTCGCGTGAGTTGGCATCGGCATATCCCAGCACATTGCGGGCAAACTCGATGGCGATGCATTGCATACCCAGGCAGATGCCGAATGTCGGGATGTTGTGCGTGCGTGCATATTTGATGGCTACAAACTTGCCGTTGATGCCGCGTTCGCCGAATCCGGGGCCTATGAGTACGCCCGCCATGCCTTTCAGGACCTCGGCGATGTTCTCATCCGTCAGCTTCTCGCTGTTCACGAAGTCTACGGACACCTTGCGGTCGTTGTAGGTTCCTGCCTGCGAAAGGGCCTCGCGGATAGACTTGTAGGCATCCTGCAGGTCGTATTTCCCCACCAGTGCGATGTGTACGGGTTCGGTCTTCTCTGCTTTGTGGCGGCGTTCCAGAAAGCTGCGCCAGGGGCCAAGTCCCGGAGTATCGCCCACGGGGAGCCCCATTTTCTTCAGGATGGTTTCGTCCAGCTTCTGTGCCTGCATCAGGATAGGCACTTCGTAAATGGTCGGTGCGTCGATACTCTGTACCACGGCTTCTTCGTCCACGTTGCAGAACAGGGCGACCTTCTTGCGAAGGTTCAGGCTCAGCTCATGTTCGGTACGCAGCACCAGGATGTCCGGTTGGATACCGGCGCTTTGCAGTTCCTTGACCGAGTGCTGGGTGGGTTTGGTCTTCAGCTCGCCGGCGGCTGCCAGATAGGGTACATAGGTCAGGTGTACGCACAAGGCGTCTTTGCCCAGCTCCCACTTCAGCTGTCGGATACTTTCCAGATAAGGCAGCGATTCGATGTCGCCCACGGTTCCGCCGATTTCGGTAATGACGAAGTCGAATTTGTATTTGTTGCCCAGCAGCTTCACGTTACGTTTTATTTCGTCCGTGATGTGAGGGATGATCTGTATCGTTTTCCCTAAATAATCTCCGCGGCGTTCTTTGTCGATGACGCTTTTGTAGATGCGTCCCGTCGTGATATTATTGGCTTTGGTAGTCTGGATGCCCAGGAAGCGTTCGTAGTGTCCCAGGTCGAGGTCGGCTTCGTGTCCATCCACGGTTACGTAGCACTCGCCGTGCTCGTATGGATTCAGCGTACCCGGATCGATGTTGATATACGGATCAAACTTTTGGATGGTTACTTTATAACCTCTTGCTTGCAGCAATTTTCCGATGGAAGAGGAAATGATTCCTTTGCCTAAAGAAGAGGCAACCCCACCGGTGACGAAAATATACTTTGTTTCTCCCACAATTATATAGGTTTTTAATATGTTATATCGGTTATCCTCAGAAGGTCTGCCGACCCCATTCGCATTTTAAGCTGCAAAATTATAAAAAAAAGAAGAGGAAGTAAATATTTTAAGCTAAATTTGTGCCCGATTCATGGATTTTAGGGCTTTATTGATTTTATGAGTTTTATGAAGAATAGATATGTTGGCGTTTGGGCAATGTCAGTGATGATGTCCCTGTCAGTTTCGGCACAAGTCTCTGTGACACAAAATGAATGGCTCGCCTCTCCGCGGGTGGTGGATACGCTTGTTCAGGACAGACTTTCGGAGCAGGATACACTGGTTTCGCTGGTACCTGTTGTCCGGCCGGACTCTTTGCGGACAGACTCGTTACAGGCAGACTCCGTACAGTCCGCTATCCCCTTGCAGGCGGATTCGTTGAAGGCCGATTCTTTGTCGTCGGCAGTTGTGCGGGCAGATACGGTGCGTCAGGATACGGTGTCTGAGGGCGTAAAGGGAAAAAAGAAAAGAGAAGAGAAGAACAAGAAGAATCAACCACAATTATCGGAATTTCTTTCCCGCTATTGTGTCCTCAAGTTGAGACCTGTAGAGGGTACCTCGGAGATGGCATTGGATACAGTGTCTATCTTGTATGAAAAGAATTTGGGCGTCTTGTATTACCTGAACGATCCGGCTACCCCTGAGCGTTATATTGCGCCCGATCCCAAATACTTCCGCATGTTCTTGCCCTTTACGTTCTATTACGCGCCGATGGCACAGATTTCTCAGTTGAAGTGGAAGCCTTCGTTGTGGAATGATTCGGTGACAGCTTCCACACCGCAGCAGCTTTTCTTCGATCCGCAACCTTTTAAAGCCATTGAGCAAGCCAACGAGATTGTGAACCGTGCGCTGCTTGCCGCCTACCCGTTTTGTTCGAAACAAGTGGTACTGACGGAAGATGAAGTGATGATGGGACCGAGTTATAATGACGATATTCAAAAAGAAGCCTCTTCCAAGCCTTCGGTCACGAAACTGATCAAGAAGAAACACATCGACATTAACGAAGAGCCCGGAGTCATTATCCGAAAGCCCAACTGGTGGGTTACATCGGGCAGTAGTTCGTTACAATTCTCTCAGAATAGCATATCGAAGAACTGGTACAAAGGCGGTGAAAGCTCGAATGCGGTGCTGGTCAATCTGCTGCTGAAGGCCAATTACAACGACCATGTACGCGTCGAATGGGAAAACTTGCTGGAAGTGAAGACAAATGTAAATTCGGCACCTTCGGATACGTGCCACAACTTTCTGGTAACCAGCGACCAGCTGCACCTGTACAGCAAAATGGGTATCAAAGCGATTTCAAAATGGTACTATACCATCTCCACGGAATTGAAGACACAGGTGCTCAATTCTTATGGAAGTAACAGCATGGATTTGAAAGCCGCCTTCTTGGCTCCGTTCGATTGGTCGACCAGTATCGGTATGGACTATAAACTGGAAAAGTCAAAATATAAGTTGTCTGTGTTCTTGGCGCCTTTTACCCATACGATGCGTTATGTAGGAAATAAAAAAGTGGATGAGACCAGCTATGGCCTGGATGAAGGCTCTAGAGTGAAGCATAATTTCGGTTCGCAGATCCAAACAAATCTTTCTTGGACCATTATTTCTTCCATCAAACTGGCTACTCGTCTGGACTATCTGACGATTTACAAATGGGTACGTGCTGAATGGGAAACGAATCTGGACTTTATTTTGACGCGTTTCCTGTCGGCCAAATTGTATGTATTAGCCCGTTTCGATGACAGTACGAGTCCTACGGTAGGTGACAATTATTTGCAGGCCACTGAGACGCTTGGTTTCGGCTTCAGTTACTCCTGGTAATCTTAAAATTATCGCAGACGGAAATTTATTGTGAGACTTCACCGCAACACATTGTCTGATAACATACTGCGGTGAAGGTTACATTATTCAATAGAAAGCAATGTTTTGTGATGAAGAAAGCAATGTCTTTCTTCCTGCAAAGCATTGCTTTTTTGTTTGCGGCCCTTCTTGTTCCTTAAAGGGCGGTTCCATTCATCATTTGCTCCGACTCTTTCTTTAGCTCCGTAGAGTTCCTCTTTAGCAATCTAAAGTGGTACTTTACGAGGCTGAAGTTGATGTCTGTATACGCCATGTTTGCCGATTCGTTTTTCCAATGGGTTTCATTTGATGAGAATTGGAGAATTATAGACTTTTATTTCTGGAAAATTGGACACATGCGAATGCAGGTTTATGCCTAATTTTGCGGCGAAGTTTTAAGCCGGATAGTTTATGATTGAAGCAAAAGGAAGCTTATATGGCTTTCCGAAGGTCTTTTGCAGACAGAATCTTTGCCTATGTAGACTTCGCCAGATAGATGAAGATTACTGTTTTTATAAATTATTCATTGACTTGAATGGTAAAAATATTGTATTATTTTTGATTTGAGGAGATAAATTGGAGAATGAAACATGTTATTGTGAAAAAAGCAGATACGAAACGTCGGATGGACGATTTTGTTCGGTTGACAGATATGTTGTACGCCGATTCTCCCTATTATGTCCCAGATCTGGAGATGGATACCCGTGAAGCCTTCGATCCGGCAAAGAATATGGGATTGGAGTATTCTATCATTCAACCGTTTGTGGCTTACGATGAATCAGATAAACCTGTGGGGCGCATTGCCGGAATCATAAACTCACATGCTAACCAAAAGTGGAATACGAAGAATGTCCGATTTGGATTCATCGAGTTTGTTGACGACATGGATGTGTCCAAAGCTTTACTGGAAGCGGTCGAGCAGTGGGGGCGTGAGCAGGGTATGACACACATACAAGGGCCGATGAGTATTTTGGATTTTGAGAAAGAAGGGATGCTTGTCGAGGATTTTGATCAGATGGGTTCTATGATAACAATCTATAATCCGCCCTATTATCCCAAACATTTGGAAGCATTAGGTTACCAGAAGGAGGTCGATTGGGTACAGATACGTATTGATGTGCCTCTTACGGTTCCCGCCAAATATGAACGTGTCGCCCGTTTGTCGAAAGAAATGTTTGGCTTGAAAGTCAGGAAACTTACAGATAAGGATATTTTCAAGCGTGGCTATGGAAAGAAAGTATTCGATCTGCTGAATCTTGCCTATTCACCTTTGTTTGGATATACGGAATTGACAGACAAACAGATAGATTCTTTCTTGAAACACTACGTGCCTTTGATGGATAAACGCATGCTGCCTGTGATAGAAAACGAGGAAGGACAAGTGGTAGGTGTGGCTATTACAATGGGAAGCTTGTCTTATGCTTTACGGAAGTCACGTGGCCGATTGTTTCCTACAGGATGGTATCATCTGGTGCGTGCTCTTAAATGGAAACACGAGGATAAAGCGGAACTTCTGCTTGTGGCCGTACACCCCGATTATCAAGGATTGGGAGTGAATGCCTTGTTCTTTGCCGATCTGATCCCTGTGTACAACAAACTTGGATACCGTTGGGCGGAAACCGGTCCTCAGTTGGAAAGTAATGTACGTGAGCTCTCGCAATGGAAACCGCTGAACCCTTCCATAGTCAAGCGCAGAAGATGTTACAAGAAAGATTTATGAAACATGAATAGCTCAGAATAAAAGAATTTATATATGGAAAAGAGAGTAGTTATTACAGGTATGGGCATTTGGTCCTGTCTCGGTACGACATTGGATGAAGTGCGCGATTCTCTTTATAAAGGTAAGAGTGGCATTGTTTTCAATGCCGAGCGCAAGTCTTTGGGGTTCCGCTCAGCCTTGTGTGCCGATGTGCCCAAACCCGATTTGAAACCATTCATTCCTCGCAACCAACGCCAGTTTATGCCCGAAGAGGCACAATATGCTTATATGGCTACGAGGCAAGCGTTGGAGAATGCAAAGCTGGATGCCGACTACATGGACCATCACGAAGTCGGTTTGATATATGGCAATGATTCTGTCGCTGAAGCCACGATGCATGCACTCGACAAGTTTCGTGAGTTTCATGATACGGCAGCCTGCGGCAGTGGTGCCATCTTTCAATCGATGAATTCTACGGTGACGATGAATTTAGCTTGTTTGTTCCGTCTGAAAGGTATCAATCTGACGGCTTCTGCAGCATGTGCATCAGGATCTCAGTCAATAGGACTGGCAGCGTTGCTCATTCGGAATGGTTTACAGGAATGTGTCGTGTGCGGTGGCGCGCAGGAAGCTAATCTGTACAGTGTGGCGGCATTCGATGGCATACAGTCGTTTTCTGTCCGTGAGGACCATCCTGCCTGTGCCAGTCGTCCTTTCGATCGCGATCGTGATGGGCTGGTACCGGGTGGCGGTGCGGCAACCGTTGTTCTGGAGAGTTACGAACATGCCGTGCGACGAGGTGCTCCGATATGGGGCGAAATCGTTGGCTGGGGTTTTTCTGGTAATGGCGATCATATTTCGACACCCAACATCGAAGGACCCGTCCGCTCTTTGGAAGCTTGTCTACGGCACAGTGGTGTAACACCCAAGGAAATAGGTTATATCAATGCGCACGCTACATCGACTCGTATTGGCGATGCTCGCGAGGCGCAGGCTATTGCTCGTGTATTCGGCGACTGGCAAGTACCTGTGACATCAACCAAAGGTCAGACCGGACATGAAATGTGGATGGCTGGTGCAAGCGAACTGATTTATTCGATGCTGATGATGAAAAATGATTTTATTGCCGGAAATCTCAATTTTGAAAATCCAGATGAAGAAACTGCTTGTATCCACGTTTTGCCCGAGCGGAAGGAAGTCCATTTTGACATGTTCCTTTCCAATTCTTTTGGCTTTGGAGGAACCAATTCGACACTTATTGTGAAAAGCTTATAATGTAAATTTCTTAATATTGAATGACATGACACGTGAAGAGATTGTAAAGCAAGTAAACATTTTATTGGCAGAAGAATTCGAAGTAAAGGCTGAGACACTGTTGCCAGATGCAAATGTGAAAGAAACCCTGAACCTGGATAGTCTGAGTCTGGTGGACCTTGTAGCGCTGATGCAACAGGTGTATAAAGTGAAAATTCCTGTAACAGAATTGCGCAATATACAGACTTTCAATAACCTGTATGACTACATCGAGTCACATCTTCCGAACGAATGAACAAGTGTTGTATAAAGGAGCTTATTCCGCAACGCACTCCTATTCTGATGGTAGATGAGTTGTTGGAAGCAGATGGTGAGGAAGCAACTACTTGTTTCACCATCCGCCCCGACAATCTGTTTATAGGTGTAGACGGACTGTTGGAAGAAACAGGTTTGATAGAACATATGGCCCAGTCGGCATCTGCACTGGCCGGCTATATGGCTGTCCTGGCTGGAGCAGAAAGACCTCCTGTTGGTTACATTGGCGAGATTAAGCATTTTCATTGTTATCGCCGTCCACATATAGGTGACAAGTTATATACAATAGTCAGATTAGGTACGGAAGTGAATGGGGTAACATTGGTGACAGGAGAAAGCCGTATAGATGGTGAAGTGGTGGCAAATACACAGATGAAGATATTTGTTCAGCCGGGCGATGAATAATATTTTTGAGTAAGGAAAAGGGATATGAAACTTGAGGGGTATTATTACAATTTAATTGACAGAAGTACAGATGAGAATGGCAGTACTTTCAGAATAGCCTTGTTGAAGGAGTGTGACATATATACTGGCCATTTTCCTGGCCACCCTGTCTGCCCAGGTGTATGCAGCATGCAGATTGTGAAAGAATGCGCCGAACGGTTAGTAGGAAAAACTCTGCGCGTCGGGTATATTCGTCAGTGTAGACTGATTGCATTAGCTACTCCGGTTATATGCTCTGAATTGGTTGTCTGGCTCAAGCTGGAGCTTATGGAAGCGGGCTATAGTATTGTTGCCACTATAGCCGACGCAGAACATATTTATATGGAATATAAAGGTAATATGACTGTATGACAAGACTTTGTATCCATATCTATCAGTATCTTCGTTCTCATCGGGCGACCTTTTGGAGCATGATGGTGGGAGCGTTTCTTTTTTGCGGTTATTTTGCCTCACAAATTCATTTGGAGGAGGATTTAAATAAACTGTTTCCTGTATCGAGAAACGAGGATGGAAGTACCAAATTGGCATTTGCCAACTTGCGTATTAAAGATAAGACATTTTTACTCTTTGAGGGTAAGGAGGAAGTTTCTGCAGAGCATATTGCTGAGGTATGCGATATTTTTGTAGATTCGTTGCAAGCAAGGAACGCTATATATGGTGAAGATGGGCAATTGGTTGACGACGTATTCTATTCTCTTTCTGAGGATTTGCTACCCGATGTTGTCGATTACTTTACTGGTCACTTTCCAGCTTATATCGATACAGCTTTTTATACGCGTATAGATTCGATGCTGACAGTTGAGCACATGAAGTGCCAGATGCCTCAGAATCGTCGGGATCTGACAGGCGATTTTGGGCAGATGTTTCCTGAATTGATACAGATGGATCCGATAGGCCTGCGTAGCTTGCTGGCAGGCCAGATGGAGCATTTATCCAAGGATGGGGCTGGTAGTTATCGCATTGTTGACGGACACTTTTTTGTTTCCGATTCCACCGTGTGTGTGGTTTTTTTGACTCCACACTATTCGGCGACCAATACAGGGCAAGGTTCTGTTTTGTTCGATGTGCTGAACGAATTGGTTGAGGATTTTGCCATTACCTTCCCCGACGTACGTGTCAGTTATCATGGAACTCCGGCAAGCGGTTACTATAATGCTGCCCAAATCAAAAGCGACCTGATAGTTACGGTCGGAGGTTCGATGCTGTTGGTATTGGTATTTTTGTCTGTTTGTTTTCGCAATCGCGATACCATTCCTTTGCTACTGCTTCCCGTCCTGTTTGGCGCTTTGTTCGGACTGACTGCAATGTATTTTTTGAAGGGAGAGTTTTCGCTCTTGGCTTTAGGTATTGGAGCGGTAGTGCTTGGAGTAGCAATGAGTTATGTGTTGCATGTCTTGACTCACTATAAATATGTTGGCAATCCTGAACAGCTGCTTCGCGATCAGGTAAAGCCAGTATGCCTGGGATGCCTTACCACAATCGGTTCGTTCATGGGACTTATTTTTATTGACACGGCGTTATTACAAGACTTTGGTCTGTTTGCAGCCTTTGCCATTGTTGGAACTACTATTTTTAGTCTTGTTTTCTTGCCACAGTTACTTCGTCCGGGTACTGAACAGGTGAATCATAGGGTATTTGCTGTTATTGATAGAATTAATGTTTATCCGTTTCATAAAAAGAAATGGCTGCTGGCAGGGATTGGTATAGTGACTGTCGTTTGTTTGGTCAGTTATTTGGTTTGTGGTACTCAGTTTGATGCTGATATGCACAATTTAGGTTACAAAGCAGCCTTGACTACCCACTCTGAGAACCTGCTTCGTAGCAAAACGTATGCTGCAGACAAGCAAAAATATTTTGCTGCCACGGGGAAAAACATGGAGGAAGCGATAGCTAACTTGGGTATACTTTCACATAAGCTCGACTCTTTGCAAAAAATAGGGTTGGTGAAGAGTTATACCCATTCGGAAAAGATTTTTATCCCCTTGCGGATACAACAGGAGCGTATAGACGCATGGAAAGGCTATTGGACAGACGAACGTCTGTCATCTGTTCGCCGCTTGATAAACGAAACAGCGCCGGAGGCAGGGTTGCGTTCGGAAGCTTTCCAACCATTCTTCGATTGCGCTAGAGCAGATTACGAGCCGGATGCCTTGTATGAGGCCGGAATTATTCCGCAGGGTTATCTCTCCACGTTGATGGAGCAGTCCTACGACGGCGAATATCTCTGCTTTACATCGGTACGTTGTGCGAATGATGTAGTGCGTGGTAAAACAAGCGATTACTACCGTATTTGTGACGTTATCGCTTCCGTACCCAATCTTTTGGTGCTTGATACATATTATTATACTACGGATACGCTAATCAGCATGAACGAGAATTTTAATGTGCTGCAATGGGTGTCTATGCTGTTTGTTTTTGTGGTGCTGTTATTCAGTTTTCATTTCAATTTGAAAAATACCCTGATAGGCTTTTTCCCAATTTTGTTGAGTTGGTTGATTGTTCTTGGAGCGATGGTTTTGTTTGGCATGAAGTTCAACCTCATCAACATCATCATTTCGACATTCATTTTTGGTATAGGTGTGGACTACAGCATATTTGTAATGAATGGCCTCATTGGTAGAGAAAAAAAATACACGCTTGTTGAGCTATCACAAGACGGCTATTCTTTTTAGTGCAATCATTCTGATTGTTACGGTTGGTTCCATGCTTTTTGCTAGTCATCCGGCCATTCGTTCTGTCGGTTTCTCTACATTGGTAGGTTTGGTGTCAGCGGTGGTATTATCATATGTCGTTCAGCCTGCAATTTATCGCTGGTTGAATAGGAAAGGAGGGCAGGCATGAAATACGATGTAATCATTGTTGGTAGCGGATTGGGCGGACTGGAGTGTGGATATATTCTTGCACGCAATGGACGTCGTGTCCTTCTGTTGGAGCAAGGGGCGCAACCGGGTGGCTGTTTGCAAGGGTATCGGCGTCTCGGTCATATTTTTGATACAGGTTTTCATTATGTCGGTGGACTGGATGAAGGACAATCTCTTCATGCCGCTTTTGGATATTTGAGCCTGCTTGATTTGCCGTGGTATCGTTTGGATGCTGACGGATTTGATCGTGTGGCCATTGGTGACAGAGTGTTTGCTTTTGCCCAAGGATATGATGACTTTTATCAGCGTCTTGCCGATGATTTTCCTGCCGAGCGTGCGGCCTTACACCGCTATGTAGAACTATTGAAACAATCTGCGGCCCAGCAGTTGGCTGTTCTCAGTCCCGATGGCATAGGTGCCGATTTGTTGCCGGAACACATGGCAATCAGTGCTTGGGAATACTTGAAGGAGAATTTTCAGGATCCTTTGTTGATCGATGTTCTTAGTGGAACCTCGTTGAAGATGGAACTCAGGAAAGAGTCGCTTCCCTTGTTTACCTTTCTGCATGGAAACAGTAGCTTTATCGAGAGCAGTTGGCGCCTGAAAGGTAGTGGGTCGTTGATTGTCGATACATTGGCCGATGGAATCCGTGCATTGGGAGGTGAAATCATTTGCAATGCCCAGGTGCAGGAACTGATGGAGAAGGATGGTCGCTTGGCATACGTCGTCTGTTCCAATGGCGAATGCTATGAAGGATCTCTTTTTATCAGCGATATTCATCCCGCGCAAACTTGCCGTCTGATAAAGCAAAGCAGTCGGATAAGGCCTCTTTTCCGTAACCGTATAGCCGGACTTGAGAATACATTCGGCATGTTTACAGTGTCGCTTTGTGTTCGTCCACGCAGTTTGCGTTATTTCAATTATAATCTCTATGCTTATCGGAAGCAGGATGTTTGGACATTCCATCAGGACAATCGTCCTGTAAGTGGGGTACTTGTCAGTTGTAGAGTCCCTGAAGATGGAAGCGAATATACACAGCAAGTAGATTTGCTTACTCCCATGACATGGAAACAATGTCAAGCTTGGGACCGTACGATGGTGGGACGACGTGGAGAATCATACAGATGTATGAAAGAAAGCATGGCAGAAGAATGCATCACTTTAGTGGAACAGTTCTTGCCAGAGTTGAAAGGGCAAATATTGAACTACATCAGTACTCCTTTGACTTGGCGTGACTATACACTTGTTCCTGAAGGTAGTGCTTATGGAGTACGTAAAGATTTTCACAATCCGTTACAGACTTTTCTTTCGCCTCGTACTCCTGTTCCTAATCTGCTTCTCACAGGACAGAACTTGTTATTGCATGGGGTGCATGGAGTGACTTTGACAGCATTTTATACTTGTGCTGAGGTCTTAGGACGTGAAATGGTATGGAAAGTTTTAGAGAATAAATGATAAAAATAAAAATATTAGAATAGCGATGAAAAAATATGCGTTAGTAACGGGAGGCAGTCGAGGAATAGGCCGAGCTGTTTGCGAGAAACTTGCCAGAATGGGATATGACATTCTTATCAATTATGTAAACAATGCATTGGAGGCACAAAAAACACTGGATTTGGTACGACAGACAGGACAAGACGGTGAGATCTTGATGTTTGATGTCAGTAAAAGGGAACAAGTGGTTAAAGCCATTGAAACGTGGGAAATGGAACATCCTGATGATTATATTGAAATTCTGGTGAATAATGCAGGAGTACGTCGTGATAATCTACTTGTTTTTATGTCGGAAGAAGAGTGGTATAAAGTATTGGATGTCAGTCTTTCAGGATTTTATAATGTAACTCAAGCCGTATTGCAACCCATGTTGGTGCATAAATATGGACGCATTATCAATCTGGCGAGTGTCAGTGGGCTGAAAGGACAGCCGGGACAAACCAATTATGCTGCTGCCAAAGGTGGAATGATTGCAGCTACTAAAGCATTGGCTTTGGAGGTGGCACGTAAGAATGTTACAGTGAATGCTGTTGCTCCTGGATTTATCGAGACCGATATGACGGAGGAACTGGATACAGTAAATCTCAAAAAAAACATTCCTGTTCAGCGCTTTGGAAAACCTGAAGAAGTGGCTGGACTGGTTGGATTTCTTGCTTCGCATGAAGCTGGATACATTACAGGAGAAGTGATTTCTATTAACGGAGGGCTTTATACGTGAATCTTAAAAATACGGATATGAAAAGAATTTATATGATATGGGGGATGATTGTGTTTGCCTGTCAGTTACTTTCGGCACAACAAGCAGAACTTCATAAGGCGGCGGAACGTTTCAGAGGTATTCAGTCGTTGAAGACAGATGTTATTCAAACCAGGCATAATGCCGCTTTGATAGAGGATCTTACGACATCAGGACATTTTTATTATCAGGAGCCTAATCGTTGTAGTATGGTATTTGCTGATATAAAAGAGATGCTGCTTGCTGTTGACGATGTATTTATTATGGTAAAGGAGGGAAAACAACATATTACCAAGGCAAAAGGGCTGGGAAGCAATCCGTTTGAAGTACTTTCGGACGTGTTTCGTAAATTGCTTTCTACAGATGAAAACATCAATTTGTCTGAATTTGCAGATGTAAGTCTTTCCAAACAAGATGATTCATGTATAATAACAATTTCTCCAATCGTGACAAATGCTAAGGCCAAACGTCGTATGATGTATACTTCGTGTGTAGCCGTTGTAGATTTAAAAGCAGCTGAACTGCGTTGTGTTCGTATCCATGAAAAAGGGGAGAACTACACTCAATATAATTTTTCCAATTATGTGTTCAATGCCGAAATCGATACTAAAGCCTTCGATATTCAATCTATGATGTGAAAATGAATTTATTGGAAGATATTTGTCATGTGCCGGTTCGTTTCTGTGAAATTGATTCCATGAGACGTGTATGGCATGGTTCGTTTGTAGCGTATTTTGAAGATGGGAGAGAATCGTTTGGACGGCATTTCCCAGGTATAGGCTATGCCGATATGCAACGGATTGGAATTTATGCACCGCTTTACGATTTGCATATTCGTTATTTACATCCGCTCGTTATTAATGATGTGGCAGTCATACACACATGTTATGTCTATCATCCTGGAGCTCGATTGGATTACTCGTATAAAATCTATCGGGAAAGCGATAATATTCTCTGTGCTGAAGGTAACACCACACAGTTGTTTATTGATGAACAGGGAATGCTTTTGACAGATATACCTGACTATTATCGGGAATGGCAAGAGACATTTCTGATAAATGGAGAATTGGAAAAGTAGAAGATAATTGGAATGAGGAAATTTATATTTTGGCTGATGATTTTGATGGTCGTATCTGTTGCAAATGCTCAGCATACTGGAGTGAAGGGTGTAGTGACCGATTCGATTACAGGTGAAGTTTTGCCATATGCAGCGGTGATTTTGAAAGGAACCAGTATTGGCGGTGCGACAGATGGAGATGGTAAATTTTCATTTTCGGTTCCTAATGCACCTGCTATATTGCAAATCTCCTATTTAGGTTATGACAGCCAAGAATTGCAAATTGTTCCCAATGGAAATACAATCGAACTGTGTGTCCGTTTGGCTCCGTCTGGCATTACTTTGAATGAAGTCACTGTTAAGCCCAAACGGGAAAAATATCGTAAGAAAGATAATCCAGCCGTTGAATTTGTACATCACATTATTGATATGCGCAAGGAAAATGATCCTCGTGACCATGATTATTTCAGTTACGATCATTACGAAAAAATGTTTTTTGCAAAGAATGATTATACACCAAAGCCCAAGAAAGTGGGAAAGAAGGGTAAATTTGATTTCTTGGATGAATTTGTCGACACGCTGGATAATGGTATCACCGTTTTGCCCGTGTCAGAGAAAGAAAAGGTGCAAACTGTTTATTATCGTAAGTCACCACAGTCGGAAAAACAAGTAATCAGAGGATATAAATCATCAGGTGTCGATGAAATTTTTTCCAGTGACGGTGTACAACAATTTCTTGGTGAAGTATTCCGTGAAGTGGACATATTTAAAAACGATATTCCTCTATTTTTGCAACGATTTGTCAGTCCTTTATCTACTATTGGTCCTAATTATTACAAATATTATTTGATGGATACTCTTCAGGTAAACGGGCGTCGCTGTGCAGATTTAGGTTTTGTTCCTTTCAATTCAGAGACCTTTGGTTTTACAGGACATCTTTATGTTACGCTTGATTCTACTTACTTTGTACAGCGTGCCATACTTAATGTACCTAAAGATATTAATTTAAATTTTGTTTCCAGACTGACTATTCAACAAGAATTTGAGCGTATGCCAGATGGAACACGCATTATTACCAAAGATGATATCAGTGTCAATTTTAAGTTGACCGAGCGTACCAAAGGAATGTATGCCCGTCGTTTGAGTATTTATTCCAACCATTCGTTTGATTCGTCTGTCGGAGAACAGATTCATGTTTTTAATGAACAGGCTCCTGTCATCACACTTCAGGGTTCGCATCGGCAAACTGACGATTTTTGGATGGAACATCGACCGCCGGAAGCCCAGAATCGCAATCCGAATTCAACAGAGAAACTGATGGCAAGACTCAATGCCGTTCCAGCTTATAGAATAACAATGAAGACGCTTTCAATTCTTGTGTCGGGGTATATGCCTACGCATCGTGAACCTGAAAAAAGTAAATTTGAGTTCGGACCGATGAATTCTACCGTCAATTATAATAAATTGGAAGGTTTGCGCTTGCGTGTAGGTGGGACTACAACTACGGCTTTCAGCAAACGGTTATTTCTTGACGGTTATGTCGCTTACGGAGTTAAGGATGAAAAAATGAAATATGATGCTTTGGTGGAATATTCTTTCAATGACCGTAAAGAATTCCGAAAGGAATATCCTATGCATTCTTTGCGTTTCGAGTATATGTATGACATAAATAAATTGGGGCAAGATTATATGTATACGAGCAAGGACAACATGATGCTGATGATACGTCGTAAACAGGATAATTTTATCTCTTATTTGCGACAAGCGGAGTTGACCTATACTCGCGAACATTATAACGGTTGGTCATATAATGCGATTTTACGTAATCGTCGTGAGTATGCTACACCATATGTTGCCTTTCAACGTATAGGTACAGGTGGAATATTGAATCCAACGGATCACTATGACATGACTGCATTGGAGTTGCATCTTCGTTATGGACGGAATGAAAAGTTTTATCAAACACGTAACTTACGCGTACCAATTACTTTCGATGCACTTATATTTAACTTTAGTCATGTCATGGCCAAAAAAGATTTTCTAGGTTCAGATTATGATTATCACCGCACGGATATTGGTATGCAAAAGCGCTTTTGGCTTTCAGCTTTTGGTTACATTGATTTTATTGCTAAGATGGGGAAAGTGTGGACGAAAGTTCCTTATCCGTTGCTGATTCTGCCCAACGCAAATTTGACTTATACCATTCAACCTGAATCATATACGAATATGAACGCTTTGGAATTTATTAATGACGAATATGCTTCTTGGGATATAACTTATTATATGAATGGTAATTTGTTGAATCGTTTACCGTTAGTTAAAAAGCTGAAGTGGCGAGAAGTGTTTTGCTTCAGAGGTTTGTGGGGGCATTTGACTGATAAAAATAATCCTGCTAAAAGTGGAAGTGAAGGACTTTTCTGTTTTCCTGCCTGTACTTATGAGATGGGACGTGCTCCTTATATGGAGGCAAGCGCAGGAATCGAAAATATTTTTAATTTCCTGCGCATAGATTATGTTTGGCGATTAAATTATCGTAACCATCCAGATATTCAGAAGAGTGGAATACGAATGACAATGGCATTGTCTTTTTGACGTTTCGAATGAAGCTTGGTGGAAAAGATCAATCTGTTTGTTGTTCTGGAGTTTCTAGAAAGGACGATTGAAAGATTGGCAATTGTTCTTTCGTTTCTATTCGATAATTGACGGGAGTCATACCGAGATGGGCTTTTACGTATTTTCCAAAGAAAGATTGGTTGGGGAAGTTGAATTCTTCTGCAATTTCTTTGATGGATTTATCCGAGCGTTTTAATCTGTCTTTGATAAATTCCATGGTATATTCGTTGATGATATCAAGCGGAGTACGTCCACATACGGCGCATAGTAAAAAACCTGTGTAAGCGAAAAAAGTTAGTACCTTTGTAGA